>NZ_JBEAAL010000034.1:0-54900 GCF_040066075.1 Neorhizobium phenanthreniclasticum
CTATGGCCAGCCGACCAACACGGCGATGCAGACCAGGAAGGGCTATATCGGCGAACGCTTCGATGCCGAAACCGGCCTCATGTACCTCAACGCACGATACTACGATCCAGCATTCGGCAGGTTTATCCCGAAGGATGACGGCGCGCGCCCTGATGCAAAACAGACGGGCGGTCAACCAGTCATCGAGCCGCGGAACACGTCGATCCTCATGAGGGCGGCAGCAAGCGCAATGGCCGCAATGACCAATGCTGACTCCAAGTCGATAGACGCCGGCTCTTCCGCAACGGCAGCAAGCCGTCGAGCCGGTGGCAAATGATGAGGAGCTTTTCCATTGCCATTGCGGTGGTGCTGGCACCTTTGGCGGCCGCGCTTGCCCAGTCGCCAAGACCCGATCCCGTCCCGGTGCAGCGACAGGTCGAAGCCTTGTTTGAACCCTCTCGGGACCTTCTCGATGTCAAGCTGACCGTCGATGCCATGGTCGACCCGTCTGTGAACACGGCCGCCGTCAAATCTATGGTCGACCGGATGGCGGCCGAGATCGCCGAGATGGCGGGCAAGGATGTGGATAGCACCGCCAAGCTCACCGCCCTGAAACGATATCTGTATGAGAGCGGTTCCTGGAACGGCAAAAAACCGTTCCGGTACGATCTCGACGATCCGCTCGGCGAGAAGCCTGCAAACCGGCTGCTGCAACGCTATCTGACCACCCGGCGCGGCAATTGCATCACCATGCCGCTCCTGTTCCTGGCGCTCGGCCAGCGCCTCGGCCTGACGATGGCGCTGGCTGAGGCACCGCTGCATGTCTTCGTCAAATATACCGACGATGACGGCAAGGTCTGGAACCTGGAAACCACCAGTGGTGGCGGTTTTACCCGAGATGGCTGGTATCGGCAGAAACTGCCGATGTCCGACCGAGCCGTTGCAAATGGCGTCTATCTCCGTGCTCTCACCCACGACGAAGCAACGGCGCTGATCGCCGCCTTTCTCATCGAAGATCACATCGCCAAAGGTGAGTTCGAAAGTGCGATCGCCGTCTCAGACGTGCTGCTGCTGCATTATCCGAACTTCGCCTATGGGCTGGTCAAGAAGGGCAGCGCCTACAACGGCCTTTTGCGGCGGGAATTGGCGGGGAAGTACACAAGGTTGGAAGACATTCCGGCCGATCTGAAGACCAGGGCCGATCAGTGGTATGGGCGGAATATGGAAGCATTTGCGAAAGCGGAAGCCTTGGGGTGGCGGCAGCAAGACGGCCAGGTTCAATGACGAACGAACGTAATCGGGGGCTTGTTCATGAAATTCTTTTCCGGTGGGCTCTTGGCCCGGTTTTTAAGTCTGTTGCTTGTATGCAGCATGGTGTCCGTCTCGTTCGGATCGGCCGCGAACGCGCGGTTTATCTCGCCCGATACCATGGACCCGGCGGCGCCGGGCGTCGGCACCAATCGATATTCGTATTCGCTGAATGACCCAATCAACAAAAGCGATCCGAACGGTCACATCGTTTTGCTAGACGATATCGCAATCGGTCTAGGTATCGCCTGTGCATCGGGAGGTTGCCAAGCCCTGGTGGGTGTCGCGGTCGGACTAGGTATATGGGGAGGTATCGACCTCGCCGATGACGGCAAGGTCAATTTTTCGCCGTTGGCTGGCACCGCATCCAATATGGCTGGCAAAGACGGCATTTATACCGGCCCCGGATCGCTGAATGACTGGGGTGATAAAGGAGCGCATTGGAAAGGGGTTGATTCCAAGGGTCGCCAGCATGAGGTTGGGATACGCCCAGGCGCAAAGGGAGATTTCGAGTTTGAACCAGTAGGAGGCGCTGTTCCAGGTAAGGCGTTTGATGAAGCCATAGGCTCACTCCAGCCTACCTTAGGTTCAACAAAAGGCTTGGAAAAGCTTCATGATCAAGTGAACGCGGCACAAGATCACCTGAAGGGCAGCAAAGGATATGCAGATAGAAAAAGGGAACTGCAGGAATTGTCCGATGTGATTGAGAGCAAGCTCTCCCAAAACAGCACTGATAAAAAAAGTGACAGTGATTCCTCTGACGACAAAAACAGTCAGGATGATAAGGGTCCTCGTAAATGAGAACTATCGATATTGGAAAACTACTGAAAAATAGAAACGATTGCCCCATTAGGCCTGACATGTCCCTGTCAATATTGGGTAAGGAGCTCGGCCCGCCGGAATGGTGGGACTTTGGTGGTTCCGACCCTTTTAGTGCCTTGTTGGGATATGGTGACTTTCAAATAGCTATTTGGGCAGTGGAAAATCGAGTCGAAGTGCGCCGAATTGGTTTGCAATTGTGGGAAGCCTCTGGAGGAGAACCCGCTCCAAAACATCATAAAATTGAAATCGCAAAGAGAACAGAAGTTGATCTATCCGGTTATCTCCCTGGAGCCGATCTTGATTTGGTGAAGGAAAAGTTGGAGCGAGAGGGCATCGCCTTTTCAGAAGCGCGCTGTGATGACGTAACCGAAGTCAAATCAGTGCTTACGCTGAATGACCGCACTCAACTCCTTTTTTTCTCAATGGCGGACCGGATTGCGCTAGCTGAGATTCAATTTTTTTCGAAACTTCAGGGAGCATAAGTTCCGGCATTGGGTAGCAAAATCTGGCCTGCTGTCGTTTCGAGCGGCAGGCGGAAAGTTTTGCATAATGGTGGGAGGCTGGTTGACCATGAACCGTTCGATCGCGTCACGGAACTGGCGAGCGAGAGTTTCAATCTGCTCCAATAGTCAGATCCTATCTCACATGCGGAGATTATCCATATATTCAGCGGTTTGATGTCAATCACATTGTGGGTCACAGGTTCGAATCCTTTCAAGACCTTACTATGTTCTGGCAACAGCGATGTTGTGCAAAGCCATTGAGCGAACTCGTCTCTACGTTTCTGGCAGACAATCCAGGACCAGAAGCGGCAATAAAAGTAGAACATCTTGGTTTGGCGCATTGCTATTCATCTGGAAGGCGCACCCTACCGTTCAGTGTTTGAGACGTGGTTAAGTGCGATAATCCATTTGCCGTCGCGCTTGCGCATTAGGCGGGTGTTCACGCCGGACTGGTTTCCGACGGCGCGTACCAGCTTGTAATCGCTGATCAGTTGCGCTGCATCCGGTGCCAGCATTTCGATCCGGATATTGGAGAAGGCAAGCTCGCCCTGTGAGCCGGGGGACCCGCCATAATCGTCGATATAGTGGTCCAGCGTTGCCTGCCAGTCCTTCTGGATCTTGCCTCGCGAGACGAAGATCACGTCAGGATTTGCGAACCCAGCCATGTATCCGTGGAAATCCCCGCGGTTCCAGGCGGCCTGCATCTCTGCGATGACATTGCGAATGGCGTCTTTTTCGATCGTATCGGACATCGATATGCTTTCTTCAAAGGTGACTTTTGGCGGCGGCTTCGTCTTCCTGTCGCTGGCGCTTGAGAAGGACTTCCTGGGCCGCGGAAACGAGGTGGCGGCGCAACGCGTTTTCTGCGGCTTTCGGGTCCTGATCGAGAATGGCGTCAACGATCTGCTGATGCTCGCGGCAGGAACGCTTCAGGCGACCTTTGTCCTTCAGCTGATATTTGCGGAAAGGTGCAAGCTTCAGCCTCAGGGTCTGCGCGGCCGAGATGAGATCGCTGTTGTGGCTGCCCTGGAAGAGCAGGCTGTGAAACCGTGTGTTGATCTCGTTATAGGCTTCGTGATCGCCCTCGTCGGCCAACGCATTCATGTCCCGATGCATGCTTTCGAGCTCCGCTCGCTCGCTCATCGTCATCCGGTGTGAGGAAAGCCGGCCACAAGTTGCCTCAAGTTCCGCCATCGCTTCGAACATCTCGTCGATACGCTGCGCCGAAATCTGGATGACGACGACGCCCTTGTAAGGCTCACGTTCGGCAAGACCGCGGCCGCAAAGAATGTGCAATGCCTCGCGAACCGGCGTCCGCGAAACGCCGAACTGCGCCGCGATCGATGTTTCATCGAGACGTGAACCCGCCGGGATGTCGCCATTGATCACAGCTTCCTCCAACTGTTCTGCAACGAAATCACTTCGACTTTTCTTGGCGTTAGCCGGAGTTTCCAGCATCAGGCATCCCCCTTTGCCCATTTCGGGCTGTCTGCTTGTATCGTTTTGATCGCCCAATCGGCAAGATATTACACAATCCCCTTGCAATGTCGGGAACAAATATACAGTATGTCCACAGAGAGGGGCTGTCGCATGCGATGCGGCACTTAACATTTAGATTTGTATATAATCTAGCACCAACATGCGGTCCCGCCGGTAACCTCTGCGAAGAGGCTGAAAGATGGGACGCACGCGGCTGGCCGGGGAATTGCCATGACCTTCACAACACGACCGGAACTCAGGGGCACGTTCGGAGCAGTGTCATCGACCCACTGGCTCGCCTCAACAGTCGGCATGTCCATGCTGGAAAAAGGCCATACGGCCTTTGACGCCGCGGTTGCGACCGGCTTTGTCCTTCAGGTTGTCGAACCCCATCTCAACGGCCCTGCGGGCGAAGTGCCGATCATTGTCACACCTGCCGGCGCAACGGCCCCGACTGTGATTTCCGGTCAGGGGCCTTCCCCGTCCAAGGCCACGATGAAGTACTTCAAGGAACTTGGCCTCGATATTATTCCGGGAACCGGGCTGCTTGCGGCCTGCGTACCGGGCGCATTCGGCGCATGGCTGACCCTGTTGCGCGACTACGGCACGGCTGAACTGGAAGACGTCCTGGCCCCGGCGATCTATTATGCACGGACCGGCCATCCGCTGGTGCCGCGTATTGCCAACACGATCGCCTCCATGCGCCAGCTGTTCGAAACGCATTGGCCGAGCTCGGCGGAAGTTTACCTGCCTGGCGGTGTGGCGCCGCAATCCGGCAAGCTTTTCCGCAATCCACTGATTGCAGACCTCTACCAGAAGATCATCGACCAGACGAAATCGGCCAAGACTCGCGAAGCGCGGATCGATGCTGCGCTTGATTTCTGGTATCGCGGCCCGGTCGCCGAACGGATTGAGGAATTCTGCGCAACGGAAGAAGTCTGGGATGTGTCCGGCCGTCGCCACAAGGGTCTGATCACAGCCCAGGACATGGCCGATTACAAGCCGCTGATCGAAAAGCCGGTTTCCACCACCTATGGCGATTGCGAGGTCTTCAAGTGCGGGCCGTGGTCGCAGGGCCCGGTTCTTCTGCAGATGCTGAACATCCTCAAGGGCACGGATATCGCCGATCTCGACCCGATGAGTGCCGATTTCGTGCATCTCGTCGTCGAGACCACCAAGCTTGCGATGGCTGACCGCGATTCCTGGTATGGCGACAGTACCGACGTGCCGATGGGGGCGCTCTTGTCTTCCGACTATGCCGATACCCGCCGGGCTCTGATCACCAACACGGCCTCGATGGAAGTGCGCCCCGGTACGCCGGACGGCCGCAATCCCAATATGCCGCCGCTGCGCACAGTCGGCACGATTCATCAACCCGGCCTTGGCGGCGGAGAGCCGACAGTCGCCCGTGAACCCAAGCTGCCGAACGACAGGTATGGCGAACCGGCGCTCACATTAGAGGGCGCACAGCGCGGCGATACGGTGCAGGTCAGCGCCGTCGACCGCTGGGGGAATATGGTTTCAGCAACGCCTTCCGGTGGATGGTTCCAGTCGAGCCCGGTCATCCCGGGCCTCGGCTTCAGCCTCACCACCCGCGGCCAGATGTTCTGGCTCGAAGAAGGTCTAAATTCGTCACTCATGCCGTCGAAGCGTCCGCGCACAACGCTAACCCCGTCCACCGTCTTCCGCGATGGCCAGCCCTACATGGCCTTCGGTACGCCGGGCGGCGACCAGCAGGACCAGTGGCAGCTCATTATGCTGATGTACCATATCCATCACGGCATGAACCTGCAGGAGGCGATCGACGCGCCGTCCTTCCACACCGACCACCTGCCATCTTCGTTCTGGCCGCGTGAGATCAGCCATGGCGCGGTCACGCTGGAATCCCGCTTCCTGGAGGCAGTGCGCGAAGATCTCGCGGCCCGTGGTCACAGGATTACCGTTGCCGATGCCTGGTCCGAGGGCCGTCTTGCAGCCGTCGCACGGGAAATGGATGGCGACGTTCAGCTGATCAAGGCTGGTTCCAACCCGCGCGGCGTCCAGGGTTACGCGGTCGCACGCTAGGCCGAAACAAAGAGTTCTAAACAAGAGAGGGAATTCGATGAAACCACTTTACCTCGCACTGGTAGCCGGCCTGGCGCTTGGCGGCCTGGCCTCCGCCACGGCACCTGCCGCTGCCCAATCCGTTCTGAAGATCGGCCTGCAGGACGATCCGGATACGCTGGATCCATCGACCAACTGGAGCTTCGTCGGTCGCCACGTTCTTCAGTCGCTTTGCGATAAGATCGTCGATATCGACGAAAACGGCAAGATCATCCCGATGCTTGCCGTAAGCTGGGAATGGAGCGCCGACAGCAAGACGCTGACCCTGAAGCTTCGTGACGACGCCGTTTTCCATGACGGCACCAAGGTCGATGCCGCTGCGATCAAGTACAATCTCGAGCGGGCCCTCAACGCAAAATTCTCTCGCCGCAAGCCGGAAATCAGCGCGATCAACACGGTTGACGTCGTAGACCCGACCACGGTTCAGATCAATCTGAAGTCGCCGTCCGTTCCGCTGCTCGCGGCCCTCAGCGACCGCGCCGGCATGATCATCAGCCCGACGGCAGGTGAAAAGCTCGGCGAGAAGTTCACCGATGCTCCGGTCTGCTCCGGCCCGTACAAGTTCGTCGAGCGCGTCGTTCAGGACCGCATCGTCCTTGAAAAGTTCCCGCAATATTATGACGCCAAGAAGTACAGCTTCGACCGCCTGATCTATCGCGGCATGCCGGATTCCAACGTCCGTCTGCTGAACCTGCGTTCCGGCCAGCTTGACCTGATCGAGCGTCTCGCGGCAACGGACGTCGAAGCCGTCAAGAAGGACAAGGCGCTGGCCGTCGATCCGGTCGTCGGCCTCGGCTACTATGGCATCACCTTCAGCATCGGCGGCGAAGGCGCAAACCTCGACGCCGGCAAGAAGGCCGCAATCCGCGAAGCCTTCAGCCTCGCAATCGACCGCGAAGCGATCAGCAATGTCGTCTTCGACGCCCAGGCATCGATCGGCAACCAGCCGTTCCCCCCGTCGAGTCCCTTCTACGACAAGAAGTTCCCGGTTCCGGCCCGTGACATCGAAGCCGCCAAGAGGAAGATGGCGGAAGCCGGCGTGAAGTCCGTCGATCTCGAACTCCTCGTGCCGACCGACGCCGAGCGCCAGCAGGTCGCGACTCTGATCCAGGCCATGGTCCAGGAAATCGGCATCAATGTTTCGATCAAGCCGACCGAGCTGATGACGCTGCTCGACATCGCCCGCCAGGGCAAGTTTCAGTCCCACCTCGTCGGCTGGAGCGGTCGTGTCGACCCTGACCTGAACATCACTCCGATGCTCTCCTGCGGTGCGCCGACCAACGATGCGCATTACTGCAACAAGGAACTCGACGCGACGCTCGAAAAGGCTCGTTCGATCGGCGACGTGGAAGCTCGCAAGGCCGAATACAGCAAGGCCGTCGCAATCCTCCAAAAGGACCTGCCGATCGTCTACCTGTACCACTCGCAGTGGATCTTCGCCCACAACTCCAACATCGTTGGCATGAAGCCCGCTCCGGATGGCATCATCCGTCTGGCTGGCGTCAGCCGTAAATAATACCCAAGCTGACACAAAAGCTTCGATGAGCACGTCTCAACATACACTTGAAAACCAGTCAGCCCGATCTGTTCGGGCTGACGACGCACGTGCGTCGGTGCTGGACGTCAATAACCTGCGCGTCGTCTTTGAGGGCGATATGCGTACGGTCACCGCCGTGGACGGAGTCAGCTTTTCGGTCGGGAAGGGCCGCACCCTCGCGATCGTCGGTGAGTCGGGTAGCGGTAAGAGCGTTACCTCGCTTGCCATCATGCGGCTTCTGCCCGAACACAGTGCCCGCATTTCCGGCAGCGTCAATTTCGACGGACGGCAATTGCTCGAGGAAACGAAGAGCGGCATGCGCAGCCTTCGCGGCAACCGGCTGGCGATGATCTTCCAGGAGCCGATGACCTCGCTCAATCCGTCCTATACGGTTGGTGAACAGATCAACGAAGTCATTCTGCGGCACCGGCAGATGTCGAAGAAGGAAGCGACCGAACGCGCCATCGCCATGCTGAAGTTGGTGCGCATCCCCTCGCCCGAGACCCGTTACCACCAATATCCGCACAATCTTTCCGGCGGCATGCGCCAGCGCGTGATGATCGCCATGGCGCTTGCCTGCGATCCGGAACTGCTGATCGCCGACGAACCGACCACCGCGCTGGATGTGACGATCCAGGCGCAGGTGCTGGAACTGATGCGCGAACTGCAGCAGGAGACCGGCACGGCCATCATCCTCATCACCCACGATCTCGGCGTGGTCGCAGAATCCTGCGACGACGTGATCGTCATGTATGCGGGCCAAGTGGTTGAACAGTGTTCCGTCGAGGAACTGTTTACCTTCCCGCAGCACCCTTACACAGTCGGTCTGCTCGGCTCGCTGCCGCGTCTCGATGAGAAGCGCGAACAACTCGTCGCCATAACCGGCACGGTGCCGGACATGGCCAATCCGCCGTCAGGCTGTCGCTTCCAGTCGCGCTGTCCGTTCCGCATCGAAAAATGCGCTGAAATGCCCGAACTGATCGAAGTCTCCGCCGGTCATTTCAGCCGCTGCTGGCGTGCGCCCATGCAGGACCTCGTCCCATGACCCAGACTACCACAACTCCCATTATCGAAGCCCGCGGGCTCGGCCGGAAATTCGTGGTCAAGCGCACCGTGTTCGGCCGCCCGCTGGCATCAGTCGGCGCCGTCGAAGATGTCACCCTGAGGCTGATGCCGGGCGAAACGCTCGCGATCGTCGGCGAATCCGGCTGCGGCAAGTCCACGCTCGGCCGCCTGCTGATGCGGCTGATTAGACCGAGCGCCGGTGAAGTTTTCATCGATGGCCAGAATGTCACCAATCTCAGCCATGCGGCGATGCGTAAACAGCGGCGGCATGTCCAGCTGATCTTCCAGGACCCCTATGCGTCGCTCAATCCGCGCATGACGATCGCTCAAACGATCGCCGAACCGCTGATGCTGCACAATATCGTTCCAGCGGGCCAACGCGCCTGGCGCGTCGCCGAACTCCTCGAAATGGTCGGCCTTCGCCCGGAACAGGCAAGCCGTTATCCGCACGAATTCTCCGGTGGCCAGCGCCAGCGTGTGGTCATTGCACGAGCGCTTGCTTCCGAGCCGAAGGCGATCATCTGCGACGAAGCGGTTTCCGCTCTCGACGTCTCGATCCAGGCGCAGGTGCTCAACCTCCTGAAGGACCTGCAGAAGCGCCTCGGCCTCGCCTTCGTCTTCATCTCGCACGATCTGGGCGTCGTGAAGCACATCGCCGACCGTGTCGCCGTCATGTATCTCGGCAATGTCGTCGAGATGGGCACCGCCGACGAAATCTTCGCGGTGCCCCGCCATCCCTATACGCGGGCTCTGCTGTCGGCCATTCCAGTCGCCGCTCCGCCGAGTCACCAGCGCGCAAAGGCCGCCCGCCTGTGTGGCGACTTACCGAGCCCGCTTTCGCCGCCGGAAGGTTGCCGCCTGCATACTCGCTGTCCGTACGTGCGGCCGGAATGCAAGACCGTCAGCATGAAGCTCGACGTGGAGCCGAACGGCCATGCGAATGCCTGCGCCTTCTGGCGCGAACTACCGGCGCAGGATGCCGCTGAAGTCGCCCGCGAGCCGCGCAATCCTAAGCTCGAAGAACTGTTCGCGGCGTTTGAAGCCATGGCCAAGCGGCCGGCCCAGACCGTGACAGGAGGCTAAACCATGTCATCGCTTCTCGCACGCCGCCTTCTGCAGCTTATCCCGACCGTCGTTTTGCTGTCGCTGATCATCTTTTCGCTGCAGCATCTTCTGCCGGGCGACCCGGCGCTGGTGCTGGCCGGCGAGAATCCGGATGAGGCAACGCTTGCCGCCATCCGCGCCCAGTACCATCTCGATCAGCCGTTGATCGTTCAATATCTCTACTGGGTAAAGGGCGTATTCGTCGGCGATCTTGGCGAATCCATGCGCCACAACCGTCCGGTCCTCGAACTGATCCTGCTGAAGCTGCCGGTTACCCTGCAGCTTGCCGTCATGGGCATCATCGTGGCGCTCGTACTCGGCATTGCCGGCGGCGTCATTTCGGCGCTTCGCCAGAACACGCCGGTCGACTATGCGACCAACGTCGTGTCGCTCGCCGGTATTTCGCTGCCAAACTTCTGGCTCGGCATCATGCTCATCATGTTCTTCTCGGTAAACCTCGGCTGGCTGCCGGCGTCGGGCTTCGTCAGCCCCTGGGAAGATCTGAAAATGAACCTGTCGACAACGATCATGCCGGCCTTCGTGCTGGGCACCGGTATCGCTGGCGTCATCATGCGCCACACCCGTGGTGCCATGCTGCAGGCGCTGGAAAGCGATTACGTCCGCACCGCCCGCGCTAAGGGCCTCAGCGAATGGGTCGTCGTGTTCAAACATGCGATGCGCAATGCGCTGACGCCGATCATCACGCTCGGCGCGCTGGAATTCGGCGCGCTGCTCTCCGGTGCGGTGCTGACCGAACAGATTTTTACGATCCCCGGCTTCGGCAAGCTGATCGTCGATGCGGTCTTCACCCGCGACTATCCCGTGGTGCAGGGCGTCGTGCTCGTGACTTCGCTGTTCTACATCATCCTCAACCTTCTGGCTGATATCGGATACATCCTCGTCAACCCAAGACTGAGAAGCTGACCGTGCTGACGATCTCGGAAACCAAATCTGTTGCCACTCCCAGGGGAAACCCCGTCACGCACTTCTTCCGCGGCCGCCTGTGGCGGCGGCTGTCGAAACGAAAGAGCGCGCTTCTTGGCCTCGCGGTCGTGCTGCTCATGGTGTTCGTCGCCGTCTTCGCGCCGTTGCTGGCCCCATACGATCCGGCTGCCCAGAGCTGGACACTGGTCCGCAAAGCCCCGTCCATGGCGCATTGGTTCGGCACGGACGAAGCCGGCCGCGACATGCTTTCGCGCATCATCTGGGGCGCGCGCGCCTCGCTGATGGCCGGCCTTACCTCGGTTGCGATCGCGATGGCAATCGGCGTTCCGCTCGGCCTTGCCGCCGGTTTCCTCGGCGGCATCATTGACGGTTTCATCAGCCGTTTTACCGACGCCATGCTCGCCTGCCCGTTCCTGATCCTGGCGATCGCCTTCGCGGCCTTCCTCGGCCCGAGCCTGACGAATGCCATGCTTGCAATCGGCATCACCGCCACGCCGCTCTTCATCCGCCTGACCCGCGGTCAGGTTCTGTCGATCAAGGCGGAGGAATATATCGAGGCTGCGAGCGCCGTGGGCAATCCGCAATGGCGCATTGCAGTGCGCCACATCCTGCCGAACATCCTGCCGCAGTTGATGGTGCAGGCGACACTGACGATCGCATCCGCGATCATCGCAGAAGCCAGTATGTCCTTCCTAGGCCTCGGCCTCCAGCCGCCGGCCCCGTCCTGGGGTTCGATGCTGAACTCGGCGCAACGCTTCCTCAGCAATGCGCCCTGGATGGCGCTCTGGCCCGGCATGGCGATTTTCATGACCGTGCTGTCGTTCAACCTTCTGGGCGACGGTCTGCGCGACGCGTTGGACCCGCGGTCTCGATAGAGGACTCAACATTTTCATTCCAGAAACATCGATGTCTATCCGCTGAAGGGTCGCATGGACAAGCAGGATATGGAATGGGGACGGTGCCCGATAGGACGATCGGTCAGCGTACGATCGCGTAGCTCTGGGCGTGGCGAGGCGTCGCCGCGCCGTAGAGCAGACCGTTTCGTCTTTCGACGGCACAGACGCGGCCGAGAGCCCAGCTCTCTTGGACGGAGAGCTTGTGGCCTCGCTCGCGCAGCGTATCAAGAACAGACGCGTCATACCGGTCTTCGATGAGAAGACGGCCGAGTTCGTATTCGCGTGGATAGAAGGATCCCGGCCAGTGCTTGCTGTGGAACATGGGAGCGTCGATCGCGCGTTGCAGGCCGTGTCCGTGCAGGACATGCCGCAGGAATACCGTCAACGGCCATTGATCCTGCTGGTCGCCGCCCGGTGTCCCGATCGCAAGGAAACCTTCTCCGTCTCTGGTCACCAATGTGGGGGTGAGGGTGGTGCGGGGGCGGGTTCCGGGCCGCAGCGTCGAAGGTAGGCCGTCATCCAGCCAGAACATCTGGGCTCGGGTGGAGATCGGAAAGCCAAGCCCTGGCACGACGGGCGAGCTCTGCAGCCAGCCGCCGCTCGGTGTCGCCGAGACCATGTTGCCGAAACGGTCGACGATATCGAGATGGACGGTGTCGCCCTCGATCTCGGGCACAGCGGCGAACGTGACCTCGCCGCCGCCCGGCCCCTGCGGAACCTCGCTGCCGGCGCGGGCTGCGATCCGCTCCAGCCTTTCCGCCGCCCCGGAAAGATGGCTGGCGGCCAGCCGCTGCGAAGCCTCGGAACCAACCAGTTTGGCCCGCTCCCGGGCGTAGTCGTCGGAAAGCAGGGTTTGAACCGGAATGTCTGAACTGTTCGGATCGCCGTAAAACGCCTCGCGATCGGCAAAGCAGAGTTTGGCGCTTTCGACGACCGTGTGGATGAAGTCGGCGCCGTATGGGTCGAGACTGCCGATGTCGAGCTGCGACAGCAGTGCTAGCTGCTGCAAGAAGACCGGTCCTTGTCCCCACGGGCCGGTCTTATGGACCGTCAACCCATGAAAATCGCGGGACACGGTCCTTTCCTTCGTCGCCGACCAGCGGGCAAGGTCATCGCCGCGAAGCAGACCACCATTGCGGCGGCCCGTCGTGTCGAACAGTTCCGCCGACCGGTAGAAGCGGTCGATAGCTTCCGCGACGAAGCCGCGATAAAAAGCCGTTCTCGCGGCTTCGATTTGGTCAATACGATCACCGCCCGTTGCCCTTGCCTCGTCGAGAATGCGCCGGTATGTCGCGGCGATGGCCGGTGTGCGCATCAGGGCGGCGGGTTTCGGTACTCGGTCATGCGGCAGCCAGACCTCGGCCGAGGTCGGCCATTCGTTGCGGAACAGATCCTCGACCGGAATGATCGACGCGATCGCCCGCGGCAGCAGCGGGAAGCCGTTTTCCGCGTAATCGATGGCATAGGAGAAGATATCTTCGAGCGGCAGAGTGCCGTAATCGCGCAGCAATAGCATCCAGGCATCGAAGGCGCCGGGAACGACGGCCGGCAGAAGTCCCGTGCCGGGCACCATGTCGAGGCCGAGCGAGCGGAAAGCCTCCAGGCTGGCCAGAGCTGGAGACACGCCCTGACCGCAGATGACGACCGGTTCGTCCTCGCCCGCGCTCTTGAGGATGATCGGGACTTCACCGCCGGGCCCGTTCAGATGCGGTTCGACGATCTGAAGGGTAAAGCCGCAGGCGGCAGCCGCGTCGAACGCATTGCCGCCGCGCTCCAGCACCGACATGCCGACGGACGTACCCAGCCAATGGGTGGAACTGACCGCGCCAAAAGTGCCGCTGAGTTCGGGGCGTGTGATAAAGGGTGCCATATCCGACTGCCTATCTCTGGACGAGTTGCTTGGCGCCGACCAACCGTTCGGCCAGCACAAGCACGAAGAGGATGATGAGGACTTGCAATGCCGAGGCCGCGGCGACGACGAGTTGGTTGCCCTGGAATTGCAGGTAGCTGAATATTTCGATCGGCAGTGTCACGATGCCCGGCCCCGTCAGGAACAGCGCGGTGTTCAGTTCCCCGAAGGAGACGACGAAGGCGAACAGCCAGCCAGAGAGAACTCCTGGCCAGATGATCGGTAGGGTGATCAGCATGAATGAACGCACCGGCCCGGCGCCCAGACTCTGGCCTGCTTCTTCCAGTGTTGTGTCGAAGCTTTGCAGCGAGGTCAGCACGGCTCGGAAGGCGTAAGGCAGGCAGACGACCACATGCGCGATGAAAAGGCCCGGCAACACGCTCATGTTGACCGTTTTGTAGAGCAGCAACAGCGCAAGCCCGAGGATAAGCGCCGGAAACACCAG
Source organism: Neorhizobium phenanthreniclasticum (assembly GCF_040066075.1). Taxonomy (NCBI): domain Bacteria; kingdom Pseudomonadati; phylum Pseudomonadota; class Alphaproteobacteria; order Hyphomicrobiales; family Rhizobiaceae; genus Neorhizobium; species Neorhizobium phenanthreniclasticum. The sequence goes on from NZ_JBEAAL010000034.1 coordinate 14,096, forward strand.
CGGCGCCATGATGAGCATCTGCAGGAAGGTCGAAAGGCCGTTCCGGTTGCGAGAGACATAGATGGCGCCCAGAAGTCCGAGCAGGGCGGAAGCACAGGCCGAGGTGAGCGCCAGAACGATGCTGAGCATGAAGGCGTTGCGCATTTCGGCTATTCCGAAGAATTCGACGAACCAGCGCAGCGAGAAGCCGGGTGGCGGAAAGACAAGCGCATCGCCCGAGCTGAACGACACGATCAGCACGACAAGGATCGGCCCCATGATCAGGGTAAGCGCGATGCCGACGATAAGGCGGAGGAAGACGGCTCCCATGGTTCAGCCCTTCCCCTGTACGCGATTAGGTCGAACGACGAGCTGAATGATGACCGCAATAATCAGGGCGATGATCAGCAGCGCAAAAGAGAGAGCCGCAGCACGGGGCCACCGGAAGGTGGTGACGCTGTCGAATACCAAGCTTACCAGCAGCTTGTAGCGTGGCCCGCCGAGGAGCGCGATGGTCACGTAGGCGCTCAGCGTCAGGAAGGTGACAAGCATAAGGCCGGATGCGATGCCTGGGCTGGAAAGCGGCAGGGTAACGCGCAGGAAAGCACGCCACGGGCTGGCGCCGAGCGAATAGGCGGCTTCGGTATATCGCGTGTCTATGGTGGTCAGCGAGTTGGTGAGCGAGACGATCATGAAGGGCAGAAGGATCGTCAGCAGTCCGAGCGTTACCGCCTCGAAGGAATAGAGATATTGCACCGGCCGTTCGATGAGGCCAACGCCTGTCAGCGAGCTGCTGACCAAACCGCGCCGTCCCAGGATAGCGACCCAGCCATAGGCCCGGACCACGTTGCTGACCATCAGCGGTACCATCATCACCATCAGCATGATCATGCGCCCTCGGGCGGACAACCGGGCTGCATAGAAAGCGACGGGATAGCCGATCAGCAGGCAGAGGATGAGGACGATGGCCGTAGACAGCAATGTCCGCCGGATGATCAGCAGGTAGAAGGAGTCGGTGAAGATTTCGGCATAGTTGATCAGCGTCGGCTCGAGATCAAAGAGCGACGTTCCCGAATTCGTCATGAAGCTGACGAACAGCAGGTAGCAAAGCGGCACAACGAAAAACAGGCCGAGGATCACCAACGGTGGCAAGGCGACAGCGTAGAGCAGAGATGATGCGGGAAGGACCCTGTTCATGTCGGATCCTCCAGTGCGACGGCGCTTGCCGTTTCCCATGACAGCCCCACGGAGGTGCCGGTCTCTATATCGGCTGGCGTCGCGGCGGTGTTCTGCAGTACCGCGTTGAGGGCTATTCCTCCCATATCGAGGTAAAGGAAGGTCTGGGCGCCTCGATAGATGACGTCCTTCACCACCGCCCGAATGCCGCTTTGCGGATCGAGCACGATCTTCTCCGGCCGCAAGGCGAAGCGCAGCTTCCCCTTGCTGACGGGCGTGCCGGAAACCTGAACGAGATTACCGGCGACGTCCACGACAGCACGAACTCCTTCGCGGCCCCGCACATGTCCTTCGAGAATGTTGCTCGCGCCGAGAAAAGTCGCGACGAATTCGGTGCGCGGCCGATCGTAAATGTCTTTCGGTGTGCCGGCCTGCTGGATGCGGCCGTGGTTCATCACCGCCACCCGGTCGGACATGGTCAGCGCCTCTTCCTGATCGTGGGTGACGAAGACCGTGGTCATGCCGAGGCGGTGTTGCAACTGGCGGATTTCCACCTGCATCTGCTCGCGAAGCATCTTGTCCAGCGCGCTCAGGGGTTCATCGAGCAGCAGTACGTCCGGCTCGAACACGACGGCACGAGCAAGCGCGACGCGTTGTTGCTGGCCGCCGGAAAGCTGGCGCGGGTAGCGGTCCGCAAACTTTCCAAGTGCCACGAGGTCGAGAACGGCGGCAACCTTCTGGCGGATGACATCCTTTCCGATGCCGCGCATCTGCAGACCGAATGCCACGTTTTCGGTGACGCTCAGATGCGGAAAAAGCGCGAAATTCTGAAAGACCATGCCGAAGCTTCGCTTGTAGGCCGGTATGCCCGTCACATCCTTTCCGCGAATATATACCTGTCCCCTGGTCGGCTGCTCGAAACCGGCGATGAGGCGAAGGGTTGTTGTCTTGCCGCATCCGCTCGGCCCGAGCAGCGCAAACAGCGTCCCACGCTCGATCTCGAGGTCCAGGGAGTGCAGAGCGGTCGCGGTTTCAAACGACTTTTCGACCGAGACGAAGCGTACATCGGATGCGCCGGCCGAGGTGGTGCTATCGGTTTTCATGGGATGTCTCCAGGGCATTGTCGCACCGCATGATACGCAGTCCTGCGGCGCAGAGCCTGATCGGCATTTCGGTCAACACCAGGGTTTCGGTAGGCTTCGACGGGGCTTCGAGCGAGGGGAGGGATGCCTGCAGGACGCCGACAAGGCCATCGACCAGCCGGATGTCGACGAGGCCTGCGGCGCATTCAGTCCGGATGCCCGCCAGCACGTCTTGCCATTCCTGCTTCAGCCTTCCGAATTCGGCGGAGAGGAGGTGGTGCATTGCCTCGGTCTCGGAGCACGCCAGGGCCTCCAGCCTGACAAACGAGGCGATCATGGCCGCGTCCAATTCGTTGAGCAGCTGCAGGAGTTCGTGCGGCGAGACCTTCTCCATTTCAGAGATGGCGCCATCGCCTCGCCTTTCGAACAAACCGAGATAGACAAGCGCATTGTAGATCAGTCTGAAACCCGCGCAGTCTTCCTTCATGAAGAAGCGTAGCGTCTCGTCCATGACTTTGAAGCCGCGAATGGGAAGAAACCGCCGAACGTAGGCTTCAAGCACGATGCCCTTACGCAGGAACTCGCCCATTTCCGGGTGCGGCGAAAAGATGATCACCTTGCCGCGTCCGAGATTGGCGGAAAGAACGGCGGGCGTGTTTTTCATCTCGCGATCGAAGAGTGACGGTGCAAGCGGGTTGTCGATGAACAGCCGGCTTTCAGAAATGAAATTGCGGAAGTGCCCGAGCGAGACTGCAGCCCGAACCGAATTCGAATATACCGGTCCGTGATAGTATGGCAGTTCGATCGCCTCCGGCAGGCCGCGTCCAAGAACCGGGTCGCTGACCGAAATGCCCAGCACCGCTGCTCCGGTTGAAAGATATTCCTGCGTATAATTCGGGGTCGCGTCGATCGCGCGCAGCCAGCCCGGCCGCCCGTCCGAGGCATAGAAGCCGCCGCCACAGGAACCCATGAACGCGCCGCCCGCGGAGATGAAAGCGTGGATTGCCGCGTCGATGCCGGCGAGGTTTTCGGCGCGATCCAGGCCCCAGGTAGCGAAGCCGCCGGGCATGACGAGCAGATCGTAATCCGAAAGCGCCCCGGCCAAGATCTGCCGGCCGTCGATTGGCGAGAAGGTCAGCCCCAGGCTGAGCAGGGAATGGGCATAATAGGCCCAGTAGGGATAGCCGACGGCCTCGCCCGCGTAGATTGCGATGCGCGGAGGCGTACTTGTCTCAGGCAGACCTTCGGCAGCTTCGCCGGTCAGGCCAAGTCTCGCAGCGGCTTCAGCGAGTTGCCCGTCGACCACGAATCCTTCGGCACCGTCGGCCGCGGGGAATTGATATGCGCGGCATCGATTGAGGAACGTCAGAGGAATGCCGGTGAACGCTCCGCGGTCAGCCAGCTTGAAAATCGTCATGAGATTGGGATTCCTGCCATTTGGTGCGGCGGCCATAAGGCCGCCGTCCATTGTCTTCAACCGCCCGAAACGATGCGGTTCCAGCGGTCAGTCCATTGGCCGCGGTTGGCGGACATGAATTCCTGATCTAGGTCGACGATACGCGCCGTCTCTTCCGGCGAGAACTGAACTCTCTCCTGCAGTTCCACGGGCAGCTTGGCCAGCGTGTCGGGATGCGTGCCGCCGTAGTTGAACACCTCGGCGACCCACCCTTGCGTCGATGGGTCGATCGTCATGTTCACGTACTGCTCGGCCAGCGCCTTGTTTTTGGTATTCTTGGCAATGCCGGTTCCGGAGAGGTAGGAGATCGCTCCTTCCTTCGGAAAGACCCATTCGACCTTTCCACCCTGCTGCCGCACCGTATAGGTCTGCGACTTGTAAAGCAGGCCGACGGCCGCTTCCTCGTTGACCAGCGCGCTCATGATGGTGTCCGTATCTTTGGCCCAGATCGGATCGAGAGCGGCCATCTTGCCCAGCATGTCGAAGCCGGCTTCGCCGTCCCTGGCGTCCTTGCCGGCTGCCATTGCGCCGATCGGGATGATGTAGGGGCCGATCGAATGGGTGATTTCCGGCAGGACGATCTGTCCCCGATAGTCCTCGTTCCACAGATCCGCAAAGCTGGTGGGAGGCTTTTTGACCAGGTTCGGGTTGTAGGCAATCCCGAGGGCGGAATAGATCATCGCCACCCAACCCTTGCGCTTGAAGCGGTCAGGCACGGCGGCAAGAAAAGGCAAATTCTGAGAGTTCGGATCCAGTTCTTCCAGAACGCCCTGAGCCTCCGCCAGCGGGACGACACCATCATGGAGCTGAACGAGATCGTAGACCTGGTTGCCGAGGCTGATCTTCAGCTTGGTGATGCGCTCGACGGGGCTGGATCCACGATCCTGCACGATCTTGACGCCGGTCTTTTCCGCAAAGGGCGTATCGACATTCTTGGCCATGCCATCGCCCCACAGACCGCCCCAGGTCATCATTGCAAGTGACTCGGGTTTCGATTGTGCGAAGGCGAGGCGCGCCGAGCCGATGGCTGGAGAGGCAAGCGCGGCTGAGGCCGCGAGTTTCATAAAATTACGTCTGTCCATTTTGTTCCCCTTAAATGAACCATTTCAAATTGGTTCTATAAATACACAGAGCCTTTTACGTCTGCTGCTGCGATCGGGTCTTATTTTTTTGTCATTCGACGGGCATAGTCAAGCTAATTTCCCGCAATTATGCCATATAATGAATCAAATTGATTAGTCTGCCTAAAAAAATGGCGCAGTGCACATCTTGATAAATGGTTCGCAATGGTTCATGTTGTGGCCGCGAATATGAGGAATAATCGTGTCGACGAGAAACAAGCAAAGTCTGCTCGATACGCTACGTGCAGCAATCGAGGCTACGGACGAACGGTTCATTAGGGAGGAGCGGCTTCTGCCGGAGCGCGAACTGAGCGATCGGTTCGGTGTAGGGCGGCGTGCCGTCCGAGAGGCATTGAATGAACTCGAAGGGGAGGGGCTGCTTTTCAGAAAGCAGGGGCTTGGAACGTTTGTTCGAGAGGTAGGGCCAAAGTCCACGAGCCTCAAATCGCTCACCAACCGGACCAGCCCCCATGACATCATTGAGGTCAGACTGGAGATCGAGCCGGTGCTGGCCCGTTTTGCCGCGACGCGCGCGACGCCGAAAGACATCGACCAGATGAAGCTTTTCGTCCGCAGGGCGGCGCAAGCTGCAACACCACGGGAATACGAACGATGGGACAGCGCCTTCCATACCAAGATTGCGGAAAGTGTTCGCAATACAATGTTTTGGGGCGTATTCCGCCTCATCAATTCCGTGCGTAAGGAACAGCATTGGGTGAATTCGCGGACACGTGTTTTCACCCGCGGAGTGAGCGAGGAGATGGTCCGTCAACATAACGCCATCGTCGCCTCGATTGCGGCGAGGGATCCGCAGGCAGCTGAGGACGCCATGCGTGATCATATCGCGACTGCGGGCGTGCGGATCAGCCAGTCGATCGTGGAAAGTCTCTGAAGACGAGAAGCTCCTAGCCGCAGGCGCTGCCGTTTCCAGCGCGCCCGGCCCGGACTTGATAGCCCGTCCTGGCACGCAATGTTCAATTTCACATTTCTTGATGGCCGCGAGGACACACTTTTCACAGCGATTTCCACCCACGGTGGGATCATCATCGATTCCGTCAACCATTCGACAGGGAGATGATGTTCGTGCCCTCTTCGTGCTGATGAACCTAGCAACGCTTCTCAACGGTCCTGCCAACGTCATCGAAAGGCGCGTCGGACCTTCACAATTCGAGTTGTCGGATTGTGAGTAAGCGTCCCGAAAATCAAACCTGCGCCCAGGCGCAGGGCATATAATTGTTCCTCGTCACGCGCACCGACCTCAACCCAGTTTCGCGGCGATCTTAAGATCGTCAAAGGCGTCGCATCGGCGCCGCTCCCTGGGGTCGATATGGGTTAAGGGAACGGCTCAAGACAGCCGGGAACCATGAAATCGCGACAACGTCGGTCACTGGCGCATCACCTTTTCAGTGATCTGTTTTCGCGATGACTTCAAAGAATCAAACTATTTGTCATTCGTCAAGAATAGCTCTAGCGATGGTCATACATCGGACATCAAATGAACCGGCGCTTCTTCGAGCTCTGTTGATGGCGATGATCGGGAGGATTGCAATAGCTTTAGGACTAACCGCGGCAGGTACTTCCTGTGGTGGCGAAGCTTTGCCCAAAACCCCGACCAGTTTCGAGTGTCTTCCGGCGGTATCCGGCGGGAGGTGCCAGCTATTCTCGACGGGAGATGGGAGCAGACAATGGAAGTGACGATTGTAGGTGGAGGCATTGGCGGGTTGACGCTTGCGCTCATGCTTCATGAAGAGGGAATCGCCTCGCGCGTTTACGAAGCAGCCCCGGAATTGAAGGCGCTGGGCGTAGGGATCAACCTCCTGCCGCATGCCTCACGCGAGATATGCCGGCTCGGCCTTGAGGATGCCCTGGTCAAGGTGGCGATCACCACGAAGGAATCCGGTTTCTACAATCGTTACGGCCAACATATCTTCACCGAGCCGACCGGCCGCTATGCAGGATATCATTGGCCGCAATTCTCGATCCACCGCGGCGATCTCCACATGGTTCTGGTCGAGGCATTCAAGGCGCGTTGCGGTGCCGATCGCCTGATGACCGGCTGGCAGTGCACCGGCTTCGAGCAGGACGACGACCTCGTCACGCTGCATTTCGTCGATCCGCGCGACGGCTCGGCGCGTCCCTCGGTCAAGGCCGAAATGGTCGTCAGCGCCGAAGGCATTCATTCGAAGATCCGCAAGCAGCTTTATCCGAACGAAGGCCCGCCGCGTTATTCGGGCATCAACATGTGGCGCGGCGTCACCAAGTGGAAGCCGTTCCTGACCGGCGCCAGCATGGTGCGCATCGGCTGGCTGAATACGGCGAAGGTACTAATCTACCCGATCCGCGACAATATCGACGGCGAAGGCAACCAACTCATCAACTGGGTCGTCGATATCGCCACCGAGAACTACAAGTCGCAGCGTGACTGGAACAAGCCGGGCCGCATCGAAGACTTCTTCGATGTCGTCAAGAACTGGAAGTTCGACTGGCTGGATTGCCCGGCGCTCTTCAACGCGGCCGACGCCATCCTCGAATATCCGATGGTGGACCAGGACCCGCTCGACCAGTGGACGTTCGGCCGCGTGACGCTGCTCGGCGATGCCGCGCACCCGATGTATCCGCGTGGCGCCAACGGCTCCGCCCAGGCGATCCTTGATTGCCGTGCGCTGACCGACGCCATCGTCAAGGAAGGTGATCCGATCAAGGCGATGCATGCCTATGAAGCGGTGCGCCGTCCGGCAACCGCACAGGTCGTGCTCACCAACCGTAAGAACCCGCCGGATGCCATCCTGCGCGAAGTCTTCGAGCGGACGGGTGACAAGCCGTTCGACGACATCAACAAGGTGATTAGCCACGAGGACCTCGAGAAGCTATCCACCAGCTACCAGAAGATCGCAGGTTACCATAAGGAAAACCTCGCGATGTCGCCTGCCGGGGTTTAACTCCCGGCTCGTCGACAGCAGTTCGTTCGGGAGGTCGGGATGTCGTTACAGGAAAGCAGTTACGCAAAATCGGTCGAAAAGTCGAGCTTCTTCGGCCGTATTCGGGCCGAATGGCTGATCATTGGCGGTGCGGTACTGATTGTCGGCTGGCTTGCGCTCGTGCCGTTGGGCTTCCTTCTGTGGCAGAGTTTCATGACACCTGCCGCAAGCGACGTTCCGGCCGTCTTCACGCTCGGAAACTATGTCTGGGCGCTGACGGAAAGCAGCATTCTGCCGCTGTTTAAAAACTCGGTGGTCTTCGCCACGGGCACGTCCTGTCTCGCACTGGTCATCGGCACGCTGTTCGCCTGGCTCAACGAGCGGACGAATACGCCGTTCAAGATGATGTTCTATGCGGCCTCCATCGTGCCGCTGGTCATCCCGTCGATCCTGTTCACCGTGTCCTGGATCATGATGGCGAGCCCGCAGATCGGGCTCTTCAATCTCGTCCTCAAGAACACGTTCAGCCTGTCTGGCCCGGTCTTCGATATCTATTCGATGGGCGGCATGATCTGGGTCGAAGGCCTGCACTATTCGCCGATCGCCTTCCTGCTGATGTCAGCGGCGTTCCGGTCCATGGATCCGTCGCTGGAGGAATCCGCCCTGATGTCGGGCGCGTCGATCGGCCAGATCATGTTCCGCATCACGCTGAAGCTCGTCTGGCCGGCGCTGATCGCCTCCTTCTTCATCCTGTTCATCCGCTCGATTGAATCCTTCGAGGTTCCGGCGCTGCTCGGCATGCCGGTCGGCATCGAGGTCTTCACGTCAGCGATCTACGAGGCGATCCGCGAGTATCCGAGCAATGTCGGGCTCGCGTCGGCCTATGCGGCGGCGTTGCTGCTGATCGCCTCCTTTGGCATTTATTTCCAGTCGAGGCTTTCGAGCCAGGGCAGCAAATATTCGACCGTCACCGGCAAGGGTTTCCGCCCGCGGCCGTTCGATCTTGGTCCCTGGCGTATTCCGGCCGCGATCCTGATCGTCTGCTATATGATCCTGGTGATCGTGCTGCCGTTCCTCGTGCTCTTCTGGTCGTCGCTGAACAAGTATTACAGCGTGCCGTCCTGGGCGGGGTTGAGCCGGCTGTCCTTCGATGCCTATGCCAAGGTGATCAACTATCCGATGGTCGGTCAAGCGGTCTGGAACAGCGCGCTGCTCTCGCTCGGCGCCGCCACCACCATCATGCTGCTCACCGCCGTCATCTGTTGGATTGTCATCCGCACCAAGCTGCCAGCCCGCTGGTTGCTCGATAACGTCGCCTCGCTGCCGATGGTCTTCCCAGGCCTCGTTCTCGGCCTGTCGGTGATGATCTGCTACCTTTATCTCGATATCGGCATCTACGGCACGACCTGGATCATCTTCATTGCCTATGTCACGCGCTTCATGCCTTACGGCGTCCGCTACAACACGACCTCGATGCTGCAGATCCACAAGGATCTCGAAGAATCGGCCGCGATGAGCGGCGCGTCCTGGAGTCAGAGTTTCGTCCGCATCGTGCTGCCTCTGCTGAAACCGGGTCTGCTGGCGGGCTGGATTTACATCGTTGTCGTCTCGATCCGGGAACTCTCCAGCTCCGTGCTGCTCTACAGTCCCGGTTCGGAAGTGGTGTCGATCGTCATCTGGGAGCTGTGGCAGAACGGCCAGTATGTCGAACTCTCCGCCTTCGGCGTGATGATGATCATCGCGCTCTTCATCGTGGTGATGCTCGCCCAGTTGGTCGGCAAGAGGTTCGGAGTCAAGGAAGCTTAAGCCGGATTGGGAGGTCCGGCTTTCAAAAAGGGGAGGAACGCATGATTAAATCGCATATTTTGAAAGCTATTACCCGCAGGGCATTGGCGCTCGGCTTCGTCGCAACGCTTGTCGGCGGCCCGGCGCTCGCACAGACTGTTGCGGACGTCGCCGCCTATAGCGGCCCGGACCGGATGGAAAAGCTGGTCGCTGCCGCCAAGAAGGAAGGCAAGCTGACGCTCTACACGGCGACGCCGGTAGATGACGTCAATCAAGTGATATCGGCCTTTACCGCCAAATACGGCATTGCGGTCACGCTCTGGCGCAGCAGTTCGGAAGACGTGCTGCGCCGCTCGGTCGCCGAGATCAAGGCCGGCCGTCATGATGTCGACGTGATCGAGACTAACGGGCCGGAGCTCGAAGCGCTGCACCGGGAAAACATTCTTCAGGCTGTGAACTCTCCGGTAATTCCGGAAATCTTTCCGGGCGCGGTGCCCGCCCACAAGGAGTGGATCGGCAGCCGTTTGAACATCATCACGGCCTCTTACAATACCGACGCGGTGAAGCCGGCGGATGTGCCGAAAATATGGAACGATCTGCTCGATCCGAAATGGAACGGCAAGATCGGCATCGAATCCGAAGCGTATGACTGGCTGGCGACGGTGATCCAGAGCTTTCCGTCAAAGGAGGAAGGCCTCGCGTTCTTCAAGAAGCTGGCGACGACCAATCATCCCTCGCTGCACAAGGGCCATCCGCAGCTCGCCAACATGACCGCGTCAGGCGAAAAGCCGCTGACGATGCAGGTCTATCTTTACCGCGTGCTGCAGTTGGAGAAGGAAGGCGCGCCGGTGAAGGCGCTGACCATCGGCCCGTCGATCGCCCGCATCAACGGTCTCGGGATCGCCAGGACGACTTCGCATCCGAATGCCGCGATCCTCTACCAGCAGTTCACACTTACCGAAGCGCAGAAGATTTTGGCGTCCCGCTGTTTCACGCCGACCAACACCAAGGAAGTCCCGTTCCCGGCCGGCATGGAGGTCAAGGTCATCGAACCGACCGGCATGCTGGATGAGCTGACGGCCTGGCGGCAGACATTCGAGAAGACATTCCAATAACAACGCTCATAATTCTTGGAGGAGGATACTATGCGCAATACCTTGAAGAGCCTGAAGACGCTTGCTCTCGCCAGCGCCGTCGGCGCGCTGCTGGCCGGTTCGGCCACGGCTCAATCGATCGACGAGATTTCCAAATATAGCGGCGCTGACCGGCTGGAAAAGCTGGCAGCTGCTGCTAAAACCGAAGGCGGACTGACGCTCTATACCGCAACGCCGGTGGAAGACGTGACCGCGATGACCGATGCCTTCACCAAGAAATACGGCATCAAGGTCACCGTCTGGCGCGGCTCTTCCGAAGATGTGCTGCGTCGTGCCGTCACCGAGATCAAGGCCGACCGTTATGATGCGGATGTGATCGAGACCAATGGCCCCGAACTCGAAGCCCTGCATCGCGAAAAGATCCTGCAGCCGATCACATCGCCGGCCACGCCGGATATCTTCCCGGGTGCCGTTCCCGAGCACAAGGAATGGGTCGGCAGCCGCCTGAACATCATCACCGCGGCCTATAATACCAATCTCGTCGCCGACAAGGACGTGCCGAAGGACTGGAATGATCTGCTCGACCCGAAGTGGAAGGGCAAGATCGGTCTCGAAGCGGAGGCTTATGACTGGCTTGCGACCGTCAATGCCAGCTTCCCGAGCGAAAAGGAGGGCATCGACTTCTTCGCCAAGCTCGCCAAGACCAATGGCATTTCTCTGCGCAAGGGCCACACGCTCCTGACCAACCTGACCGCATCCGGCGAAGTGCCGCTGGCGCTGACGACCTATCTCTACAAGGTCGACCAGATGAACAAGGATGGCGCGCCGATCAATGTCTTGCAGCTCGGCCCTTCGGTCGCCCGTATCAACGGCCTCGGCGTTGCCAAGACCGCAAAACATCCAAATGCGGCGATCCTGTTCCAGGATTTCACGCTGACAGAAGGCCAGAAGATTCTTGCCGAACGTGGCTTCACGCCGACCAATGTGAAGATCGCGCCGCTGCCGAAGGATCTCAATGTCAAGGTCGTCGACGGCTCCGCCATGCTCGACAAGCTCGCCCAGTGGCGCGAGACTTTCGAAAAGACCGTCAAATAACGAATGACGAAACGGGGACATCGTAGCTGTTGCGATGTCCCGGGAATGAAGCCGGCCGGGCGGGGAGCACGGCGGAGGTGAGGAGATAGAAATGCTGAATGTTCAGGGACTGACGACCGAATATGCCGACGGCAAGGGCAAGGCCGTCCGCGCCGCCAAAGATATCTCCTTCGACGTGCCGCAGGGCAAGCTCTTCACCCTTTTGGGGCCGAGTGGCTGCGGCAAGACGACGACGTTGCGCTCGATCGCCGGTCTTGAGCGGCCGATCAAGGGCAATATCTCCGTCGAGGACGTGACCGTCTACTCTGCCGGCAAGGGGGTCTTTGTGGCGCCCAACCGCCGCAATTTCGGCATGGTCTTCCAGAGCTACGCCATCTGGCCGCATATGAGCGTCTTCGAGAATGCCGCTTTCCCGCTGCGGGTCGGTAAATCCAGCTTCTCCAAGAAGCAGATCGGCGAAAAGGTCGAGCGGGTTCTCAAGGCCGTTGCGCTGGAAAACTATGCCGGCCGTGAGGCAACACGCCTCTCCGGCGGACAGCAGCAGCGCCTGGCGCTTGCCCGCGCGCTGGTCATGGAACCGCGCCTTCTGCTTCTCGACGAGCCGCTCTCCAACCTCGACGCCAAGCTGCGCGAGCAGATGCGTTTCGAGTTGAAGCGTCTGCAGCGCGAACTGAACCTGACGACGCTTTATGTCACCCACGATCAGCAGGAGGCACTGGCGCTTTCGCACCAGATCGCGGTCATGAACGACGGCCAAATCGTCCAGCTCGGCTCGCCACGCGAGATTTACGAAGCGCCGCAGACCCGGTTTGTCGCGGACTTCATCGGTTCGTCGAACTTCGTGGAATGCAAGGTGACGGCCCGCGGTAGCGAGAGCGGCCGCTGGGCGGTTGAGAGCCCGATGGGAACGATCGAGGTGGCTTCGGAAGAGGCTCTCGATGTAAAGGACAAGCTCACCGTGGCGATCCGTCCGGAAAACGTTCACCTGATCGAGCCCGGCAAGCAGAATAGCGCTTCGGGCAATCTGCTCGAAGGCCGCGTCGATACCAAGGTCTTCCTTGGCGAATGCGTCGACTACATGGTGTCCGTCGGCCAGACGCGGCTCCTTGCTCGCGTTCACCCGAGCCTGCGCACGCCGATCGGCAATCCCATTCTCGTCAACATCGACCCCACCAAGGTCAACGTCATCACTCGCTGAGTTCCGGATATTGTCATGAACCGCTTGAAGCTTTCGATTGCCACCACCGACTACGATCATTTCCGCGATTTCCGCCTCGGCACGGTCCACGCCGAAGGCATCGAGCATAACTGGTCGATGCTCTCGCACCACGAGGTCTTTGCTCGCTTCACCTTCAACCGCGAATGGGATGTCGCGGAGCTTTCCTTTGCCAAGTTCATGGCGCAGGTCAGCCGTCCGGACAGCGATATCATCGGCCTGCCGGTGATCTGCTCGCGCCTGTTCCGCTTCTCGTCCTTCTACGTCAACAAGGCGGCCGGCATCAAAACCGTGGCGGACCTTAAGGGCAAGCGGATCGGCGTGCCGGAATGGGCGCATTCGGCGGCAGTCTACATGCGCGGCTGGATGCACAACGAGGCAGGCGTCAAGCTGCAGGATGTGCATTGGGTACAGGCCGGGGCCAATGCGCCGGGCCGCATCGAAAAGGTGGACCTGAAATTGCCGGAAGGTGTCACGATCGAGCGCATCGCAGACAAGTCGCTGTCCGAAATGCTGGCCTTCGGCGAGATCGATTGCGCCATCATTGCACGCCCGCCGACCTGTTTCCTGGAGGAGGACCCGCGCGTCGAGCGCCTGATCCCGGACTTCCTCGAGCGCGAGGAAGAGTATTACAAGGCAACCGGCGTCTGGCCGATCATGCATATCATCGCCATAAAGAAGAGAATTGTCGATCAGAATCAGTGGGTTACGCGCAATCTTTACAACGCTTTCGAGGAATCGAAGCGCCGCAGTCTGGAGCGTCTCTTCGATCCGGCGGTCTCTCGTTATCCACTAGCGTGGCTGCCGACCTACGCCCGCAAGATGCGGGACCTTTTCGGCGCCGATCCGTTCCCCTTCGGCATCGACAAGAACCGTCCGACCTTCGAGCAGATGCTCCTCTATACTTATCAGCAGGGCATTGCCGAACGGCACATGACGCCGGAGGAAATCTTCACGCCGGGCATCATGACCAAGGTCGTGGTGTGAGGCGGCCCCATGAGCAATCGAATGAGCGATCAGGGTGCATTGTTGGAACTGGTGCAGGCGAATCGCATCCTGGCGCATGAAAGGGTGCTGGACGCGTTCGGCCACGTGAGCATTAGGGATACCGAGGCGGGTTATCACATTTCCCGGTCTCGCAGCCCGGAACTGGTTTCGCTGGAGGATATCCAGCATTATGACGCGGATTCGAAAATTGTCGGCTCCGACACGCGAGGCGGGTATCTGGAGCGGGTCATCCACGGCGCGATCTATCGGGTCAGGCCTGACGTGCGAGCGGTCTGCCATTTCCATTCGCCCTCGATCATGCCCTTCTGCGTTACTGGCAGGCCCTGGATGCCGGTAACGCATCTGGGGGCGACGGTTGGAATGACCGTGCCCTTCTGGGACGAACAGGCGAAATTCGGCGATACGGACATGCTTGTCTCGACGGCGGAGCAGGGGGCCTCGCTGGCGGCAGCACTTAGAGCACACTCTGCCGTCCTGTTGCGTAATCACGGCGCTGTCGTGGTTGGTGGCGGCATTCCTGAACTCGTCATGCGCAGCATACAGCTTTGCCGCAATGCCGACGTGTTGATGCAATCTTTGGCTGTCGGTGAGCCGAGGTCGCTGACCCCTGGTGAGGTTACTCTCTCTGGTGCCAAGAACCTTGAGCCGCGCGTGCTTGAACGGGTTTGGGACTATCATCTCTCACGTGCAGGCCTGGACGGCTGAACGCCTTTATACCACCTTACTGAGGACGCAGCCCCCGACCCTGACCGGTAAGGCGTTCCGTGATATTCATGCTGGCTCGCCGTTCGGAAAGGGAGGCACGATTCCGTGCGCATTCGCCAGCTTGAGTCATTCGTCTGCGTCTGTGAACTTGGTAGCATCACGCAGGCGGCCGCTGCACTGAACATCGTGCAGCCTGCGCTCGGTGCCCAGATCACTGCTCTTGAGGAAGAGCTCGGGGTACAGTTGCTGGAGCGCGGGCGCCGCGGCACGACCGTGACGCCCGCAGGGCAATATTTCCTCGCCGAGGCCAAAAAGATGCTCGAGCATGTCTCGACGATGAAGAAGACGATCAGGAGTTTCGCACCGAACCAGAAGGAACCTCTGTCCGTCGGGCTGACGGCCAGTCTTTCGGCGATGCTGGCCGGGGCCCTGGCGCAGGATCTCAGCCATCTTTCGCGATCGGTTTCGGTCCAGGTCGTGGAGGATATGAGCCATTTGCTGGGCGATCGCGTCGCCCGCGGCGATCTCCATTTCGCGCTTGCTTTTAATGTGCCGGATCACAAGGCGATACGGAAACAGCCGATGCTGAAGGAGTCGATCTTTTTCATCACCAGTCCGAATTCGCCTTACGGACAGGACAAGCCGATCGAGATGGCCGAACTTGCCAAGGCCACCTTCGTCATTCCGACCGAGAAAGGTCAGATCATACATCTCCTCAAGGAGGCAATGGCGCAATTCGACCTTCCGCTGAATGTCGCCTTTCAGATCGAATCTATGGATGCGATCAAAGGTCTCATCACTGACGGAACTGCCTGCGCCGCGCTGCCTTTCGGGACGGTGACCCGCGAAGTGAAGGCTGGAACGCTCATAGCCCGGCGGATCGTAAACCCACCGCTCACCCGGACGCTTTTCCTGTTACGACCGTCTGCTCGGTTGCAGACGGAGGCCATACGTGAAGCACAGCTTACAATTGAAACCTCGGTTTCACGTCTCGCCGAAAGCTTCGCCTTTGAGCGTCTCGAATAAACTCCGCAAGGCCGCTGTTCAGCGCGCACTCCAATCAGGACGCGACCTTTTGATCGCCCCATGCCGTATCCTATCGCACGCCACTGCCCCGACGCCAATGGTGCGAGCCGGTCACCAAGGAGGAGTTCACCGTGACGTCGATTTCATATCGCAGCGTGCTCATGTTCATGGTTGACGGCGTCAAACGGCATCGCGCCGCTCAGGTGACGTTTCTGATCGGAAGTTCAACTTTTGCCGTGTTCACGATGTTCTGGACCGGGCTGACTTTCACTCTGAGCTCACGATACGGCGAGCGCGCAATCTATCGGACCGTCGTGGCATAGAAGCCTCGTCGTCAGAGGTTGCTGTTAACTCGCAGCCGTTCTCCGATGCCGCTCGTCTTGCCCGCTTGACCCGCCTGCATTTGCGTGAGTTCTTCTTGTCGGCGGTGTTGTATCTCTTTCCCTTCATACAAGGAGAGGCCGAAATCCCCGAGCCCCGCTCCGTCGACAATGCGCTCGACGACTGCGATCCCCGACGTTGCGTACACCGTTCGCCCCGACCAACTCGACGATTGACAATGTGCTCCGTCCGCGATTAATTCAAATGCATGGATTTAATTGGGGGTAATTATGGCGAGCCGGATTTTGCTCAAGGGCGGGACCGTTTATAAAGGTTTCGGAAACAAGGTGATCAAGAACGGCTTCGTAGAAATCGTCGACGGCAAGGTTGGCGCGGTCGGCGCGGTCGCGGACCTGACCTCGGGTTTCGATGGCGAGGTGATCGACACCACCGGCAAGACGGTGACGCCGGGCGTCATCGACACCCATATGCACGTCTTCCACGAGCCGCAGATGCTGCGGCTTTCGGAAGGCGCCGCCGCCATCTGGGGCGCCAATTATGCGCAGTCGGCGCTGCGCGCCGGCGTAACTACGATGCGTGATCTCGGCGCCCAGAGCGGCGCGGTGTTCGGCCTCAAGAAGGCGCTGAACGAAGGCTATACCGTCGGACCGCGTTATCTCGTGTCCGGCCGGGCGATCTGCATGACCGGCGGCCACGGCTGGGCCAACCTTTCCGCCGAAGCGGACGGCGAAGACGGCGTGCGCCTGCTCGCCCGCCAGCAGATCAAGCTCGGCGCCGACGTTATCAAGGTCATGGCGAGCGGTGGGGCCGGCACGCCCGGCGAACTGCCGACCCAGGCGCAGTTCAGCATGCAGGAAATCCGTGCGGCCGTCGACGTGGCGCATGATGCCGGCAAGCCGGTGGCGGCCCACGCGCTGGCGACCGAAGGCATCATCCGCGCCGTCGAGGCCGGCGTCGACACGATCGAGCACGGCGTCTTCCTCGACGACTGGGCGATCGAGTTGATGCTGAAGAAGAACGTCGCGCTCTGCCCGACCATTTCCGTCTACCCGCGCATCATCAACCGGGGCCCGGCCGGCGGCGAAGCGCCGTTCGTCATGGAAAAGTCCGTGTCGCTTCTGGCGCCGCATTTCGAAAGCCTGCGCAAGGCCGTCGCGGCCGGAGTGCGCATCGTCTTCGGCACGGACGCGACAACGCTCTACAACCCGGTCGGCGACTTCTCCGATGAGATGGACCTGATGGTGAAGGCGGGCATGAGCCCAGTCGAAGTGATCCGTTCGGCGACCAGCACGGCTTCGGACATCTGCGGTGTCTCGAATATCGTCGGCACGCTGGAAACTGGCAAGCTGGCTGATGTTCTGGTCATCGACGGCGATGCAACGAAGGATATCGCAGCGCTCAGCGCCACTGCGATGGTCTTCAAGGAAGGCACACTCGTTTATCGCAAGGGTGAAGGCTACCGTAACGCCATGCTGACTGCGAAGCCGATCCTGAAGGCCGACCACGCTCTCTGAGGCGACGTATATCCGATCACGCCGGCGAAAATTCCGGCGTGATCGTCACCGTAAGCTTCAACGTCTCGCCGGGCGCGATATGCGCCATTCCCGGTTTCTGCATGATGTCCCCGGTAAAGCCGACCGGATCAGCATGGCCGAGCAGCGGCTCGATGCAGAGAAAATCGCCGCCCGGCCGCGACCACAGGATGGCGCCGTCCATGTCCGGGAAAGCGACGCGGATTGCCGCCCTGTCGTCCTCGGTTTGGAAGCGAAGGCTGCGGCTTTTCAGTGAAAGCAGCGCCAGCCCGCCTTTCTCGAACAGCGCCTCGTCGAGCCTCAGCGACCCGCCTTCCAGCGGGAGTTCGAACCGGTCGGCCGATCAGCCGCTTGACCGGTCGAGTGTAGAGGATTGGCGCTGTTTCGTCGAAGGTGAGCAGATGCCGGCCTTTGGGAACACCCGGCACCAGTGGCCAGCGGAAGCCGGGATGCAGGCCGAGGCTGGTGGGGAGGGCGAAGCGGCCGTCGTTGCGGATTTCCGCGATGATCTGCAGTGCCGATCCCGACAGCCGATAGGTCATCCGGAGCGCGAAGTCGTATGGGTAGCTCCGCCGCGTTTCCGGACCGGCGCGCAGTTCAAGGGTGCAGCGGTTGTCGCACTGCGCCACGACGGAAAACCGGCTGGTCAGCGCAAATCCATGCATCGGCATCGGGTAGGCGGTGCCCCCAACGCTGACGGCATCGTCGTTCACCCGGCCGATCACCGGAAAGAGGACGAGGCAGGTGCCGTCCCAGAGAGCGGGATCGGGCGTCCAGAGAAGCTCAGCGCCGTTAAGGCTCAGCGCCCGCAATTCGGCGCCGAGGAGGCCTATGCGCGCCGCCATGCTGCTGTTGTAGAGTTCGACCGTCTCCATCCTGCCTCTCGCAACCGGATTCCTGTGCGCCGGCCATCTTGATGCTTGTTTTAATTGACAACCTCGATTAAATCCAGATGATAGATTAAATGCTGTGTGACGCCGGAACTGCTGATCCGGCGAACTGGCCGGAGCGCCGATGTCGATAGAAAATTTCATGGAAGAGCAGGGCGAGGTGGCCGCAAGGACGCTCGAAAGGGCGGATGCGCAGGACTTTGCCCGCGGTGTTCTGGACGGTGGTTCGGCCTATGACCGCGTGCTCTTCGTCGGTTCCGGCTCTTCGCTCAATGCGCTGACCATCGTGCGGCCTTGGCTGCAGTCGGCCATCGGCCGGCCGGTCGAGGTCGTCAATCCGGCCGTGTTCTTGAGGGATATCGGGGCGGTTTTCGGCAATCCGCTGGTGGTGATCCTCTCCCAGAGCGGCACCAGCAGTACGTCCATCGAAGCGGCGCGGGTCGTGAGCGGCAAGGGCTGGCAGGTAGTGGTGATCACCGCCGATCCGGAAAGCCCGATCGGCGCGCTCGGCCTGCCAATGATCCTCCTGCCGATCGGCGAGGAGCCGATCGGACCGAAGACCAAGGGTTTTACCGCCAGCATCGCCGCCTGTTTCCGGCTGGCTGCGGGGCTTGCGAGGCGTGACCTGCCGCAGCTTGCGGCGCAGTCGGTCGATGCGACGACCGAAGCGTCGCGCATGGCCGTTGCATCGCTGATCGGCGGGCAGGCCCTGCCGTCCTATATCGTCGTCACCGGCAGCGGCCGGCATTTCGGCGTGGCGCTCGAAGCCTCGCTGAAAATCGCTGAGATCGCCGGTGTGGCGACGGCCGGTTTCGAGCCGGAGGAACTGCTGCATGGCCGGCTGCACGGCACGGATGCGAACAGCCTGGTGATCATGATCGCCGCCGACGAACAAGAGCGCGATCTGGCCTCCCACACCTCCGTCGTGATGGCCGAGCGGGGCGTGAAGGTCGTGCTCCTGAACCTCACCGAAGCGGCGACGCCGTTCGACTGGTTCCACCTCGACGCCGGAGCGGTCCAGCCGCTCGACACCATTCTCGCCAGCATTCCCTTCCAGCGGCTCGCGGTGGATCTGGCCTTGCGCCGGGTTATGATCCCGGACGCGATGACCTATCCGGGCCTTTCAAAGGCGCTGGCGATCAAGACTTTCACGCGGTGATGCCGATGCTGATCGGGATAGATATTGGAGGAACCGCAATCAAGGCCGGCGCCGTCGGCGGTGGTGGACGTGTATGGGCGCGCAGGCAGGTCGTTTTCGACCGGAGCCTTGCCTTCGATGCATTGATTGCAAGGCTTTCCGAACTGACCGAAGCCCTACAGAAGGAGGCCGGTGAAACGGCGTCCTCGATCGGCGTCTGCCTGCCGGGTTTCGTCGACCGCCTGACCGGCATGCTGGTGGATGGCGGCGCCAACGTATCGGCGCTGCGGGAGAAGCCGCTGGCAAAATCGCTCTCCGCCGCGACCGGGCTGCCGGTTCATGTCGAGAACGACGGTGTGGCCGCAACCGTCGGCGAAGCGTATTTCGGCGCGGGCCGCGGGCTCCGCCGCTTCATGCTGCTGACGATTGGCACCGGCATCGGCGGCGCCGTCTATATCGACGGGTCGGTGGTGACCGGCTCGCGCGGAGAACCGCCGGAAATCGGCGCGGTCATGCTGCGCGAGGACGACGGCACGCCGGCGAATTTCGAGAAGCTGGCCTGCGCGGGTGCCTTCCTCGAACGTTACAAGCGCCATTCCGGCAAGGAGATCGGCAGCCTGCCGGAGCTGTTCCAGGCCCTTGGACATGACGAGGCTGCAGCACGAACCGTCGATGAAATCGGCCGGATCATCGCCCGCGTCTTTGCGCCGCTAATCAATGCGCTCAATCTCGAAGCCTGCATCGTCGGCGGCGGCGTGGCGGCGGCGGGCGAAGCCCTCCTGAAGCCGATCCGGATCTATCTGCCGGAACTCACCTGGCCCATGCTGGCCCGCAACAACCAGGTCCTGCAGGCTGCCTGCGGCAACGACGCGGGTCTGCTGGGCGTCGCCTGGCTTGCCCAGAATGCCGCAAAGATGCACGCGGCGGCGCAATAGCCGGGGTCATTCGGCCTCGACCGCTTCCTTTTTCAACACGGAGAAATCCGGAGTCATGCTGTCGAAGATGGCAAGCGACGCCGCGCCGAGCACGCGGCTGTCGAGCCCCGTCTCGGCCTTCAGCAGGCGGCTCGACGCATTGCCCTGCCGGTGGCTGACGCTGATCAGCGAGGGCTCGATGCGCGCGATCAGCGCGTCGAGAATGGTGTCGGGCACTGGTCCGCCAAGGATGACGGCCTGCGGATCGAAGAGGTTTTCGACCGAGACGATCGCGTTGCGCAGATGTTCGGCGGCCTCGTCCAGCCACTCAACGAGGCGTGGATCCTGCGCTTCGAACCCCTCGTAAAGCTCGTCCAGATTGATCGCACCGAAGGTTTCGGGCTCTTCCCGGAAGGCGGCGTCTGCGGCCGAAAGCGAGACGTAGCGCTCCAGGCATCCCCTGTTGCCGCAGGGGCAGGGGCGACCGCCGGGCATGCTGATCATATGGCCGATTTCGCCGGACATGCCGAAGGCGCCGCGATAGGGCCGGCTGGAAATGATGATGCCGCCGCCGACGCCGACGCCGAGATAGATGTAGAAGAAATCCGAGAACTGCCGGCCGGCGCCGAACAGAAGCTCGCCGATCGCCGCCGCGGTGGCGTCGTTGTCGAGGAAGACCGGCAGGTCCAGCCTTTCGCGCAGTTTTTCGGCGACCGGGAAATTCTGCCAGTCCGGCACCGAGCTAGGGCCGAGCGCCGTCGGATTGCCCTGCGAGACGAGCACCGGCATGACGACGCCCGCGCCCCAGATGAGTTCGCGGGAAATCCGCGTCTTGCTGATCAGCTGGTTCACGGCCGCTTCCATGAGCGGCAGGATGATGCCGGGCGTCGGATGCGACACCGGCAGTTCCACCTCGGCCCTGATTTCGCCGCCGAGATCGAGCAGGACGACGACGAGACTGCGGTCGTCGAAGGAAATCCCGAAGGAGAAGGCGGCCGAAGGATTGATGACCAGGTCGATCGGAGGCTGGCCGCGGCCGCCGGTGCGGCGCGGCTTCTCGATCAGGAGGCCCGCCGGCTTGAACTGGTCGATGATGTTGGTGACCGTCTGGGCGGACAAGCCTGTGAGCCTTGCCACCTCGGCGCGGGAGAGCGGTCCGTTCACCCGGATCGTTTCCAGCACGACCCTTCGGTTGAAACGCTGGGCGCGGTCGAGATTGGTACCAAACAGCATGGCTGCTCCTGAACGGACTTTGTCAGAATCTTGTTGCAATTCTTCGGCGAGACTGATTAAATCCAATTGATTGATTAAAAGCAGCCGACCAAAGTTTTCGTGGTTGTCGCATCATCCCGCTTCTGAACGCAAGGGAATTTGGATGAGTTTCGCCAATGCCCGCACCACAAGGCCGCTGCTTTTGGGAAGCCGCCATATGGTGTCTGCGGGGCATCCCTTGGCCGCCCATGCAGCGCTCATCGTCCTGGAGGCAGGTGGAAACGCCGTGGACGCCGGTGTTGCAGCGGGTTTCGCGCTGAATGTGACCCAGCCGGACATGGCAAACCTGGGCGGCGTGGCGCCGGTTCTGATCCATATGTCGGGGCGCGATCTGGTGACCAGCATTGCCGGCATCGGCCACTGGCCGGCGCTGGCCACGCTGGAGGCCGTGAAGGCGGCGGGGAACGGGCGAATTCCGGCCGCTCCGCAGCGCTGGGTGGTGCCGGGCGCGCTCGATGCTTGGCTCAAATCATTGGAATTATACGGCACGATTTCGGCCGCCGAGGCCCTGGCGCCGGCAATCGACCTCGCCCGCCACGGGTTTCCCGTCTATTATTTCCTCAGGCACAACCTGATCGAGGCAGCTCCTCTCTGGACCGGCTGGTCTAATGCCGCAGTCTACATGGCCGACGGCAGGGTGCCCGAGGAAGGCGAGCCGCTGCGCCAAGTGGCGCTCGCCGAAACTCTGGAGCGGCTCGCCGCCGCCGAAAAGGCCGCCGGCGGCAGCCGTGAGAACGGCATCCGCGCCGCCCGCGACTGTTTCTACCGCGGCGAGATCGCCGAGATCGCCGGACGGTTTTCGCAAGAAGTGGGCGGTTTCCTGCGCGCCTCCGACATGGCGGCCTACGAGGCGGCGGAGGAACCGGTCCTGTCGGTCACCTATCACGGCCGGTGCTTTTACGGCTGCGGGCCGTGGTCGCAGGGGCCTGCCGTGCTGCAGATGCTGAAGATGGCGGAGCGTTACGACATCGCCGTGCTGCCGGAAGCCGAACTGCATCACTTGCTGATCGAGATCGCCGAGCGGGCGCTTCACGAGCGCAACCGCTATTACGGCGATCCGCGCATCAACGAGATCGATACCGAATGGCTGCTGTCGGATGCGCATGCGGCCGAACTGACCGGTGGGCTCGACGCCTACCACCGGGCTGCGGACAATGATGCCCTCCCAAGACCTGGCCGCCGCAGCCCGGACACCACCTATGTCTGCGTCGTCGACCGTCACGGCAACGCGTTTTCCGCAACGCCGAGCGACAGCACGATCCTTGTGACCCCGATGATCCCCGGCCTCGGTTTCGGCCTGTCCGACCGCGGCCTGCAGGCCTCGCTCGATCCGGCCAACCCGAATGCGGTAGCGCCGGGCAAGCGACCGCGGCTGACCCCCAATCCGGGCCTGATGATGGGGCCGGAAGGGTTGATGGTCTACGGCACGCCGGGCGGCGAGGTGCAGACCCAGGCCATGCTGCAGTTTCTCATGCACCACCTGCATCGCGGCGCCGATCTCCAGGCCGCCGTCGAGACGCCGCGCTGGGCGAGCTACGGCGTGCCGGCGACCGAGGATCCGCATTCGGCCAGGCCCGGCCTCGTTTATGTCGAGGAGCCGCTGATCAACAAGGTCGGCCCGCGGCTGAAGGACCTGGGACACGACCCGAAGCCCTGGCCGCGTCTGGCCGCGCTTTCGGGAGGAATATGCGCCATCCGCAGGGACGCCGGAACCGGCGTTCTTTCGGGCGCCGGAGATCCAAGGCGTATGAGCTACGCCATGGGCAGGTAGACGACCGCCGGAACGGCAAACGACCCAAACGAAGAAACAGAGGAGAGCATGATGATAATTTCACGTCGTTCGTTGATGAAGACACTGGGCGCCTCCACCGCCGCCCTGACGCTTGCCGGGCCGAGCGTCCGCGCCGCCTTTGCACAGGCCGCCGGCAAGCTGGTATATTGGGGCCATAACTACGACACCCGCGTGAAGATCGTGAACCAGACCATGGTTCCGGGCTTCGCAAAGGATGCCGGCATCCAGGTCCAGCACGAGAATTTCGAAACCAACCAGAACGAGCTCAAGATCCTCACCGCCTGGACCGGCGGCGGCGGTGGTCCGGACCTCGTTTCGGTCGGCGCCAACAACTTTGCGAACTATGTGTACCGCAAGCTGGTCTCGCCGGTCGATTACACCGCATTCGGCTTCAAGTCGCAGCAGGAGCTGATCGATGCGTTCGAGCCGGGCGCGCTGGACGGCTTCATCGTCGACGGCAAGCTCTATGCCATGCCGATGGATCTGGCCTCGATCTCGATGTACTACCGCAAGGACTTCTTCAAGGAAGTCGGCCTCGACCCGGAAAAGCCGCCGACGACCTGGGACGAAGTCACCGAGATGGGCAAGAAGCTCATCAAGCGTGATGGCAACGGCACCGTCACCCGCGCCGGCTGGGGCTGGATGGCCCGCAGCGCCTCCTCGCATTTCTACTACTGGGGCTCGCTGCTGCCGCAGAAGGGCGTCGATTTCCTCAATGCCGACGGTTCGGCCAACGGCTTCAAGAACGACGCCGGCCTGGCGGCCTTCCAGTATGTCTACGATACGTTCCATGGAGCGAACCAGGTGTCGGCGCTCGGCCTCGCGCCGACCATCAATCCGGTCGACGATTTCGCCTCCGGCCGCGTCGCGATGCTGAATGCCGGCCTCTGGCTTGCGCCGGGCATCGAGCAGAAATACCCGAACGTCACCTTCAAGGACGGCGTCTATGGCGTCGCCCGCCTGCCGCAGTTCAAGGACGGCACGCCGGCGACCCGCCTCAACCCGTGGATCTACATGGTCAGCTCGACCTCGAAGATGCAGAAGGAAGCATGGCAGTTCGTGTCCTACATGACCCAGCGTCCGGAAAGCCGCGACATCTGGTTCAAGGAAGCCAACTACGTCCTGCCCTGGAAGGGTTTCCGCGAAACTCCGGTCGTCAAGGCGCTGCCCTATGCGATGCCGTTCTTCCAGGATCTGGCGATCGGCAAGCCGCTGCCGAACACGCACCGCTTCGCCGAACTGGCGAGCGCCGTGTCGCAAGCCTATGATCGCATCTCGGCCAATGGCGACAAGCCGGAAGCCGTCGTGTCCGATCTCGCCGACCAGATCGACAATCTCGTGGCGGAATGATCCGCTGATCCGACTGCGCATGACATAAAAAAAGGGGAGCTATCGACCCAATGACTGAGCCGATGTCCGGCGCTGCAACCCTGCAGCGCCCCTCCCTCCCTAAAAGGGGACGGCGGAAAACGAAGACCTACCATTATCCGGGCACGGCCTGGCTGATGGTGGCGCCCGCCGTCCTGTTCTTCTGCGTTTTCGTCTTCTATCCGGTCGCCAACGCGATATACGTGTCCTTCACCTCATGGGATCTCGTCAGTGCCCCGAAGTTCATCGGCTTCCGGAACTATATCCGGCTGTTTTCCGACAAGACCTTCCTGAACTCGGCGCTGGTGACGATCTATTACACGCTGATCCTGATCGCCTTCGAACTGCCGCTGGCATTGGGCCTTGCCATCCTGCTCGACCGCAAGATCAAGGGGAGGGGACTCTACCAGGCGATCATCTTCGCGCCGGCCGTGCTGACCATGGTGGCGGTGGCGATGATCTGGCGCGTCGTCTACACGCCGGTCGGCGGCCTCTACCTGATGTTTACCGAGCCTTTCGGCATAGCCGGCCTGCAATGGCTGAACGACAAGGATCTCGCCATGCCGGCGGTGCTGATCGTCAGCGTCTGGAAGAATGTCGGTTATTACATGGTGATCTTCCTGGCCGGCCTGCAGGCGATCCCGACCTCCTACTACGAGGCGGCGCGCATGGACGGCGCCGGCAGCTGGAAGCTCTTCCGGCATATCACGCTGCCGCTCCTGAAGCCCTTCATCCTGTTCGTCATGGTCGTCTCGATCATCCGCGCCTCGCAGGCCTTCAGCCTGTTCTATTCGCTGACCAACGGCGGGCCGGCGAGCGCCACCAAGGTGCTGCCCTATCTCATCTACGAGGTCGCCTTCGGCTTCAACCGTATGGGGTATGCCTCGGCCATGGCCGTCGTCATGTTCGGCTTCCTGCTGGTGCTCACCGCGATCCAGTTCCGTGTCCTGAGGCCGCAAGCATGACGATCACAGCCAGCGAAAACCAGGCGACCGCCGTGCGCCGCAAGGCGAAGTCCCGTCGCGGGAAGTTCAAGCTCGATCCGCAGGGCCTGCTGATCCATGTCCTGCTGATCACCGCCTCCGCCGTCATCATCTCGCCGCTCCTGTGGATGGTGGTGACGACGATGAAGGAGCAGCAGGACATCTTCACCAAGCCGCTCTGGTACATCCCGCCGCAGCCGCGCCTGTTCGAGAATATCGGGCACGTATTCGGCAAGATCGACTTCATCCGCTATTTCCTCAACAGCCTGATCGTCTCGACGTCGATTACGGTCCTCGACCTGTTCTTCTCGTCGATGTGCGGTTTTGCACTGGCGAAATACCGTTTCCCCGGCCGCGTCATCGTCTTCGGCTCGATCATCGCCACGATGATGATCCCGTTCATCGTCATCCTCGTGCCGCAATACATCCTGGTGCGCGATTTCGGCTGGCTGGATTCCTATGCGGGCCTGATCATTCCCGCCGCGATCAGCAGCTTCGGCATCTTCATGATGCGCCAGGCTTTCCTCGGCACGCCGGACGAGTTGCTGGAGGCCGCTCGCATCGACGGCGCCAGCGAATGGCGCATCCTGTTCCAGATCGTCTTGCCCATGCACGTGCCGTCGCTGATCTCGCTCGCCATCCTGCGTTTCCTCGGCGAATGGGACAGCCTGCTCTGGCCGCTCGTCGTCACCAATGGCGAAAACATGCGCACCATGTCGCTCGGTCTGGCGCTTCTGCAGGACGACCGCTACGGCACCGACATTCCCATGCTGATGACCGCAGCGACGATGGCGCTCGCCCCGATCGTGCTCGTCTACGCCTTCCTTCAGCGCTACTTCATCAAGAGCGTCGCAGGCTCCGGTCTCAAACAATAAGAAGAGGTTTTCCCATGGCTCGGGTCGAGATTTCCCAACTTGAGAAAAGCTACGACGATTCCGAAGTCGTGCGCGGCATCGATATCGATATTCCGGACGGCGAGTTCGTCGTGCTGGTCGGTCCCTCCGGCTGCGGCAAGTCCACTTTGCTTCGCATGATCGCCGGGCTGGAAAGCGTCACCGACGGCGAGATCCGCATCGGCGACACTGTCGTCAACGACATCGCCGCCAAGGATCGCGACATCGCGATGGTCTTCCAGAACTATGCGCTCTATCCGCATATGACGGTGGCCGAGAACATGAGCTTCGCGCTGAAGCTGAAGGGCGAGGCAAAACCGGCGATCGAGCAGGCGGTGAAGCGCGCCTCGTCCATCCTCGGGCTCGATGCCCTGCTGGCGCGTTATCCGAAGCAGCTTTCCGGCGGCCAGCGCCAGCGCGTCGCCATGGGTCGCGCGATCGTCCGCGATCCGAAGGTCTTCCTGTTCGACGAGCCGCTCTCCAACCTCGATGCGAAGCTGCGCGTCCAGATGCGCTCCGAGATCAAGGAACTGCACCAGCGGCTGAAGACGACCACCATCTACGTGACCCACGACCAGATCGAGGCCATGACCATGGCCGACCGGATCGTCGTCATGCAGGGCGGGATCGTCGAGCAGGTCGGCGCGCCGCTCGAACTCTACGACAAGCCCGCCAACGTCTTCGTCGCGACCTTCATCGGCTCGCCGTCGATGAACCTCTATTCCGGCACGGCGGAAGCCGGTGACGGCGGCCTGGTCATGCGCACGCAGGAAGATGTGGTCATGCCGCTGCCCAGCGGCCGCTCGGATCTCGCAGGCCGCAGGATTGTCTATGGCATCCGCCCGGAGGATATCGTCGTCGGGGCAGGCCCGGGTGTCGTCGCCAGCATCAGCACGATCGAGCCGACCGGCGCTGAGACGCTGCTCCTCTGCAAGGTCGGCAGCGTCAACACGGTGGTGGTCTCCCGTGAGCGGGTAAGGCTTGGGCCGGGTGATGACATCTCGCTAATCTTTCCGATCGAGCGCCTGCATCTGTTCGATGAGGCTACTGGGCGCAGGATCTAGTCGCAGTATCGGTGGTTCCAGGTGAACCAGATATTGAAGGTCGCACGTCCATGAATTGGCGTTATGCCGCTATCGTTATGGAGCGGGGCCGCCGGTTCAGCTCTCATCAACTGCACGCACACGTCTAGTGACCGGTGTCTGGGGGTCTGCTCGAGCAGAGGTAGCTAGGGCGGATCGGTCTTCTTCGAAATAGCAGATCCCTCCAGGCGACATCGGATCAGAGGTATCGGCGGTGGCCACATACCCACATATGTGTTAATGTGGGAGTTCTCAGTTCAGGAGCACGTTAGATGAGCCGATTGACGATCGATATAACGGACCAACAACATCAAAGCCTAAAGGCGCTGGCCGCTTTGCAGGGCAAGACAATCAAGCAGTATGCACTTGAGCGCCTCTTTCCCGGTGACCCAGATGGAGAACGAGCCTGGGAGGAGTTGAGGACGTTGATGAACACGCGCGTCAATGAGGGGCTCGCCGGAAGACTGTCGACCAAAACCGTAGGTGAGATCCTCGACGAGGAGATTGCCGAGGGTCGTGCTTGACGGCCTACATTCTTACCGCGGAGGCGGAATCGGATCTACGTTCGGTAATCCGCTACACACGTGCGCAATGGGGTGCTGCCCAGGTACGCCGCTACGTCTCGGGTTTGGAGCGAGGTATCGCAAACCTTGCCGAGGGCAAAGGTCCTTTCAAGGATATGAGCGCGCTTTATCCGGCGTTACGAATGGCGCGATGCCAACACCACTACGTCTTTTGTCTGCCTCGAGAGGATGCGCCCGCCCTCATCGTGGCGATTCTTCATGAACGAATGGATCTCATGAAGCGTTTGATTGATCGTCTGAACGAATAATGTTGGACGGAGGCGAGATTACCTGAGCGCAAGGTCGACAAATCGTTGTCATCGCGTGGTCAAAAGGGGGGTCGCCAGTTCTAATCGCATCAAGAGCAATAAGCTCAGATCCTGCATGGACCTGGCTTGAACACGGCTAAAGAATCTGGCTCCTCAGGTAAACTAGCCCTTCCGCCATCTTAATAGCAGCAGCGACGCCGTCGATCACCGGAATACCAAACTGCTGCTCAAGGTCATTTGCGCGTCCGGTCAGGCCACCTGAACCAAGCAGAATTGCCTTCGCACCGTCTTGGTCGACTGCTTCGCGCACCGCTGACAGGATACGTCTCTCCGTATCGCTGTCTCCTCCCGCGGCCGCAGCGACACCAATACCAGCCGCTCGAACCGTGCAAATATCGGCAGCCCCGTAGCGAGCCAGCAGGCGGTGGATGCCGGGCACGGCGGAATGGACCGTGGTGATGATGGAAAACCGTGCGGCCATGGTGCGCGCCGCAGCAATCCCTGCCTCACAGGTTCCAACCACCGGAACCCCGGTCATCTCCCGCGTTTCGAACAGCGCGATATCGTCGAAGCAAGCAAAGACATAGGCGTTAAAACGGTTATTGAGCGTGCGGCGCACGAGGTCGAGCACTTGCGGCACGGCGGCGTCGCGATGCTCCATCGTCTCGATGGAAAACGGTCCCTCCGCCGGGTTAACGACGGTCACCGAGGTTTCCGGCGTTACGATTGCTTCTGCAACTTGGCGGACACGCTGTGTGACAGTCGGATTGATGTTGGGGTTGATGACCAGGAGGCGCCGTTGCGGCGCCTCCTTTTCTGAGGACGCGAGGCTGCTCATCATCGGCCCGCCAGCATGTTTGGAAGCCACAAAACGATGCCGGGGAAGAACATCAAGACGATGGCAAAGACCATCATGATGACAACGTAAGGGACGGCACCCTTGATCACGTCGCTGTAGGGGCCACCGTCGATGCGCACCCCTTGCACAACGAACAGGTTCATGCCGACAGGCGGGGTGATCAGCGCCACCTCGCACATAATGACGATGAAGATGCCGAACCAGACCGGATCTATGCCCGCGGCAATCACGATCGGGATCACGATCGGCACCGTCAGCACCAGCATCGACATGGCGTCCATGAAGGTGCCGAGCACCATGTAGAAGGCCAGCAGAACGAAGAGCAAAGCGATCTGGCTGAGATCGAAGGATGCGATCCACTGTGTCATGGCCTGCGCGGCGCCGGTCATGGAAATCGTGACATTGAGCAACAGGGCGCAGACCAGCACGATCATCACCATTCCACTGGTTTTGGCGGCCTGGATCGAGCAATTGACCAGCAGGTCGAAATTGAGGCGGCCGTTGATCCCGACGAAGAACAATGCGATGACTACGCCAATGGCCGCCGATTCCGTGGGCGTTGCCAGACCGCCGTAGATCGAGCCCATGACGACGCCGAAGATGATGAAGGGTGGGATCAGGTATTTGCCAAGTGCGAGCTTCTGGCGTAGCGGCATGTCAATCAAATCCTTCGCCTCTGCCCCGGCCTTGCCATGGACCAGGAAGATGTAGATCGAGAAGCTGAGCGCCATCAGGATGCCGGGCACCACGCCGCCGGCAAAGAGCTGGCCGACAGAGGTGTTGGCGAGCGAACCGTAGACCAGCAAGTTGACGCTTGGCGGAATGAGGATGCCCAGTGTGCCGCCTGCAGCCAGTGAGCCAAGCGACGGCTTCATCGGATATTTGTATTGCTGGAGCGCCGGCAGCGCGATGGTGCCGACTGTTGCCGCCGTTGCGACCGACGAGCCTGACGTAGCGGAAAACAGCGTGCAGGTCGCGATATTGGTGTGCAGCAGGCCACCCGGCAGTCGGGCAAGCCAGACCGCCAAGGCGTCGAACATGCGGTCGGCAATGCCGCCCCGCAGAAGCAGTTCCCCCAGCATCATGAACAACGGGATAGCCAGCATGGACGGGCTGTTGAGGCTCGACCAGATCACCCCGCCCATCATGTCGACGAGCGGCATGCCGTACATCAGGTAGCCGCCCAGCGCGCCAACGGCGATGATCGCCACCGCGACCGGGAAACTCAGGAACATCAGGACCAACATGGCTGCAAAGCCGATACCCACGATGGCAATGCTCATTGGGCAGCTCCTTCGCGCTTCTTGAGGTCGTCGAGCTCGGCCTGCAGTTCTTCCTGGGCGGAGACCGGGCCGAAGTGCCGGTTGAGCACCTGCCATTCGCCGTGTGACATCAACATCACGGCTCTGCCGGCAAAAACGAGTGCGGCAATGGGGAAGGTTGCCATGGCGACTAGCCATACGGTCTGCGGATAAATCAGTGGCGTCGCCCAGGGTGTCTGGGCAATCGACTGATAGGTCTGGGTATCGATAACCGTATCGACGGTGAAGTAGAAAAAATATCCCGCCAGCAGCGCGATGGTGATCGCCGAGATGCCGTTAAGCACGGCCTGGGCCGTTTTCGGCATCAGCGCCGTCAACTGGTTGATGCGGATATGGGAATTCTCGACGAGAGCCACGGTGAAGGCGAGCGGGGCGGCGATGGCAATCGCGTAGCCGCCCAGTTCATCAATCCCTCCCAGCGAATAGGAGAAGAACTTTCGCAGCAGTGTCTCGGCCGTAATGGCCAGAGACAAAAGGATCATCATGATCCCGAATGTCATGC
Organism: Neorhizobium phenanthreniclasticum; assembly: GCF_040066075.1. NCBI lineage: Bacteria > Pseudomonadati > Pseudomonadota > Alphaproteobacteria > Hyphomicrobiales > Rhizobiaceae > Neorhizobium > Neorhizobium phenanthreniclasticum. Next base: position 45,478 of record NZ_JBEAAL010000034.1, read on the forward strand.
CAAGTATGCGTGCATAGGTCTGCATGGTCTCCTCTCCTTCGCCGGTCAATGGTGTCAGAGGCCGAGTTCTACGCCGTCCGACTTCTTCCATTCAGCTTCGCAATCGGGAGCGACGGCGTTGCACTGCTTGGCCCAGGTCGGCAGGGAGACTTCGCCAACTGCAGCGGCGACGGTCTTGAGATCGGCTTCGGAGACCGCAGCCTCAATCAGTTTGTAGGGCTTGCCGCGTTCGCAGGGGGGCTGCCCGGTATTGCAGCGCATGGCGTCTTCATAGAGCTCCTTAGAAAACGCCCAGATATCTGCATTAAGTTCGTTGATGGCGCCTGCGAGCTTTGTCTGCTGTTCCGGCGTGAATTTGGCCCAGCTGTTCAGATTGATGGCGTACCCGTTGACCGCCAGCTGCAGCGCAACGGGCAGAACGGTGGTTGCGGCCTCAGGCCAGCCGCCTGAGTTTGCCGAGGCCGGGCCGGTGATAGCGCAATCGACCACGCCGCGTGACAGGGACTGTTGCACTTCGCCGAACGGCATGGAAATGCCTGTGGCGCCGAGTTTGGCGACAAAGTTCGCCGCGCTTTGGTCGCCGACGCGAACCTTCATGCCCTTAAGGTCGGAAAGTCCCTTGACCTCCGGCTTGCAGAAGATCACCTGCGGACCAGCCGGCCAGACGCCGAGCAGTTTGGCATTGAACTGGCTTTCCAGCCTTGCGCCGACATAGCCGCTGAAAGCGTCTATATGCTTCCTGCCGGCTTCGAAGCTGGTGTTGAGACCAACGAGGTCGAGGCCGAGCACGGAGGGCTCATCACGGCTGACCTGCGGGCCGCGGATCGAGACGATGTCGAACAGGCCCGACTTCAGGATGCGCAGCCCATCGGTATCGGGAATGCCGGCGACGTCAACGGGCAGGTATTCGACCTTGATGTCGAGCCCGGTCTTCTCGGCCAGCGCCTCGAAAAACGGCTTTTCCTTCTGCTGGGCAATGAGGCCTGATCCCGAGGGCTGGCCAAGCACGCGCAGTGTGATGGTTTCGGCCCGCGCCGCAGAAAACGGCGTGGTGGAAAACAACAAAACGCTCGTCAGGGTGATCATGAGGCGGTTGAACATGCGATTATCCTTTCTTGGCCAACAGGCGCGGTGTTCAGAAAATCAAATTCACGCTTTCGGACGCGATCGACATCGGGGTAGGCATCAGCATCAGCATTACTATTGCCTGAAATTCCAGCAGTTCGTTCCCCGGCGTCTTATGCGCCTTTCAGTACCGATATGGAATGCAGATTTCATGCCAGATTACATGAAATCATAGTTTCATATTTTGAATCAGATAGTTGAATGCACGATACCCGAAAACCAGTGATGAAACGAAGTTTTCTTTAGATTAAATAATGACCGATCATTTCATGCAGGTGCACAAAAGCGGCTCACAGCTCTTCGAGGCTATCGTTCAACACTTCGATACCGCGTAGCCGGTTGCGCCCCGAAACGCCTGAGATTTCGATGCAGCGCGTGGTGATGAGATGGCACAGGGCCATGACCGAGACATGGTTGAACAGTGGCCCCGGAGCCAGGGTGTGGCAGCGGAAATGCCAGGTGGCGCTGGAGAGAAAGGAGACCCCTTCATCCGTCACGTAAAGCAATCTGGCTTTCGATTTTTCGATCTGCTCGAGGACAAGGTCCATGCGGGCAATGCGCCGGCGCAGGCCGAAGACGATCACCACGTCGTCATGGGCAAGGCTTACCAGGTGTTCGCCCAGGGTTTGGCCACCGCCGGGAATGGCGACGATGTTCTCCACAACCTGTGTCAGTTGCCACTGCAGATAGCTTGCGAAGGGATGACTGGCGCGAAAGCCCACCACCCAGACCTTGCGCGCCTGGACAATGGCCGATGCGGCGGATGAAATCTGGCTATCCGATATGGCCAGGAACGTCGATTCCAGATTTGCGACGCCCTGGGCCACATGCGCTGCGACGGACTGTTCAGCGCCGGCATCCGCCGCTGTTGTCAGGAACAGCCGCGAACCGGTCTGCTTTTCTGCTCGCGCATGGCGCCGCGCTTCATCATAGTTTTCATAACCTAGACGCTGGACGAAACGCGAGACGGTTGCCTTGGACACATGGGCAAGGGCCGCAAGTTCCTGCGCCGAATAGCTCGCGAGTTCGCCGGGAAAATCGCAGACAAACTCCCCCAGGCGCCGTTCAGCCGGATGGAGACGCGGCAAGATTTGCCGAACACGGGTTAGAAACGATAGCTCTTTGGTGCGCACAACTGATCCCATGAAATTCCAGTTTCATGACTCTAGTTGTGATGCGCTTGGTTTGGGATGGCAAGTACGTCGGTGTTGTCAGCTGCCGATATGGTGGAAACCCGCTCGGAGCTAAGGAGTGTGCGAGGCGCTCCATGTCGAGATGCTCTTGAAAGAGAGCAGCCGGTATTCGTTGCAAGAGGTTGTCGCTTTTTCGTGACTGCGTGTTGTGCAGTTGACTCAAATCACGGGGTCGATGGTTCGAGTCAGTTCAAGGCGAGGCCCCGAAACACACGCTGATCATTACGAAACGTCAGGCCGCAATATCCGCGACATTACCCCCGTTCGTCCTCAGCATGGCCTCACGGATTTGCTGCCGCAACCATGCGCAGCCAAGATCGCTGTCTGTCTGAAGCGGCCAGACCATAGCCACCGGTGGAAAAGAAAGTGCCAACGGCACCGCGCTGACCTCGAGCCCCAACAGCGGCCCGTAACGAAGCGCGATGCGCGAAGACACGGTGGCAATTACCGCAGATGAACGCGCCGTGGCCAATATCGACATGAAATCGGGTGCTGCCGCCACCACTTCCAGCTCTGCGCCCGCATGATCCAGCGCATCCTTAACGCAGCCATGCAGGCTGTCAGTTTGGGAGATCACCGCGTGTTGTGCCGCCATATACGCATCCAGACCCACAGGGTTAGAAAGCTTCAGCAATTGCGGATTGAAACAGCACAATACGCTGGACTGATACAGCGGCTCGCTATGGTGCCGTGAGTCCGGCAGATAGCTGCACCCCACAGACAGATCGATGACGCCCGCATCCAGCATCGCGTCGACCTCCGCCGCATCACCACCGCGGGCGAGAATGCGGATACCCGGCGCGATATCCCGCAGCCGTGCCGTCAGATCGGGCAGCAATAGCAGTTCCACCTCGCTGGAAAGTCCCAGCCGGAATGTACGTTGCTCGGTGGCCGGATCGAATGCATCCGCCATCAACACCGCCGCCTGCGCCTGCCGCAGAGCCTGCCGCACCGGGCCGGACAAATTCAGCGCTCGTGCGGTGGGCTTCATCACCTGTCCTACACGGATGAAAAGCTCATCCTGAAAAAGCGTGCGCAGGGTCGATATGTTGTGGCTCATCGCAGGCTGCTGAATTTTGAGCCGTTGCGCCGCGCGGGTCACGCTCATCTCTTCCATCATCGCGTCGAAGGCGACGAGAAGATTGAGGTCGAAGGAACGTAGATTGAAATGATCAATGACTTGCATGCGTGGTATCGATTTGATTGCTGACCGAGACATCCTTAGCTCAAGGGCAGGAACTTGCAAGCCGTTCCACACCCTCACCCAAGGAGCAAAGCCATGCCATCCCGCCGTTCCATTCTCAAAAGCGCTCTGACCGGTCTGGTCACAGCACCCTTCGTCGCACCATCAATCGCCTTCGCCAAGGCACCCTATGCCGCTGTTCAGGCACCGGGTTTCTACCGGCTGAAAATCGGCTCCGTGGAGGTCACGGCGCTGTCGGACGGAACTGTAGCCCTGCCGCTTGCCAAGCTCTACACCAACACCAGCGAGCACGATGCACAAAACGTGTTAAAAGACGCGTTTCTGCCGGAAATGGTCCCAACCTCCGTCAACGCTTTCCTTGTCAACACTCGAGAAAGACTGGTGCTGATCGACGCAGGCACTGGTGCCTATCTAGGGCCATCGCTCGGCAAACTCGAGTCCAACATTGAGGCTTCCGGTTACAAGATGGATGACATTGATGATGTCGTCCTCACCCATATTCATACTGATCATTCCGGCGGGTTGATAAGAAATGGCAAACGCACCTTTCCCAACGCCACATTACGGGTCAATGAACGCGAGGCGAAATTCTGGCTGAGTGCGGCAAACGCCAAGGCGGCGACCGGCATCGTCAAGCAGCATTTTGGCGAGGCGGATCAGTGCGTGACGCCATACGTTGAAGCCGGAAAATTCGAAACCTTCGCGGACAACGCAGCGCCCGTTCCCGGTCTTGGTTCCATTCTGTATGCGGGACATACGCCGGGTCACAGCGCCATCACGCTGGAAGGCGGAGGCCAGAAGATCGTATTCTGGGGCGACATCACTCATGGCGATATTCTGCAGTTCGATGAACCCGGCGTCGCTATCGAATTCGATATCGACCAGAAAGCCGCTGTGGCTGCACGCGAGGTTGCGTTCAGGCAGGCGGTGGACGGCAAATATCTGGTGGCAGGCGCGCATATCGCCTTTCCGGGCATCGGCCATGTCCGCAAAGACAGCACGAATTACGACTGGCTGCCCATCAACTACGCTTAAGATCTGACAGCCGGCTGTCATCCGGCGAAACAGGCGGATCCGTGAAGAGGCTCCACAACAGCCTCTTCTTCCATAGTGACGAACGTCGTTTTCGCCGCGGGTCTTGCCAGTCTGACCTTCTGGAGCCGCGTGCCCATTCTCAGCAATCTGCGCCACCTGGGCCTGGTTTGGGCCCGCCGAACCAGGGAATTGCTGGGCGTTATAGGTGCCCAACCCGACGCACAAAACCCAGTGAGCTCTAGCTACTGACAGCTAGGACGACGTCAGTCTATACGCGCGAACGTGGTCAATGAGCGCGCGCAGCTTGGGCGCCATATTCCGGCGATTGGGGAAGTAGATGAAGAACCCCGGAAAGGGCGGCAGATAGTCGTCTAACGCCGTGATCAACTCGCTGCGGACGATATATGGACGAAACGTCTCTTCGAGTGCAAATGTAATGCCGCTGCCGGCGAGCGCGGTCCGGACCATAAGATGCAGATCGTTTGTGGTGATTTGCGGTTTGACGGCGACGTCGAAAGGTATGCCATCCTCCTCGAACTCCCATCGATACGGCGCAGCACTTGGAGACGGACGCCATCCGATACAGCGATGATGCACGAGTTCCCGAGGTGATGTCAGGTTAAGTCCCGCGGCTAGGAATCGGGGGTGCTGCGGAGTGTTCAGGCGGCAATTCCAGCGACGCCCTTCCAATGGGCCATCGCTGCAAGGCGATGTAGATGGATGTTGAAGGCTGAGTGCCGAGATCGTGCTGGGACGAAGAGATTTCGGACAGCAGAGAAGATGCTGACGAAACGTTGCAGTCCGCCTGGCGAGCGAAATCGCTGCATCACCCGCTCTCGTTTCCGTAGAGGAAGATGCGAGTTTTCGGCGCGGTTGTTCAGCCCCTTGTGTGATCGATGCTCGACTGTGGGCATCAACTGCCGCCGGGCCGCACCGTAAGAGCGAAGCGTGTCGGTGACGATACGTTTCGGCTGACATCCCTGCTTCTTCATCAACCGGATCAGCAGGCGCCTGGCAGCCTTGGCGTTGCGGCGGGTCTGGACGATCTCGTGGAGTCCATAGCCGTCTTGATCGACCGCGCGCCAGAGCCAGTGCTTCCGGCCACCGATCATCACGACCACCTCGTCCAGATGCCAAATATCATCCGGATTTGGCGGCTTCCGACGCAAGCGAGCGGCATAGTCCGGGCCAAACTTCTTTGCCCAGCATCGGATCGTCTCATAGGAAACCATGATGCCGCGTTCCAACAACATTTCCTCGACCAGACGCAGGCTCAATGGAAAACGAAAATACAACCAGACCGCATGGGCGGTCACAGCGCGAGGAAAACGATGGCGCTTGTAGCTAACTGGGCTCTTGCTCATCACCGCGAAATAGCCGCAAATCTTTCAGCCCAAGTTAACCTGACATCACCCCAGAAGCTATTGCAATCTTCGTTTGATATTTTCGTATTGTCGATCTTGTCTCCGATCAATCTTTGCAGCCTAGAATTTGACATTCAGACCTATTCTCCCAGTCAGGGTATAGCTGTCCCCGAAATTGTTCAGACTGGTGTCGACCGTGGCCTCGCCATAAAGGGCATATTTATTATTGCTCCAATTGTAAGTGCCGCCAAGGCCGAGGCCGCCCCAGAGCGGGTCCTGTTCGCTTGCGAGCTTGACACCGGAAAGCCTGACATCCGAATTCGACTGAAAGTCGTAGTAGAGGTTCGCGATGCCATAGCCATGGAGGCGGCTTGTCTGACCCGTGCCGTCAATCCAGTTATCCTCGTAGTCGACGGAGATACCGAGGCGTCCCCTGAGGTTGTGGGCCTCCGTCAGCGAAACTGTGCTGCCGAAAGCGTCGGTGAAGTCGTCGTAGTCGATTGCCGAATAGGTCAACTGCGCCTGCGGAGTAACTGACCAATTGGTATCGAGCGCCATCTGTTGGCCGGCTTCCAGCCCGAATGCATAGCCGAAGCCATCATTGCCCGAAATCAGGCTGGTGCCGGCAGTGGAGGAGGACAGATCGCTGTCGTACCAGGTGGCGTTCGCCTGGGCGTCGAGATAGAAGCCGGTTTTCCCGTACCAGGTCATCGATCCGCCGACACCATAGCCCGTGCTGTTGATCGACCCGCCGCCAGAACTTGAGGACACATCGGCGGAGATGGTGCCGTAGCGCACAGAAAAACCACCGATGAGATCGCCTAAGTCTCCGGAATAGAGCTGACCATCCGCCCCGACCTGCAATTGCCAGATATCTGCGTCGTAGTTGGCCCTGGTCGTCGAGTCCCTTGGATCGATGCTGGTATGGCGGCCCAAGATTCTCCCCCAGATACCGCGTCCGGCAGTATCGGCATTGGGCTGCGCGTCCGCTGTAACCGAGCCGTCAGACCACGAGCGGTTGCCCAGGCGCTGTTGCAGCGTGTCGAGTTCGTTGAAGCTCTGCAATACCCCGACATAGGCCTCGTAGATCGGAGCACCCGGCTGGTAGAGTGGAGTATCAGGCGCATCGGAATTCAACAGGACCGAGCGCAGATACCAGTCACCATCGGCGGGCGTACTGACGCCGCCCTGATAAAGGCGATAGGCATAAGCACCCGCGACTACGGCCGGGTCACCTTCGAACGTGTAACTGCCCAAAAGTGTGAAGCTTCCGGCTGACGTGCCGACGACATCGACAATCTTGATGCCCTCGCTGGTTTGCGCCCCGGCGCCGCCGACGTTGATGACGTGAACATCGGTGCTGCCGGACGTGTTCCCGGTAACGACCAGCTTATCGGTAGTGGAGCTGTCGTCTCCGAGCACTGTCTCGATTTCCAGGGTACCGCCATTGCCGATATAATTGCCGGAAACAGTCAGCGTGCCGATCGAATTGCCGGGCGCGATGACGCCGCCGACAAAGTTGGTGGTGTCTCCTACCTCGCCGATGCCCTGAAGCCGCCCGCCTCTGACTTCCATCGCGCCGCCAAGAATACCGTTGACCGAAAGGATGCCGTTCTGGACCTGTGAAACACCGGTGAGGCTTGAACTGTCGGCCGTGAGGATAGTCTGCCCCGTGCCGATCTGATAGACGCCCCCCGTTCCCGAAATCGTCCCGCCGAACGTCACGACATCCGAACGGTTGAAGGCCAGGATGCCGTCATCGGTCACGTCGCCAAGGATAGAGCCCGTCGTTCCGCCGTCACCGAGCTGCAACGTGCCGTCGGTGATTGTAGTGCCGCCACCATAGATGTTTTCGCCGGTCAGGGTGAGGGTGCCCAGGCCGTCCTTGGTCAAGCGGCCGACGCCGGTAATTACAGGAGCGATGCCGATGTCATGGCCATCGGTATCGATGATGCCGCCACCAGCTCCCAACTGCACCTGCTGAGTGCCATAGTTGGAAAAGAACACGGCATTGTCATCGATGGCTCGCACGATGCCCCCATCGAGCGTGAGATCCGCGGTTCCCATGCCGCCCCGAAATCCACTGGTTTCCAATACCCCGCGAGCACCCGGCGTGCCGTTAATGTTCAGCGTTCCGATTGCATCAGTTGCCGAAACACCAAGCCAAACCCCGGTCTTTGCGAACACCCGCCCCCCGTCGTCAATGGTCATCGAGCCGACGCCGAAATTCCCCAGGGTGAGGTTAAAATCCGTCACCTGCCAGCTGGAGCCATTCCCCGTCACGGTGACACTTCCATCGCTGCCGACACTGGCGCCGACATAGCCTTGGTTGCTGATGACGGCAGCGCCGTTCTCGACGCGCATAGTACCCGTAGCGAAGCTCCCGATCGTCAGCTGTCCCGTGTTGAGCCAGTTCGAGCCTGGGCCAGTCACAACTGCATCACCAGTGTCTGAATCACCGACGATACCCAATGTGTTCGAGACACTGCTGCCGTCTTCGATACGCAAACTTCCGTTGTCGATGGTCAGCCGTCCGGTATTTTCCCAGGACGACCCGGGCCCTGAGACCAATGCATTGCCGTGGAATGATTGGCCAAGGATAGCATCGGTGTTGACGATAACCTTGCCGCCGTCGAGGATATTCAGTGTGCCGGCCCCGCCATCGCCGACCGCGAAATAGTCGTTATTGATCCAGGTTGATGCATTGCCGCCAGCGTCGGTGCCTGAGATAGTAGCAATGCCACCTACGACGCCGCTGCTGTTGGTGACAAGGCCGCCATCCTCGATAGTGAACGTTCCCCCATCCGTACGGGTTTCCGTGGTCGTCAACGTGGATCCTGTTCCTGTTACGGTCACCGTCCCTCCAGACCCTATGGAGACATTGTCGCCTTCAGCGGCGTTGCCGGAAATCACTGCGTTGCCGGGGTCGACTTCGATAGAGTTGGAGGCATCCGGCACGGTGGACGTGTCCCAGTTTCCGGCGTCGAACCAATCGTCGTTCCCTGCTGCGCCGGTCCAGGCAGTCTGCGCCAAGGCAGGGTATGCGGCGCCAGTGATCAAGCAGCCAATCAACGCAACGCGCGGCAGGCGCAGATTGTACCATCTGGTGGCTGGTTCACATCCGGTTCGCACCCGCATGGGTGAGCTTGACGAAAAGAACCACGTGCAAGCCGCCCCGATCGGCGATGGATGAAAAAAGACCCCGCGCATCGAGGCAACTGGAATGAATTCGGGGCTTCTGGCTGACCCCTGGAATTTGCGCATCGTCCTTCTCCGTGACAACAAGTCTAAAAGGACGCAAAACCAAACCTCCCCGAATGACAGCATCTTCTGGTTAATCGATAATAAATCGCGGGTTGTATTTCTAGCACGGCCATCTATGGTGCTGGCCAATGGCTGGAAGAAAAACACGGCGTAAAATCCCGACGCAGCTGGCGAAAGCTGCATCTAGCTGTTGACGCCGACAGTGGGGAGATCATTGCACATAGTCTGACAGATCAGG
>NZ_JBEAAL010000035.1:0-53256 GCF_040066075.1 Neorhizobium phenanthreniclasticum
ACCCGGCCCACAATCAGCAGTCGCCAATGCTTAAGGATTTCTCCAGAACAAAGGACTTCGTCGCCAGCAGCGCCGCCGCCCTCGTCAGTGACACGGCTTATAGAAGCTCACCCAAGATGAAGTCAACTGAATTGAATCGGAAAAATTGAAAAATCTTACAACACACTGAAAAATCTGGAGAATTAGAAAGTTGAGCCTCATTCCAACCGTTAACGGAAGTTAACAGTCTGGCAGCGGAACGCACCCCTCGCTGGATGGAGAAATCGAAGCGGCAAGCTGCCACGTCCGACCGTTCTTGTGCGGCCGCGTCAAAACATGCGATAGCAAAAGAACTGCGAAAACTCTCAGGAAAGTGGTTTCCCGTGCGCGTTCTTACCGATGCCTTCATTCCCGAACTGCCGAACCATTACCGCGGCAAGGTTCGGGAGAATTACGATCTGCCGGACGGCCGCCGCATCATCATCGCCACGGATCGCCTAAGCGCTTTCGATCGCATCCTGACATCGATCCCCGACAAGGGCCAGGTGCTGACCCAGACCGCACGCTACTGGTTCGAGGCGACTGGCGACATCTGCCCGAATCATGTGCTCACCTACCCCGATCCGAATGTGGTCGTGGGCAAACGGCTCGATATCCTGCCGGTCGAGATCGTCGTCCGGGGCTATCTTGCCGGCACAACGGGCACGTCGCTCCTCACCCTCTACAAGAAAGGTGAGCGAGCCATGTACGGGCTCCACCTTCCGGACGGATTGAAGGATAATCAGGTTCTTCCTGAACCGGTGATCACGCCGACCAGCAAGGCCTTTGACGGTGGCCATGACGAACCACTGACGCCGAAGGAAGTCGTCGACCGCGGTCTTCTGACGGCGGAGCAATGGGAAACTCTGTCTCGATACGCGCTTGCGCTCTTCGCCCGCGGCCAGGAACTGGCGGAAAAACACGGCCTCATCCTCGTCGACACCAAATACGAATTCGGCACGGATGCCGACGGCAACATCATCCTCGCCGATGAGATCCATACGCCGGACTCGAGCCGCTACTGGATCGCCGACAGCTATCGGGAGGCTTTTGAGAAAGGCACCCGGCCAAAGAGTTTCGACAAGGACTTTATCCGGGCCTGGGTGGTCGAGCGTTGCGATCCCTACAAGGACGAGATCCCGCCGATACCGCCGGAACTGATCGAGGAGACCGCCAGGGTCTACCGCTCAGCTTACGAGACGATCACGGGAAACACCTTCGTTGCGGACACCGGCAGTGCGACAGTGCTTGATCGGGTCCGGAAGAACCTGGAGCCCTATTTCAGCACGCGTTGATCGGGAAATCCGTCCGATTTTTAAAGAGGTGAGAGTGCGAAGGCCAAGGCGCAAAGCGGAAGAGACGCGGGAGGACATCCTCAACACGGCGGAAATCCTTTTCCGCGAACGCGGCATCGCCAAATGCTCGATCGCCGATGTCGCCCAGGCGCTTTCGATGTCGCCGGCCAATATCTTCAAGCATTTTCACTCGAAGGCAGCGCTGGCGGATGCCATCTGTGACCGGCATATCAGCCGCATGATCGGGCGATTCGGGACGCTTGACGAACCCGCTCCGGCGCCCGAGCGGCTTGCGATCGTCGTGCGCAAGCTGATGGAGGCACATCTTCAGGACATCCGCGAAAACCCTTTCCTCTTCGAGATGATCTTTCTGATGTCCGAAGCCGATCTGCCGAGCGGGCAGCATTACAAGGAACTGATCGAGTCCCTCTTTACCGATCTCATCCGCCAGGGCGTAGCGAGCGGTGCGTACAAATGTACCAACCCGCACGCGATAAGTCGGCATGTCGCAGCCGCTTTTGCGAGCGTGCTCCATCCTGTTCTTCTGGCCAAGTCCGACGAGGCCGAACTTTATGACCGATGTGACGGCCTCACTGGACTTGTGAATGCTGCGTTGCAAAATCCGCTTGTAAAGTGACGATTTTTAACTTACGTCACTTCCCCACCGCAGACCGTTGGCCGAATTCTTCTTTCGACCACCACTGTTCTGACCACTCAAGACGGGGTACCTTCTCCGTCCTTCGCCCCGGCACATATCGTCTGCCGTGGCGATTACCCAAACGCCTTGCCTTGGATGACGCCATGATCGGACGCAAACTGATTCTACCACTGCTGTTTTCTGCAGCTCTTGCGGCTTGCAGCGATTCTGGCCAACAGCAATCCGCAGGCGGAGCTCCGCAACGACCGCCGCAGCCGGTCAGCGTCGTGACCCTGCAGAAATCCGAACAGCCGCTCACGACGGTTCTTTCCGGCCGTGCGGCAGCCTTCCAGTCGGCCGACATCCGGCCGCGCGTCGGCGGGGTGATCAAGCAGATTGCGGTGAAGGAAGGCAGCTTCGTGAAAGCCGGCGATCTTCTCTACAAGATCGAGGACGACACCTATCTCGCCTCGGTAGCCGAGGCCCAGGCCGCATTGGAGCGTTCGGAGGTGAGCGTGCCGGCGGCCGAGGCCAATCTTCAACGTTACGAGCGGCTGGCCAATAGCGGCGCCTCGCAAAAGGAATATGAGGACGCTCGCACGACACTGCTTCAAGCCAGGGCCTCTGTTTCAGAGGCTCGCGCGGCTCTGCAGACAGCTCAGATCAATCTCGGCCTGACCGAAGTCCGTGCGCCTTTCGACGGGGTCACCTCGGCCACCCGATTCTCGGTCGGCAACGTCGTCACAGCAAGCCAGACCGATGCTTTGATGACCCTGCGCCAGATCAACCCGATCTATATAGAGCTGAACGAATCAAGCGTGAATCTGCGGCGTCTGAGGACGACCATCGCTGCCGGAAACCTTGACCGCAAGGAAAATGACGAGATAACCCAAATCCGCCTCACCTTGGAGGACGGCTCCGATTATCCCCACATCGGCAAGCTCGATATGTCCGAAATGGCGGTCAGCACGACCACCGGCACCGTTTCCATCCGCACCCTGTTCGACAATCCCGACAATCTCATCCTGCCGGGCATGTTTGTGCGCGCCACCATCACCGTTGGCAGGGAAACGGGTTATCTCATTCCCCAGCGCGCGGCCAGCCGGAACGCCAATGGCGAACTCACGGCGCAGTTCGTGACCGCCGACAACAAGGTCGAAACGCGCACTTTCCGCAGCAGCCAGCTTTCCGGCAACAACTGGCTGGTCACCGACGGCGTGAGCGACGGAGACAAACTCATCGTTGATGGCCTCCAGTGGATCACCGATAACGCCACCGTCAATCCCGTTCCTGCGGAGATTGATTCCAAGGGCTTCGTCATAGAGAAACCGGTCGTCGGCGATGCCCCGACGCCGAAGTCGTGATGTCTCGCGGCTTGTTCGGCAACATCGGGATCAGGAACTAGATCATGTCCCTTTTTTTCATTCGGCGGCCGATCTTCGCATGGGTCATCTCCATCGTCATCATGCTCGGCGGCGTTCTCGCCATCAATACCTTGTCGATTTCACAATATCCGGAAATCGCCCCGCCAACCGTGCGCATCTCCGCTTCCTATACGGGCGCCAGTGCCGACACGGTTAAGAAAACGGTGACGCAGATCATCGAGGACGGCATGACTGGCCTGGATGGCCTCACCTATATGACCTCCTCCTCCACGACCGGGCAGGCCAGCATCTCGCTGACCTTCGACAACAGTGTCGATGCCGACATTGCCCAGGTGCAGGTCCAGAACAAGCTGCAGCTCGTGACGTCGCAACTGCCGTCCATCGTCCAGGATCTGGGTATCGAGGTCACCAAATCGACATCCAGCATTCTGCTCGTCGGTGCACTCGTTTCCACCGATGGCAAGCGATCTTCCGCCGATTTGGGCGACATCTTCTCGACCCAGATCGAAGATCAGGTGAAACGCCTGGAAGGCGTCGGCAGCATCAACTCCTTTGGTTCGGCCTATTCGATGCGAATCTGGCTCGACCCGTTCAAGCTCAGAAAATTCCAGCTGACACCCGCAGACGTCACATCGGCCATCCAGATCCAGAACACTCAGGTCTCGGTAGGGTCGGTAGGCGGCCTGCCGTCCGTCGAAGGCCAGCAGATCAACGTCACCATGACGGCCCAGAGCCAGCTGACCACCGTGCCGGAATTCGAACGAATCATCCTCAAGGTCGACACCAGTGGCGCCAACGTGCGCCTCAGCGATGTGGCGCGCGTCGAGATCGGCCAGGAGAGCTATTCCTCCAGTTCCCGCTCCAATCGCCAGCCCGCTTCGGGTTTCGCAGTCAACCTGGCAACGGGCGCGAATGCGCTTGATACGGCGGACCGCGTCAAGGCCAAGCTCGCCGAGATCGCACCGGCCCTCCCGCAAAGCGTGAAGATCATCTATCCCTACGACACCACGCCTTTCGTATCGCTGTCCATTGAAAAGGTGGTCCACACGCTGATCGAGGCCATTGTGCTCGTCTTCGTGGTCCTACTGGTATTTCTGCAGAATCTCCGGGCAACCTTCATTCCGATGATCGCTGTACCGGTCGTCTTGCTGGGAACCTTCGGCATTCTGGCGTTGACGGGATACTCGATCAATACCTTGACCATGTTTGCCATGGTCCTCGCCATCGGTCTTCTGGTGGACGACGCCATCGTGGTGGTGGAAAACGTCGAACGAATCATGGCGCAGGAAGGACTCGGACCGCTCGAAGCCACCGAGAAATCGATGGGGGAAATCACCGGCGCGATCATAGGCATTGCGCTCGTGCTGACCGCCGTCTTCATTCCCATGGCATTTTTCGGCGGTTCCACCGGCATCATCTACCGGCAGTTCTCCGTGACGATCGTGTCGGCGATGCTCCTGTCGGCTGTGGTCGCCATTGTGCTCACGCCCGCCCTCTGCGCGACGATGCTGAAACCGATCGACCATGATAAGAAGGGGCGAGGGATCGGCGCCTGGTTCAACCGGGGTTTCGACCGGACCACGCATGGCTACGTGGGCTCCGTGGGTTACCTCCTGAAGCGTCCGCTGCGCGTGATGATCATGTTCGCCATCGTGATCGGGGGATGTGCCTGGTTCTTCACGCGACTTCCCTCCTCCTTCCTCCCGCAGGAAGACCAGGGCGTGTTGATGACAATCATCCAGCTGCCGAATGGCGCAACCAGTGCCCAGACGGCCGAGGTGATCGAGAAGGTCGAAAACTATTATCTCGACCAGGAAAAGGAAGGCGTCCAGGACGTCTTCGCGGTAAACGGCTTCAGCTTCACGGGCTCCGGCCAGAACAACGCCCTTGTTTTTGCGAGCCTTCGGGATTTCGACGAACGTCAGGACCCGAAGCTCGCTGCAGGCGCCATCGTTCAGCGCGCCATGGGCTATTTCTTCACGATCCGCGAAGCCCAGGTCTTCCCGCTGCTTCCTCCGGCAATTCAGGGCATGGGCAACTCCAGCGGTTTCTCCATGTATCTGGTCGATAGCGGCAATCACGGCTCGCAAGCCCTCGTGACGGCGTCCAAACAACTCGTGCAGGCCGCCAACAGCGGCAACAAGATCACCGCCATGCGCAGCAACGACCGCGATCAGGAAAGCCAGGTAAAGCTGTTGCTGGACCAGGAGAAGCTGAGCGCCATGGGAGTTTCGATTTCCGACGTCAATTCCATGCTGACGACCATTTTCGCCGGCAGCCGGGTGAACGACTTCACGCTGAACAACAAGATTAAGAAGGTCTATGTGCAGGCGGATGCGCCTTACCGCATGCAGGCGGAGGATCTGAAATACTGGGATGCCCGCAATTCCGACAACGAGATGGTTCCGTTTTCCTCCTTCACGGAAGCAACCTGGATCAACGGCCTGCCTTCCATTTCTGCCTTCAACGCCGTCACGGGTTTCTCCATGGAGGGGTCGGCCGCACCAGGTGTGAGCTCGGGCGACGCCATGAACGAAGTGGAACGCCTGGTATCCGAGATGGGGGGCGGCTATTCGGTAGCATGGCAGGGAATTTCCTATCAGGAGCGGCTTTCTGGCTCGCAGGCGCCGATGCTTTACGCGCTGTCGGTCCTGATCGTCTTTCTGTGCCTCGCAGCGCTCTACGAAAGCTGGTCGATCCCCTTCTCGGTTATCCTCGCGGTTCCCATCGGCGTGCTCGGGGCACTGACCGCGGCGCACTTTCTCGGGCAGTCGAACGACGTTTACTTCAAGGTCGGCCTTCTGACGACCATCGGTCTGGCGGCGAAGAATGCGATTCTGATCGTCGAATTTGCCAAGGATCGACAGCAGGGGGGCATGGGCCTTGTGGAAGCGACACTCGAAGCGGCTCGCCTGCGTCTGAGGCCGATCATCATGACGTCGCTTGCTTTCATTCTGGGTGTTGTTCCGCTCGCCATAGCCACGGGAGCCGGCTCCTCGGCGCAGAACGCGATCGGCGTCGGAGTGCTGGGTGGTATGCTTTCTGCAACACTCCTCGGAATTTTCTTCGTTCCCTCCTTCTTTGTTGTCGTTAGACGGTTATCAAACCGTGAAAAAGCGTAGCATAAGGATTACGTCGTTAACGGATTTAGTCTTCTAATACCGTCAGGAACAATCGAATCGCTCCTGACGGAGCAATCGGAAGCGGCATGAATGTCTGACTTCCAAGCGTTTAGGGCACTGGGACAGAAAAATGCTATCCACTCGAGTTGTTGCTCCTCTTATCACCGCGCTTCTGCTTTCGGGTTGCGTCGTCGGTCCCGATCACACGCCGCCGGAAATCTCCCTGCCGGGAAAGTTCGGCGAGGCCGGCGCTGCCAGCAACGGTGACGTGTCGCAGGTTGCCTGGTGGACCGCCTTCAATGACAGCCGCCTGAATGGCTATATCCAGACGGGCCTTGGGCAGAACCTCGACGTTCTCCAGGCT
Source organism: Neorhizobium phenanthreniclasticum (assembly GCF_040066075.1). Classification (NCBI taxonomy): domain Bacteria; kingdom Pseudomonadati; phylum Pseudomonadota; class Alphaproteobacteria; order Hyphomicrobiales; family Rhizobiaceae; genus Neorhizobium; species Neorhizobium phenanthreniclasticum. The sequence continues at coordinate 6,822 of NZ_JBEAAL010000035.1, forward strand.
CTGGAACGAATCAATGCCGCACAGGCCAATGTCATCGTTGCAGGTGCCGGCGGGCTGCCTGCCCTGGACCTTGGAGCCTCTGCAAGCCGAAGCGGCAGTGAGGACATTGGAGGGCCGCTGAGCCCGTCGTCGTCCGGTCCTCAGACGACGGCCAGCGGCGATTTGACTGCGTCCTGGTTCCTCGATCTTTTCGGCCTTTATCGCCGCTCCAAGGAATCGGCGCTCGCAAGTCTCGACGCTGCCTATGCCAGCGCAGACGTGGCGAGGCTGACGCTTCTGTCACAGGTCGCGTCTGCCTATATCGACGTCCGCTATTATCAGGAGCGCCTCGCGATCGCTCGGCAGAACCTCGATTCGCGGCGGGAAACATTGAACCTCACCAAGCTTCAGCTCGAAGCTGGGGCGGCCTCCAGACTCGACGTCGTCCAGTCGGAAGGTCTCGTCAATTCAACGATCGCGGAAATTCCGGGCCTCGAGACCCAGTTCCGCCGCGCCACCCATCGCATCGCCACGTTGCTTGGATTGCCGGCATCCTCCCTCGTTGCTGAACTTCAAAAAGGTGCCCGCCAGCCGGTCGCCCGCTTCAATGCAAGAGCAGGCATCCCCGCTGATCTTATCCGCAACCGCCCGGACATTCGCGCTGCCGAACGGCAACTCGCCTCGGCCGTTGCCGAGATCGGCGTGGCCGAAGCGCAGCTTTATCCGTCCATCACGCTCGGCGGTTCGATCACGCCGTCCTACACCAGAATCTCTGCCGGTGAGAGCGGCGTTCTCGGCTGGTCCTTCGGTCCGCAGCTCAGCCTGCCGATCTTTGACGGCGGCCGCCTGAGGGGCAATGTGAAGATTGCCGAATCGTCGGCACGAGAATCCTATCTTGCCTGGAAGCAGACCGTTCTCGATGCAGTCGAAGAGGTCGAGAACGCGCTTGCCGCCGTGGCTCGCGACCGCCGCACGGTCGAAGCCTACCAGGCGACGGTGAAGTCCTATCAGGAAGCGTTGCAGCTCGCGACTGCAAGCTATCGTGACGGCGCATCCTCGCTGCTCGACGTGCTCGACGCGCAGCGCGAGGTCTCGACCGCGCAGGCGAGCCTTGCCCAGGCTGTGCAGCAGGTCGCACAGGACTATGTCACCCTCAACGTCGCGATCGGCGGCGGCTATGCCTTCGGCAAGACGGATGCCAAGGTCGCCTCTGTTGTCGTGAAGAAATAGATTCCGCTGATATACTGATGAATCGGGTAGGAGGGGCCTTACGGCATCCCTCCTCCCACACCACCGTGCGTACGGTTCCGTACACGGCGGTTCATGAAGCGTGGTTTAGGCGGTGCAGTTCCCGTTGTAAAGAAATCAGCCCGAGTTGGTCGAAGAGGGCCTTACGGAAGGCATCGTTCATGTGGCTGGCCCCGGCATTCCACCAAGGACCGTGACCATTACTGGTCGAGTCACGTGCCCGTTGCTCCGTCAGGCCGCGCTGCACCAACCGCATGCACCGAGTACGTGGCCGTTTCCATTGCCGCCATAGGATACAGCGCAACCTGCGCCGCAACCAACCATCAAGCTCCTCCAGGATCCCCTTGCCTTCGGTCAGCCGGAAATAGGCCATCCAGCCGCGCAGGATCGGGGTGAGGTCTTTGACGGTGGCGCCGAGGGCGCGACCGCGCCCGGCACGAAAGGCAGCCTTCAGCTTCCCCCTGAACCGCGCCACGCTGGACGCCGCGATCCGTAGACGCGGCGCCCTGTGGAAGGTCATGGTGTAGCCAAGGAACGTGCGCTTCCACGGTCGGTCCACGGCGCTTTTGGCACCGTTGACCGTGAGCTTCAGCCGTTCGGCAAGGAAGCGGGTGAGCGAGGCCATAACCCGCTCGCCGGCACGCTGCGACTGCACATAGACGTTACAGTCGTCGGCGTAGCGGCAGAAGGCATGGCCGCGTCGCTCCAGTTCCTTGTCGAGGTCATCGAGCAGAATGTTCGACATCAGCGGCGAAAGCGGACCGCCTTGCGGGGTCCCTTCGCTGCGTACCGTTTCGATCCCACCCGTCATCAACCCAGCCTGCAGGTAGCGGCGGACCAGTCGCAGCACCCGCTTGTCGGTGACCTTGCGTGCCACGCGTGCCATCAGAGCATCGTGGTTTACTCGGTCGAAGAACTTCTCCAGATCAAGATCGACCACAAAACGGCGACCACCGGCCACATGTGACCGGGCGGCGAGCACCGCGTCGTGAGCGCTCCGCCCCGGCCGGAAGCCGTAGGAGGAGGCCGAGAAGTCCGGGTCGAAGATCGGCATCAGCACCTGATGCATCGCCTGCTGGAGCAGCCTATCGAGGCAGGTCGGAATGCCTAGTTGACGCATTCCTTTGCCGCCGGGCTTGGGGATTTCCACCCCGCGCACCGGCGCCGGCCTGTAACAGTCCGCCAGCAAGTCTTCCCTGATACGCGGCCAATGCTCCGCAAGGTATGGCTTCAGTTGTTCGACAGACATCTTATCGATGCCCGGCGCACCCTTGTTCGCCACCACCCGACGGTAAGCCGCCATCATGTTCTCGCGGCTGAGGATCGTCTCCATCAGTCGCTCATTCGCCTCCGGTCGAGAGGCTAACAGTCCTGCCGTGGTGTCGGATGCACCCAATGCCTGCCCTCGCGGCTTCCGGCCGCTACTCTCAGCTTGGGCACAGGGCATCTCAGCCCCAACTTCTGCACCTGTTCTCACCATCGAAAGACCGATCTCCGTCCCGCACTCCATGTTCAGCCCTTCGCCGCTTGGTCCGGCTACTACGGCTTCTGCTGTCCCCTGCCGCCCCATCCCGACGCCTCTCGACGCCGGTAGCCCACCTGTTTCCAGGGGCAGATCGACAGGTCTCCCAGGGTAAGACGCGTGACCTTCATGCCATATACCTGTCGCATCTACGGCCGCATCCTCCGGGTGATATCGGGCTTCGGGTCTGTTGGCTCCCTCGCCCGGATGCGGACGCCTCATATGCGCTTCCTGTTCGTCAGGCCGGCATTTTGCTTGCAGCTTCCTTCAGACCCTACCTCGCGGCAACGCCCTTGCTGTTCAGCTAACAGTTCCCATCACCAGGGCCTGCAGAGGACTTGCACCTCAAAGTCATCGGCCGGATACCAGCCCGGCCAAACGGTGCTCTCGCACCACGCGCCATGCCTGGCGCACCAACAAAAAACCTCCGGAGCAGCCGCTCCGGAGGTTTTTTATCATGGGCCGACGGGCCGGGGACGATCAGCTCTTGGCGCGTTCGACGTAGGAATTGTCTTCCGTCGCGATGACCACGCGGGTGCCGGCATCGATATGCGGCGGGACCATGGTACGGACGCCGTTGGAAAGAATGGCCGGCTTATAGGACGACGAGGCCGTCTGACCCTTCACGACCGGCTCGGTTTCAACAATCTCGAGCGTGACGTGGCGCGGCAGCTGCAGAGCCAGCGCCACACCTTCATGCATGGAAAGGATGCAGGTCATGCCTTCCTGAAGATAGGCTTTCTGATCGCCCATCGTCTCCGCATCGACCACGACCTGGTCGTAGCTCTCCGGGTTCATGAAGTGGAAGCCTTCGCCGTCTTCGTAGAGATACTGGAAGTTCACGTCTTCCACGAAGGCGCGCTCGACCTGCTCGGTGGTCCGCCAGCGCTCCGACACCTTCACGCCGTCGACGATGCGGCGCATGTCGACCTGGGTGACGGGCGTGCCCTTGCCGGGATGGAAGTTCTGGGCGGTGAGAACGACATAGAGCTTGCCGTCGACTTCGAGGACGTTGCCCTTGCGGACGGAGGAGGCGATGACCTTGACCATGATATTCCTTATGGTGCGTACTGGCTTGTAACTGCCGAAAATGCATCGTAGAGGACCGGGCGGTAACCAGCCCGCAAGACGGCCCTCGTGATCGAGTATCTGTTTTCCGGCCGGAACTACTCCAAAACCGCGCAAAGTGGAAGCCTTGCCGGGAAGAACCGGCGAAGAAAGCCGTAAATGAGCTCATCCAGACCCGCCATATCCCGCTCGCCCTGGTGGACGCAGGCAAACCACGCGGACCGCCGGCCCTTCCTGATGGGACGCAATGCGATCCAGGCGGCGCTGCGCGGATTTTTCGGCGAACGGGATTTCGTCGAAGTCGATACGGCCACGCTGCAGGTCTCGCCAGGCAACGAGACACATCTGCATGCTTTTGCCACGGAGGCAATCGCGATCGACGGCGCACGGGCATGGATCTACCTGCACACCTCGCCCGAATTCGCTTGCAAGAAGCTGTTGGCGGCCGGCGAGAAGCGGATCTTCACCTTTGCGCATGTCTACCGTAACCGCGAGCGTGGGGCCTTGCATCACCCGGAATTCACCATGCTGGAATGGTATCGCGCCGGCGAGAGCTATGAACAGCTCATGGCCGACTGCGCCGACATGCTGGCGCTTGCCGCGGAGACCACCGGGACGGATCGTTTCATCTTCCGGGGCATGGAGGTCGATCCCTTTGCCGAGCCAGAGCGCCTGTCGCTCGCGGAGGCGTTCGAACGATATGCGGGCATCGACCTCCTCGCCTCCGTCGCCGCAAATGGCGAAACCGACCGCGATCTGCTGGCGGCTGGCTTGAAGCGGACCGGAATTCGCTTTGCCGAAGACGACACCTGGGCCGATCTCTTCAGCAAGGTGCTGGTGGAGAAGATCGAACCGCATCTGGGACAGAGCCGTGCGACAATCCTTTGCGAATACCCGGTTTCGGAAGCGGCCCTCGCCCGCCCCTCCGCCCGTGATCCGCGCGTGGCGGAACGTTTCGAACTCTATGCCTGCGGTGTCGAGCTTGCCAATGCCTTCGGCGAACTGACCGATGCCGGCGAACAGCGCCGCCGCTTCGAGCACGAGATGGCCGAGAAGTCCCGCATCTATGGCGAGCGCTATCCGATCGACGAGGATTTTCTCGCAGCACTTGCGGCCATGCCGGATGCAAGCGGCGCGGCCCTCGGCTTCGACCGGCTCGCCATGCTGGCGACGGGTGCCTCCCGCGTCGAACAGGTGATGTGGGCGCCGGTCGCGGAGGTCTTTTCGTGACAGCAGCCCGCTCATTGAAAACGCCGGAAGAGTTGATAGCCGCCGGCCTGGTCGAGCCCGGAAAGCTCGACGTCATCCGCGCCGTTGCGGACCGCTACGCAATCGCGCTGACGCCAACCGTTGTATCGCTGATCGACAGGGGTGATCCGAACGATCCGATTGCCCGGCAGTTCGTCCCCGATCCCGACGAATTGCTCGCGACGCCGGACGAACGCGCCGACCCGATCGGCGATCACGCGCACAGCCCCGTCAAGGGTATCGTGCATCGCTATCCGGACCGTGTGCTCCTGAAGGCGGTGCATATCTGCCCGGTCTATTGCCGCTTCTGCTTCCGCCGTGAAATGGTCGGTCCCGAGGGCGACGGCACGCTTTCGCCGAAAGAGTTGGCCGCCGCGCTCACCTATATCCGCGAGCATCCGGAAATCTGGGAAGTGATCCTCACCGGCGGCGACCCGCTGGTGCTTTCGCCGCGCCGGCTTGTCGCCATCATGCGGGGGCTTGCGGACATTGCGCATGTGAAGATCGTGCGCTTCCACACCCGCGTACCGGTTGTCGAACCGGACCGCGTGGACGGGGAACTGATCGAAGCGCTGAAGGACAGCGGCAAGGTGGTCTATGTGGCGCTGCATGCCAATCATCCGCGCGAGATGACGCAGACCGCCCGCGCCGCCTGCGCGCGGCTGGTCGATGCAGGTTTCCCGATGGTAAGCCAGACGGTGCTTCTGCGCGGCGTCAACGACGATCCGGCGGTCCTGGGCGAGTTGATGAAAGCCTTCGTCGAAGCGCGGGTCAAACCTTATTACCTGCATCATCCCGATCTGGCGCCGGGCACGGGCCATTTTCGGCTGGACATTGAGGAAGGCCAGAAAATCGTCTCGGCCTTACGTGGGAAAATCTCCGGCCTCTGCCAGCCGACCTATGTGCTCGACATTCCGGGCGGCCACGGCAAGGCGGCAATCGGCGAAAGCGCGATCCGCCGCGAAGGCGGCTGCTACTCCGTCAGCGATTTCCGCGGCGAGGAGCATATCTATCCTCCGAAATGACACGGCTCATCCCTCACGCGACTGATTCTGCCCGTGTCTTGAGATCTCGGAGAGCCCACACGAATGCGGAACCTCATTGGAATTGTATAAAGTGGCTCCGCATTCGCGTGGCCTTCGGCGTTCTCTCGGGGTGTCCAGCCCCTACAGATGATCATCTCGCCTCGCTGCGTGGTCTCGTTCACGCCCGTCTTTTCGGGACAGGCTCACCACTTGCACGGCTCAACCGAACCTGACCCGGCGGCCAGGGGGAGGCTTGATAGGAGCAACCGCCTTTCGACATGCGCTCCATGGCTTTCACCTCTTCCACCTTTCCCGCACGTTACGGTTCCGATGGAAGCGCCGGCTCCCGCCTGCCCGCGAACGTCTCGCGAAACACTCCGGCAACGGAAGCGGGGCAATTCTAGGCATGACGCAAGAAGGCGGGGATGAAAGGGAGTGATTTTCTCTGCCGGCTTCTGTCAATGCCTTGATTTGCCTCACCACACCCCCCTCTGCCCTGCCGAGCATCTCCCCCTCAAGTGCAGGGGAATTGCATATGACAAACATGCTATGGCTTCCGTGGAATGATGAAGCGGGCAGCATGCTCGATTCCCATATGCGATAGCCCTCCCCTCAAGTGGGGGAGATCGGATCGACGCACCGGCTTCCTCAAACAAGCCCGCTTCGGTTAGATCGACGGCCTGCTGCCCAGCAAACGCTAAATGAGGCCAAGAGGGGGCGGGCATGTGCTTGAATCCTCAGGTCAAGCACAGCAATGAGGAATACCTCCGCCGGAAGATCGGCGGAGGCTTTGATGCATCAATCCTTTCCGACCGGCATGTAGAGGTCGCCGCCGTCGCGGTATTTCGCGGCCATCGCCTCCAGCCCCTCCTTCTGCGCTTCGGCACGGATGTCGTGCGAAATCCGCATGGAGCAGAATTTCGGACCGCACATGGAGCAGAAATGCGCCACCTTGTGTGCCTCCTTCGGCAGCGTCTCGTCATGGAAATTGCGCGCCGTTTCCGGATCGAGCGACAGGTTGAACTGGTCCTCCCAGCGGAACTCGAACCGGGCGCGCGACAGCGCATCGTCGCGGATGCGAGCGGCGGGATGCCCTTTGGCAAGATCGGCCGCATGCGCGGCGATCTTGTAGGTGACGACGCCGACCTTGACGTCGTCGCGGTCCGGCAGGCCGAGATGTTCCTTCGGCGTGACGTAGCAGAGCATGGCCGTGCCGAACCAGCCGATCATCGCCGCACCAATGCCGGACGTGATGTGGTCATAGCCCGGCGCGATATCGGTCGTCAGTGGCCCAAGCGTATAGAACGGCGCTTCGCCGCAGACCTTCAGCTGCTTGTCCATGTTTTCCTTGATCTTGTGCATCGGCACATGGCCGGGGCCTTCAATCATCACCTGGCAGTCCTTCGCCCAGGCGATCTGCGTCAATTCGCCGAGCGTTTCCAGCTCCGCGAACTGCGCCGCATCGTTGGCGTCGGCGATCGAGCCGGGGCGCAGCCCGTCGCCGAGCGAGAAGGAGACGTCATAGGCGCGGCAGATGTCGCAGATCTCTTCAAAGTGCTCGTAGAGAAAGCTCTCCTTGTGGTGATGCAGACACCACTTGGCCATGATCGATCCGCCGCGCGAGACGATGCCGGTGACGCGGTCGACGGTGAGCGGAATGTAGGCAAGCCGGACGCCGGCATGGATCGTGAAATAGTCGACGCCCTGCTCGGCCTGCTCGATCAGCGTGTCGCGGAAAACTTCCCAGGTGAGATCCTCGGCAATGCCGTTCACCTTTTCGAGCGCCTGGTAGAGCGGCACGGTGCCGATCGGGACCGGTGAATTGCGGATGATCCATTCGCGGATATTGTGGATGTTGCGGCCGGTCGAGAGGTCCATCACCGTGTCGGCGCCCCAGCGGATCGCCCAGACCATTTTCTCGACCTCTTCCGCCATCGACGAGGTGACGGCCGAATTGCCGATATTGGCGTTGATCTTCACCAGGAAGTTCCGGCCGATGATCATCGGTTCGGTCTCCGGGTGGTTGATATTGGCGGGGATGATCGCCCGGCCTGCGGCGACTTCCTGGCGCACGAATTCCGGTGTCACAAAGTCTGGCACGTGCGCACCAAAACTTTCGCCATCGCGGGCAAGTGCTTCCTTGGCGGCCTGCCGTCCGAGATTTTCGCGGATGGCGATGAACTCCATTTCCGGTGTTATGATCCCGGCCCGCGCATAGGCGAGCTGGGTGACGGCCAGGCCTGCTTTCGCCTTCAACGGAGCATTGCGGACCGGGAATTCCGGCGTCAGGCGATCGCCGGTGACGAAGCCGTTGTCCTCCGGCTTGACGATGCGTCCCTCATAGGTCTCCACGTCGCCGCGGGCCTTGATCCAGCTTTCGCGAAGACGCGGCAGGCCGGATTCAATGCTGATCGTCGCGCCTTCGGCCGTATAGGGACCGGATGAGTCATAGACCGTCACCGGCGGTTCGCCGGAGGTCGGGTGCAGCGCGATCTCGCGCATCGGCACGCGGATGTCGGGATGAAGGACTCCGGGCTTCAGGACCTTCTTCGAGGCGGGAAGCGGGCCGGTGGTGACGACCGGGGTAAGCTTGGTGGTCGCGATATTCATGGTTGAGGCTCCAAGGTTTGACGTTTGGAGACCCAGTCCGGTGTTGGAATGATGGAAGAACGCCTTGAGCCGGAGCGGGAATCCCGCCATTGAGCCGTGAGCATCCGCACCGTCCCTACGCCAGTATGAACTGGATCAGGTTCAACGGGTCACTGCGCCACAATCGGCAAAGCCGTATTGCCCAGCAGTATCTCAGCCCCTTGCCGGGACCCCCCTGGTGAATCCGGACATCAGAAACCGGAGCAGCCCTCCTGTCAAGCCAGTTCGGACAGATGCCGATCGATTGGATTTTAGCGAATCCCGCAGCCCGATTTTCAGCATGTTTCTTACCGGAATCTTATGCTTTCCGGCCTAAACATCCCGCCAGCGATGAACGCTTGAGTTCCAATTATCGGGAGACGTCGAGATGAACGAGACCATTCGCGAACTGCTGGCGAAACTGGGCAATCTGCCGGTCGCCGTGACCGAGCTGGAAGATGGCGCCGATCTTTATGCGGCGGGCCTTTCTTCCTTTGCATCCGTGCAGCTCATGCTGGGCCTCGAAGAGGCCTTCGACATCGAGTTTCCGGACAACCTGTTGAACCGCAAGTCCTTTGCCAGCATCTCGGCGATCGAGCAGACGGTATCCCACATCCTGAAAGCCAAAGAGGCCGCGTGATGAGCCTTGCCGCTGTCGCAACCGATATGAGCCTCGGCGCACGCGCCCATCGCGTGGCGAGGGTGGCCGCCGATTTCGCCGATTCCGTCGACCGCGAAGGCCGCTTCCCGAAGGAAGCCGTCGATGCCATGAAGGCCGAAGGCCTGCTCGGCATCCAGATCCCCGCAGCCTTCGGCGGCGAGAGTGCGACGACGCAGGAGCTCGCGGAGATCTGCTCCATTCTGGGACAGGCCTGTGCCGCGAGCGCCATGGTCTTCGCCATGCACCAGATCAAGGTTTCGAGCCTTGTCGAGCACGGTGCCGAGAGCGAATGGCACAGGGATTTCATGCGCGAGCTTTGCGCTCGCCAGCTTCTCGTCGCCTCGGCGACGACGGAGGCCGGCATCGGCGGAAACCTGCGCAATTCCATCTGCGCCATCGAGATCGACGGCGACACCTGCCGGCTGACCAAGGATGCGACGGTGATTTCCTACGGGGAGCACGCCGACGCGATCATGGTCACCTCCCGCGCCCGTGCGGACGCGGCTCCGGGCGATCAGGTGATGACCGTCTTCAGGAAGAGCCAGTATATGCTCGAAAAGACCGTCGACTGGGATACGCTCGGCATGCGCGGCACCTGCTCGGATGGTTTCATCTTCAAGGGCGAGGCGCCCGCGGCACAGGTCTTCCCGAAGCCTTTCGCCGAAATCGCCGCACAGTCCATGCTCGCAAGCTCCCACCTGCTGTGGAGCGCCGTCTGGTACGGTATCGCCGCCGATGCGGTGCTTCGCGCCCAGGCCTTCGTGCGCGCCGCCGCCCGCAAGGCGGGCGGCTCGCAGCCGCCCGGCGCGTTGCGGCTGGCCGAGGCCTCGAACCTGCTGCAGCTCCTGAAGGCCAACATCCTCTCGGGCCTCAGGGCCTACGAGGATGCCAAGGCGGATCCGGACCAGCTTTCCTCCATGGCGTTCTCGATCGCCATGAACAACGTCAAGCTCGCCTCCTCCGAGACGATCCTGACGATCATCAACCAGGCGATGATCATCTGCGGCATCATGGGCTACAAGAACGGCACGCCCTACAGCCTCGGCAGGCACCTGCGCGATGCCCATTCCGCCCAGTTGATGATCTCCAACGACCGCATCCTCGGCAACACGTCGACCATGTTGCTCGTGCAGAAACCGGACACCAGCCTTCTCGGCTGACGCCCACTTCGTCAAATGAATTGCCCTTCAAATGAATTGATTGAGGTGAAGCCAATGGACATGCAAGTTTCCTTTCTCGACCGCCTGTTCGATGCAGGCCTTCTGATCGAGACCGGCGTCGACGGTCTTTACGGCCGAAGCGGCCAGTTCGAGGACGTCATCGCCGCTTTCGAGCGACTGATCGACAGGGTGGGCGGCGCCGATGGTGCCGAGGCCATGCGTTTTCCGCCGGGCATGAACCGCGAATTCTTCGAAACCAGCGGCTATATGAAGAGCTTCCCGCAGCTTGCCGGCACGGTGCATTCCTTCTGCGGCAGCGAGCTCGACCACATGAGCCTCCTGAAATGCATGGAAGTGGGCGAAGACTGGACCAAAGGCCAGGAGGCGACCGATATCGTACTGACGCCGGCCGCCTGCTACCCGCTCTACCCGACGGTCGCACGCCGCGGCAAGCTGCCGAAATCCGGCGGCCTCTACGACCTGCAGAGCTATTGCTTCCGCCATGAACCTTCGAAGGATCCGGCCCGCCAGCAGCTTTTCCGCATGCGCGAATATGTCTGCATGGGGACCGAACAGCATGTGACGGACTTCCGCCAGCGCTGGATGGACCGCGGCGTCGAGATGATGACGTCGGTCGGTCTCGACGTGACGATCGACGTGGCCAACGATCCGTTCTTCGGGCGTGCGGGGAAAATGCTGGTGAATAACCAGCGCGATCAGAACCTGAAGTTCGAGTTGCTGATCCCGATCACCTCGACCGCCAAACCGACCGCCTGCATGAGCTTCAACTACCATCAGGACGCGTTCGGCACGAAATGGGGCCTCTACCTGGAAGACGGCTCGACGGCGCACACCGCCTGCGTCGGCTTCGGCCTGGAGCGCATCGCGCTGGCGCTCTTCCACACCCACGGCCTCGACGTGAAGGCGTGGCCGGAAAGCGTTCGCGCCGTCCTGTGGGGCTGATGCCATGACATCGGTCTTCCCCGGCCTCGATCCGGCCAGCTACATGCCGCATGTGCTCCACTCGGCGGAACGCATGTGGCCGGAAACCAATTGCTATGTCGATCTCTGGATCGAGGTGCTTTCGGCACAGAACCTTCCGCCGGAAGCCATGCTGGGCTTCACCTTGACCCAGGATTTCGAGGGCGACCAGTTCACCTTCTTCAAGGTGCCGCTGGAGGACCTTGAAACGCTCTACGGCATACGGGTAACCGAGCTGGCGATCTTCGACCGGCCGGAGCGGCATGTAGCGGAGCAGATTGCCAGAGGTAGGCTCGCGCTGATGGAACTCGACAGCTATTACCTGCCGGATACGCGCGGCGTGACCTACCGCCAGGAACACGGCAAGACGACAGTGGCGATCAACCGGCTCGATCTCGAAAAGCATGAGCTCGACTATTTCCACAATGGCGGCTTCTTCACGCTCGGCGGCGAGGATTTCGAAGGCCTGTTCCAGATGGATGCCGGGACTGACGCACTCCCCTTCCTGCCCTACACGGAATTTGCCAAGTTTCCCGCGGCCTACCCCGATATCCGGGATATCCGCGAGACGGCGTGGAAGCTGCTGCGCCATCACTACGCCCGGCAACCCGAGGAAAACCCTATCCGCGCCTTCGCGGATGTCTTCCCGGCGCAGGTGGAGCGTGTGGCGGAGCGGGATTTCGGCTTCTTCCACAAATACGCCTTCAACACCCTGAGGCAGGTCGGTGCGAATTTCGAGCTGCTGGCCAGCCATCTTGCCTGGCTGAACGGTCGGGCCTTTGCGGAAGCCCGGCAACAGGCGCTGAAGATCGCGGAAGTCGCGAAATCGACCCAGTTCCAGCTTGCCCGCGCGGTGACCCGGAAGAAATTCTCGCCGCTGGCAACCGCGCTCGACCCGGCTATCGAGGCCTGGGACGTGCTGATGGCCGACCTGGCGCTGACGGCAACCGAGAACCGCGAGGCGGCGTGAGAGCTCTTTCGCTGATCGGTGTTGAGACCAGCCTTCTTAACGAGGACTGGTCATTGGTTTTGACCGAACCCGGTGCCTACGCCCTGCCAAGCGATCTCCCTTCGATGCCTGAGAACATTCCGGCAATCGTGCCCGGCACGGTGGCCGCAGCGTTGGAGGCGGCCGGCCGTTTCGACCGCGACGATCCCGAACCCCTGATCGACAGTGACGTCTGGTATCGCCGCTCCCTGGCGGGAGAAACACCGGGGCCGGTAATTTTGCGCTTCGCCGGGCTTGCGACGGTGGCCGAGGTTTTTCTCGACGATCGCCTGATCCTGTCTTCCAAAAGCATGTTCGAAAGCCACGACGTGCCCGTGAACCTCGCTGGCCGCGAAACGCTGTCGATCTGTTTTCGGGCGCTGAAACCGCATCTGGAAATGAGCGGCCCCCGCGCCCGCTGGCGGCCGCGGCTGATGAACAACCAGGGCCTTCGCCTCATCCGCACCACCGCGCTCGGCTTCATGTCCGGCTGGTGCCCGGACGTGCAGGCGGCCGGTCCATGGCGACCGGTTTCATTGATCAGAGCAGTCAGAAAGCGGATTTCCGATCTCCGCTTCTCAGCCACGCTCCGGGGTGGAGAAGGCGTTCTCAAAGTCTGCTGCGCGTACGAGGGTCCGGCTCGCGATTTCCGTCTGGTCTGCGACGGGCAGGAAGTATCCTTCGGGTTTGCTGAAGGAAAATATTCCGCCGAACTGCGCCTGCCCGACATAAAACCCTGGTGGCCGCATACCCATGGCGAGCCTGCGCTGCATGACGTGACGCTGCGGATTGACGGCGAGAGATTTCCGCTTGCCCGGACCGGTTTCCGGACTGTTTCCGTCGATCGCGGCGAAGACGGCAACGACTTCGCACTGATCGTCAATGGAGAGAAAATCTTCTGCCGCGGCGCGGTCTGGACGTCTGCGGATATCGTGAAACTGCCGGGCGACCGCGAAAGCTATGAGCCTTGGCTCAGGCTCGCCAAGGACGCGGGCATGAACATGATCCGCATTCCCGGTATCGCCACCTACGAAAGCCCGGATTTCTTCGCGCTTTGCGACGAATTGGGATTGATGGTCTGGCAGGACTTCATGTTCGCCAATTTCGATTATCCGGCTGCCGATCCGGATTTTGTGATTCACGTGAAAAAGGAAGTGGAGCAATTCCTGGCTGCGACGCAGGTGTCGCCGTCGCTCGTGGTCCTCTGTGGCGGCAGCGAAATCTATCAGCAGGGTGCGATGCTGGGACTGCCGGAACGCATCTGGAAAGGCCCGCTTTGCGAAGAAACCCTGGCGGGCCTCGCCGGCGAACATAGACCCGATCTGCCATACATTGCCAATTCTCCGTCCGGCGGCGCACTGCCCTTCTATCCCAATGCGGGTGTGGCGCACTATTACGGCGTCGGTGCCTACAAGCGCCCGATTGAAGATGCACGCCGGGCAAATGTCCGTTTCGCGGCCGAATGCCTCGCCTTCTCCAATCTTTCCGCCACGGAAACGCTCCAGGGCAGCAAGGCCGGCATTCCGCGCGATGCCGGCGTCGACTGGGATTTCGAGGATGTACGCGATCATTACCTCGGCGAGTTCTATGGCGTCGATCCCCAAGAGCTTCGGAATGGTGACTTCGGTCGCTATCTTGCCCTTTCCCGCGCCGTGACCGGCGAGGTGATGGAGGCGACCTTTGCCGAATGGCGACGGCCGGGTTCCACCTGCAACGGCGCGCTCGTCTTCACCCTCCAGGACGTCATGCAAGGACCGGGTTGGGGCGTGGTCGACGTCGACGGACGGCCGAAATCCGCCTGGCATGCGCTGAAACGCGCCTTCCGGCCGGTACAGATCATCTTCGCCGACGAGGGCACCAACGGGCTGGACCTGCACCTGTTGAACGAAACCGGCGGTACCCTGCCGGTCGTGCTCGAAGTCACCTGCCTGCGCGACGGCAGGATACCGGTGGTTTCCGGCCGCCGTGAACTGACACTTCCCGCCCGCGGCAGCGAAAGCCTTGCCTGTGTCGATCTCTTCGGCGCTTTCTTCGATGCCAATTATGCCTATCGTTTCGGCCCGCCCTCTCATGATGTGACCGTTGCCCGGCTCAAACATGCCGAAACAAGCGAATTGATCGCCGAGGCCTTTCATTTTCCGCTGGGACGCGCGAAGGCGCTGCATGATGCCGGCTTTTCAACATCGCTGGAGGAGGATGACGGTGCCTTCTGGCTGCAGCTTTCGACGGATTGTTTTGCACAGTCGGTCAGTATCGATGCCCTGGGCTACCGTGCCGGCGACAACTGGTTCCATCTTGCGCCGAACGCACCGAAACGGGTGCAGCTTGAAGCCTTGCCCGGAGCCGCCGGGCGGCCGGGCGGCACGGTTCGTTCACTCGGCAGCAACCGCGTCGCGCGTTTCTGACCGGTTGGTATCGACCGCCGGAGCGAAGCGAAAAGCCATCTTCCTCAACGTGTCGAGATAAATCTCGCGAGCGTGATCCGGCGTCAGGTTATGATCCGCGTCAGGAATGATCGTCGACGATACATTCGGAAAGCGCGAGAGACCCGACCCGTCACGACCGAAATAGAAATCGTATTGTTCGAGGCCAAGATCGTTCTCACTGTAGATCAGTGAAACCGGCATGCCACGCTGGTGAAGCGCACGAAAAGCGCCATAGATCGCCCGCCCCTCGGGGAGAACGGCGCGGAAAACGTGTAGGAGCTTGTTCCTGATCCGGCTGCCGATACCCTTGACGATGTTGCGGACTGCGGCGAGGACATCGACCTCGCCCTTCAAAATCCGCTTGAACGTCTCTACCCTGAGGGCGCGCTTGCCGTAATCGTCGAGGCTGCGCGTACCGTTGATGATCGCATCCTCGACCGACCGGCCGGGACGCCAGCGGAAGACAGCCGGATTGACCGAGACATCGCCGGCGATACGCGGCTCGACAAGCGATGCCTGGAAACCGAGATAGGCGCCGCTGCAGCGGCCGGATGTAACCACCGGCGTCAACCTGCGGGCTTCGAGGAAATCGATCGCTTCCGATACATCGGCATTCTGGCTTGAATGATAGAGCACCTGTTCCGGCCGTCCGGACACGGGCGGGCTGTCGCCCGCACCGGCAGTATCGAAACGCAATGACGCGATACCCGCCCGGGCAAGCGCCCGCGCCATTGTTACGGTCGTGCGCCCCCAGCCGGCATGCCGGTCATAGGCCGAGGTGAGAAAGAGTACCGTCGCGCCCGCACGCCCGTGCAGCGGCTCGCAAAGAACCCCGGATAGCCGGCTGTTGGAGCCGAACCGGACGGGCGTTTCGGCAAAGCCGTCGCCGGCAAGCGGCGCAATTGCCGCCCTTTGGCTTTCTCTGACGGAATGCGGCTCGACGGGAAGCGCGGCGATCCAGTCGACCAGGTTCTCCGCAACCGGCAGCGGTAGTTTAGAAATCGCCGGATTGGAGACCAGTCTCTCGTAACCTTGGAATACCTGCTCCGTCACATCGGCGCCGAGCCCGCGAAGATGTGTCGCGAAGTCGTGATCCGCGGGCCGATCGGCCCTTCCGACAACCAGTGTCCGCAGGGCCGGCACCCGGTCAGCCGTCATCAGATTGACCTTGCGAACCTCCTCGGCGACCTCGGCCGGCATCGTCAGCGACGCAATCGAGACGCTCGCCTTCTGTCGCTGCTCCTCGGGAAGGCTCAGATTCTCGTCCACCACCCTGGACCAGACGGCAAGTTCGCGGACATGCAACCGACCGGACACGACCGGCGCAAGATAGGCAATGGCTTCGAGACCTTCGATCTTTTCAGCGGCCTTCGCGGCGACGACTGCACCGAGACCTTGCGAAACGACGGCAATGCGCTCGCATCCGGAAAGGGCCTTCAGATGAGCGCCCGCCGCGACGAGGCTGTCGGACCAGACGCCAAGACCATTCTTAAAATCCACGCCATCCAGCGCGTCACCCGTGCCGGGATAGTCGAAGCGAAGGCTGGGGATACCGCGATCGGCAAGCTTTTCGGAGATGATCCGCCAGAACTTGCGCGTGCACATTTCCTCCAATCCCCAAGGGCTGGCGAAGAGCACGGCGAGACCGGACGGCTTGGTGCCGGCGCAAGCAGGCGCGAAAAGCCCGATCGTGCCGCCGAAGGTCAGCGGCTCGGAGGCTGGGCGTGGAATGAGACCTGATGCTTCCCGAACAGGCCGGGATTTCAGTCGAGCGTCCGTCATGGTCGTGCCGGTAATTGAATCACTGCCGACAGCAATACGCTGAACCTCCCTCGCGAAGCCTTAAGGAATTTCTTGCAATTTTATCGATTGCCGACGGAATGTGCCGAAAAGAGGCTGTCGAGCAGGCGTCCGCGGCTTGCTCACGTGGCCTTCAGCACAGTCAATAGCTCTCCGAATACGTTCAGGCGGCGACAATACGCGCTCGGACGGCGCAAAGGGAATGGAATTTTGATCAGCTGTCCCTAAGGTCGGCGTTATGAAAAACGCTATGAAAAAAGCCGAGCCATGGAACGGATGAAGCGGCCTCTGTACACACAAAGACATCGAGCGTCAGCTAATTTGGGCATTTTTCCCTTTCGTTCTGGGCTGGGTATTGTCCTGCGCCGCCTTTATGTATACACGAATTGGCCACCGATGACGGAGGAGGGAGATTTTAGATGAAGAACTATGTCCTGACGGTCACCTGCAGATCCACGCGCGGGATTGTTGCTGCGATATCCGGTTTCCTTGCCGAAAAGGGTTGCAACATCATCGACAGTTCGCAGTTCGACGACCTCGACACCGGCAAGTTCTTCATGCGCGTCAGTTTCCTTTCCGAAGAGGGGGCTGAACGGCCGGCCCTCATCGAGGAGTTCAAGTCGGTTGCCGACAGGTTCGCGATGGACTGGGACATCTTCGATGCCGAGGACCGCATGAAGGTGCTGCTGATGGTCTCCCGCTTCGGCCATTGCCTCAACGACCTGCTCTACCGCTGGAAGATCGGGGCGCTGCCGATCGACATCGTCGGCGTCGTGTCGAACCATTTCGACTACCAGAAACTGGTGGTCAACAACGACATCCCCTTCCACCACATCAAGGTGACGAAGGAGAACAAGCCGCAGGCGGAAGCGCAGTTGATGGACGTGGTAGAGTCGAGCGGCACCGAGCTGATCGTACTCGCCCGCTACATGCAGGTGCTTTCGGACAGTCTGTGCAGCAAGATGTCGGGCAGGATCATCAACATCCACCATTCCTTCCTGCCGTCCTTCAAGGGCGCCAACCCTTATAAGCAGGCCTACCAGCGCGGCGTGAAGCTGATCGGCGCGACGGCCCATTATGTCACCGCCGATCTCGACGAAGGTCCGATCATCGAGCAGGACACGGTGCGCATCACCCATGCGCAGTCGCCGGACGACTATGTGTCGCTCGGTCGGGACGTCGAAAGCCAGGTACTGGCCCGCGCCATCCATGCCCATATCCACCACCGCACCTTCATCAACGGCAACCGCACCGTCGTCTTTCCGCCAAGCCCAGGCTCCTATGCATCCGAGCGCATGGGATAAGCTCGGATAAAGCCCTATGGACGTGCGGTTCTACCGCACTATCCTCTTCGGAAGAGCCATTTCCGGAGAGGTTCATGTCCGACGTCATGCCCGACCTCATCGATGTTTCGTCAACCGGTCCGTCGATCGATGCGGTGGAGGAGATCCTCCGCGAGCAATATGGCCTTTCAGGACAGGTTTTTCCGATCGAGGGGAGGAAGAATCCTTACTTTCTGATCGACAACGGCCACATGCGCTACCTCCTGAAGGTGGCACCCGCTGACTGGCCTCTTGATAAGATCGAGACCGAACATGCCCTGATGCGCCATATCCTGCGCGAGCCGGACGGGCCGCATGTTCCCGAGCCCGTGTCCACCAAGGATGGAAACGACACGATCGTCCTGCCGCTTGCCGGCGAGGATCGACGCATCCGCCTCCTGACCTTTCTCGATGGCACCTCACCACAGGCAGACGAGAAACTGTCGGACGAGGCGATTGCGGCCTTCGGTGCGATGTCCGCCTCGCTAGCAAAAAGCCTCGAAGACTTCGAACATTCGATTCTGGAACAGGAGCCGGAAAGCGACCTGCGCAAGGCAGGTCCGCAGACTGTATCGCTCTTGTCAGCAGTCGCCGACCAGGAGACACGCGACATCATCGCCAAAGCCATGGTGACGGCATTGCGGCGCATACAGCCGCTCGCTCCGGGTTTGCGCACCGCTGTCACACACCAGAACCTCGACGCCGATGCCGTCATCGGCGAGGTGACCGATGGCATCTGGCTTCCGACAGGTCTGACGGACTTCACCGGTCTTTCCAACGGCTGGCTCGTCGCCGGCCTCGCCAATAGCTGCGCCTATATGCTCGCAAACCGCGACGGTGACTCCTCTGCCCTCCTGCCGGCAATCCGCGCCTATCATGACATCTATCCACTGACGCTCGCAGAGCTTGAGGCGCTCTGGCCGCTCATCGTCGCCCGGACCGGAATCCTTTCAGCCAAAGCCGAGAATAGGCGGGTACAATCCCCGGACGATCAACAGGTGCAAGAGGATGCGGAAAGCCGCCGCACCGTTCTCCATGCGGCGACCACCGTCTCCCCAGCATGGATGTTCGCAGCCATCCTCGATGTGACGAAGATGACGAAACCTCTGCCGGAGATCGGCCGCCTTCTGCCGGACATCGATCCGGATACGCTCCGGCTCGTCGACCTCAGCGTCACAAGCCCGCTGCTTTATGGCGGTAACTGGACCGATCCGGAAAACGATTGGAAACTGCTGGCACGCGTCGCGTGGGAAACCGGCCGTGGAAGCACGCGTTACGGCGAATATCGCCTTTCGAAGAGTTCAGCCGACCCTCTGCAGGAACCGGAGAGCTTCGCGCTCCATATCGACGCCTGCGTACCGACCGGGACGACAGCGGTGGCACCTTTCACGGGAACGGTGAAGCGCGCCGGCACGCGGCTTGTCTTTGCCGGTCGCGAGCTGACACTGCATGTCGAAGGACTCGAATGCGAAATTGCCGAAGAGACCAAGCTTGAGGCAGGCGAACCGCTTGGAATGGTTGCCGGGGCGGAAAATTCCGTCGGCGGGGTACGTCTGCGCTTCTGCCGCGATCCGGATCTTGTGCCGCCGCACTTCTGTATTCCCGGCGAGGCGGGAACATGGTCCCATCTATGCCCGTCCCCGGCGGCCTTGCTCGGCGTCGATGCCGATGCGCCGGACCCGAAGCATCCAGACCGGCCCGTCCGCGGCTGGAAGGAGTATCTCTTCGATGGCACCGGGCGTAGTCTGCTGGACCTCACCGGCAACGCCCCTTTGATCGGTCACGGTCATCCGGGCATCGCGGCCGCAGCCTACCGGCAGCTCCTGCTGCTGAACACCCCGCCCTCCGGCCCGTCGGAAGCAGAACAGCATCTCTCCCAGCGCCTTGAGGATCTGGCGCCTGAAGGGCTCGCGACCGTGCTTGTTCTGCCCAGCCATCGCGATGCGCTCGATCACGCTCTGAACGTAGCCCGTGCCCATACCGGCAGGCACGACCTCGTCGGTGTCGTCGGCCTGGTGCCGAAGGTCGCTGACGATGCGATGGTCCTTTGTACCAGCAGCAGGGAAGAAGCCGCGGCGGCGCTGGGAGAGGACGGCAAGGCCGGGCTGCTGCTGACCGGCTTTCCCCATCCGGCCGACAGCCTCTCGGAAATATTGAACGCACTGGCCCGCAACGAAGGCCTCCTCGTCATCGATGAGACCAGCACGGGCTGGGGAAGGTTGGGCCACCATGCTTGGGGTTTTGAAGCATCCGGCCTCCGGCCCGACCTCGTCATTGCCGGCCTTCCCGGAGAAGATATCGCGGTTCTTTTCATGCGCGAGTCGATCGCCGCGTCCCTGGAACTCACGGCGGGCCGGGTCAGTCCGGTCGCCTGCACGACGGCCGCAACGGCTGTCGAGATCAGCGAGCAAGAGGCGCTTCGCGAAAACGCCCGGCTTGTCGGCGATCATCTGAAATCGGCGCTGCAGGAACTCGCCGCCCGTCATCCGGCGATTCGCGCGGTGCACGGCATGGGGTTGTGCCTGGCCCTTGTATTCGAGGATGACACCAAGGCCAAGGCAATCCGCCAAGGCTTGAGAAAAGACGGCATTCTGATCGCTTCGAACGGTCGCGACGAACTCGTGATAGCGCCGCCGCTGTGCTTCAGCCGCGAAAGTGCCGATCTCCTGGTTGCCCGTCTGAAGGCGCTCCTCTCGGAAAGTTGAGCCTTTCGCAGACCGGAAATTCCTGCACCCGGTTCTTGCGTGAGCCGGAAGGCTCCCTATTTAAACCGTGACGGACGATGGCCGTGGACTTGCGAATGAAATTTCACAATTCCGCCCTTTTCCTGTCATGAGTCGGAAAAAAATTCTAGTTACACTGATTTTTGTTGATAGCGCTGTGGGACTCACCTACAGTCAGTCATCATCCGGTCGGTTGAGCCTGATCGGTTTTTCACGCAACACCAAAAGGGAGAGTGACATGCTTATACCTGTTTTCGTCGCCGCCTTGGGTGAAGGTGCGTCCAAAATGATCGGCACGGATCGCCGCTCCCTTCCGTGCTGTCGAATGTAACGCTTTCGGTTCAATCGTTCCTGAAAATTTTCATTCGCCAGAGCTGTATTTAAGCAGCCACTGCGGGAGTCTGCCATGCAGAAGCAAGTTATTGAGTTCGGCGGGGAACCCGTCGGTATCGTCATTCCGGATGAGGATCGGCTGAAGTTCATCGCCGTGAAATTTCACGTCATCGATCTCGATGAGCAGCGATTCAATTCTGCGGACGAAGTGCGCCTCGCGATTCGCGATCTTGTCCGTTCGCGCAACTTGGCGCCAACGGCACATGTCTGAGATCCTATTGATATTTCCGCAAAAAGCCGCCTTCGGGCGGCTTTTTCGTTTCCCTATCAGAAAGCAGTGAAGGTGATCGTCGTAAGCGAACGTTCGATGCCGGGAATGGATGCGATCTTTTCGTTGACGAACCGGCCGATCTCGTCACTGTCCTTGATGTAGATCTTCAGAAGCAGGTCCCAATCGCCGCTGGTCGAATAGAGTTCGGAAACGAGTTCGGTCTTGTAGATGGCATCGGCGACTTCATAGGTCTTGCCGGGCTTGCAGCGAAGCTGGACGAAAATGGGTTTCATGGACGTCTTCCCGTCGGTCGGATCGCCTGCGCGATCAATGATGGACATACCCGACTATTGGCCGATGCGTCCGCCGTTCGCAAGCATATCCTGCTCGACCTCCTGGACGATCCAATCCCGGAAGGCAGCAAGCGGCGGATAAGTGGCGCGATCGGGCGGATAGGCAAGATGGTATTGCCCGGTTTCCATGACCTGTCCTTCCACAGCCGGTACCAGCAGCCCCTGATCCAGTTCCCGGCTGATCAGGAAACGCGGCAGGAGCGCTGCGCCAAGCCCCGCGGCGGCCGCTTCGACCATGGTCATGAACTGGTCGAGCAGCATGCCATGCAGCGCATCGAACGGGACCTTGTTTCTCGTGAACCACAGCTCCCAGGCATCCGGCCGCGTATTGAGATGCAGGAGCGGCGCCTTCAGCACATCCGCCGGAGCTTTCAGATTATGCCGCATCTTGAAATCAGGGCTGCAGGCCGGCAGCACTTCTTCTTCCATCAGGAAGGTGAGCGCCGCGCCCGGCCAGCGGGCGGCGCCGAAATGGATGGCAGCATCGAGCGTATCGAAGCGAAAATCGAACGGCTCCAGCCGGGTAATGAGATTCACGACAATGCCCGGATGCGCGTCGAGAAAATGCTTGATCCGGGGCGTCAGCCAGCGCGTACCGAAGAACGGCAGGATGGCGAGGTTCAGCGTTCCGCCGGAAGGGTTGGCCTTGAGATTGAGCGAGGCATTGGAAATGCGCCTCAACGCCTCCCGCACCTCGCGGGCATAGCCGTCGCCTGCGAGCGTCAGCCGGATCGTCTGCCGTTCGCGCAGGAAAAGCGCCACGCCGAGCTGATTTTCCAAGGCCGAGATCTGGCGGCTGACGGCACTCTGGGTGAGGCCGAGTTCGTTCGCCGCCGCCGTCACGCTGCCGGTACGCGCTGCTGCTTCAAAAGCCGAAAGCAGCGAAAATGAGGGAAGGAAGCGCCGAGGCGGCAGCATGTCATTCCTCCAGCGAATGACCTGTTGAGAACATGTCGATATTCATCGATAACAGCTCTCTGTAAAGAGAGGGTGAGTGACGCCTCCGGACAATCCATCATGCTGAACGATCCCCGCTCTCACGGCCTCTGGGAAAAGACCGCGCCCTATCCACCCCTGACCCCGCGGCTGGAAGAAGCCCTCTCCACCGACGTGGCGATTGTCGGTGGCGGCTATACCGGCCTCTCGGCTGCGCTGCATCTGGCCGAGGCTGGAGTGAATGTCCGGCTGCTCGAGGCAACCGAGATTGGTTTTGGCGGAGCGGGTCGCAATGTCGGCCTTATCAATGCCGGCATGTGGGTCATGCCGGACGACTTTTTGAAGGAACTCGGGCCTGCCTATGGCGACAGGGCGCTCGAACTGCTTGGCGACGGTCCCTACCTCGTTCGGGACCTGATCGAGAGGCACGGCATCGCCTGCGAACTGGAAAAGAACGGTACATTGCATTGCGCCGTGGGGCCGGAAGGAATGAAGGAGCTGGAGGAACGCGCCCGGCAATGGCAGAAACGCGGCGCGCCGGTGATCCTGCTCGATGCTACCGAGACGGAACGGCGCATCGGCACGAAAGCCTATGCCGGATCGCTCCTTGATATGCGCGCCGGCACGCTGCAACCGCTCGCCTATGCACGGGGATTGGCGCATGCGGCGGTGAAAGCCGGTGCGAAGCTCCATACCGGCAGCGCCGTTATCAATACCGGCGAGGCGAACGGCAGGAAGATCCTCAAGACTGAACGGGGTGAGGTATCCGCCGATTGGATCATCGTGGCGACCGACGCCTACAGCACCGGCCCCTGGGAACAGGTGCGCCGTGAGCAGGTGCATCTGCCCTATTTCAATCTCGCTACCACGCCACTCAGCGACAATCTTCGCCGCTCCATTCTGCCCGGCCGCGAAGGCTGCTGGGACACCAGGGAAATCCTCTCCTCCTTCCGCATGGATCAGGCCGGCCGGCTGGTCTTCGGCTCGGTCGGCGCGCTGCGCGGCACCGGCATCGCCGTTCACAAGGCATGGGCGAAGCGTTCGCTCGCTCGCCTCTTCCCGCAGATCGGTGAGGTGGAGTTCGAGGCGGAATGGTACGGACAGATTGGCATGACCGACAATGCGCTGCCGCGCTTTCACAAATTCGGCCGTAACGTGATCGGTTTTTCCGGCTACAATGGCCGCGGCATCGCGCCCGGCACCACCTTCGGAAAGCTGCTTGCCCGGCATATTCTCGGCGAGGTTTCCGAAGCCGACCTCCCGCTGCCGCTGACGGAGCCGAAAGAACCGGGCTTTCGCGCGCTGAAGGAAGCCTATTACGAGGCGGGCGCACAAATCGCCCATTTCACCGGCGAACGGTTCTGATTGCTAAACCGCCGCCGATTTCTAAGATTGACCGAAATTCGATTCCGGAGACCGACATGACCCTTGCCACTCTCGATCTCGCTGCCGAGGTGAAAGCCATCCTGGGCGATCTCGGCGTGAAAGCCGAAAACTATACCGGCGGCACCCTTGCCGTCCGTTCGCCGATCACCGGCGCCGAAATCGGCAAGCTGCCGGAAGAGACACCTGCCGGCGCAAGACAAGCCATCAAAGCCGCCCATGAGGCTTTCCTCGAATGGCGGCTGGTGCCGGCTCCGAAGCGCGGCGAACTGATACGTCTCCTCGGCGAGGAATTGCGCGCAGCCAAGACCGCGCTGGGCCGGCTGGTTTCGATCGAAGTGGGCAAGGTGATTTCCGAAGGCCTGGGCGAAGTGCAGGAAATGATCGACATCTGCGATTTCGCGGTCGGCCTCTCCCGCCAACTCTACGGCCTCACCATCGCCACCGAACGCGCCGACCACCGCATGATGGAAACCTGGCATCCGCTGGGCGCGATCGGCATCATTTCCGCCTTCAACTTCCCCGTCGCCGTCTGGTCCTGGAACGCTGCGCTCGCCATCGTCTGCGGCAACTCCACCGTCTGGAAACCGTCGGAGAAGACCCCGTTGACCGCGCTCGCCACCCAGGCGATCTTCGACAGGGCGCTCACCCGCTATGTCGCCGAAGGTTATAGCGCTCCGAAGAATCTTTCGACGCTTCTGATCGGCGGCCGCGAGATCGGCGAGATTCTCGTCGACCACAAGAAAGTGCCGCTCGTCTCCGCCACCGGCTCGACCGCTATGGGCCGCACGGTCGGCCTGCGGCTGGCACAGCGTTTCGCCCGCTCGATCCTCGAACTCGGCGGCAACAATGCCGCTATCGTCGCCCCGACGGCCGATCTCGACCTCACGCTCCGCGGCGTCGCTTTCGCTGCCATGGGCACGGCCGGCCAGCGCTGCACGACGCTGCGCCGTCTCTTCGTGCATGAAAGCGTCTACGACGCGCTGGTGCCTCGCCTGACGAAGGCCTATCTGTCCGTTACGATCGGCAGCCCGCTGGAGAACGGCACACTTGTCGGCCCGCTGATCGACAAGGCGGCCTACGAGAAGATGCAGAAAGCCCTGGAAGCAGCGAAATCCGAAGGCGGCAAGGTGACCGGAGGCGAGCGCGTGCTTGGGAACGAGGCGGCCGACGCCTATTATGTCCGCCCCGCGATTGTCGAAATGCCGGCCCAGACGGGTCCGGTCAAGGACGAGACTTTCGCGCCGATTCTCTATGTGATGAAATATTCGAGTTTCGAAGAGGCACTGGACCTGCATAACGATGTGCCGCAGGGCCTCTCCTCCTCGATCTTCACCAATGACATGCGTGAGGCCGAGACCTTCGTCTCCGCACGCGGTTCGGATTGCGGCATCGCCAACGTCAATATCGGTCCTTCGGGCGCCGAGATCGGCGGTGCCTTCGGTGGTGAAAAAGAAACCGGCGGCGGCCGCGAATCCGGCTCCGATGCGTGGAAGGCCTATATGCGCCGCGCCACCAACACGCTGAACTATGGCCGCACCCTGCCGCTGGCGCAGGGCGTCAAGTTCGACATCGAATGAAGCCTATGATCGGGCCGCTGAACCTCTTGACCGACATCGAAGGCGTCGCCGTCGGCCATGCCACCGATCCCGCACTGGGTTCGGGCGTGACGGCGATCGTCTTCGACGAACCGGCGGTCGCTTCCGGCTCGGTGCTCGGTGGCGCGCCGGGCGGCCGGGATACTGCACTGCTCGACCCGTCGATGACCGTGCAGGCGGTCGACGCCTTCGTGCTGTCCGGCGGTTCGGCCTTCGGACTGGACGCCGCGGGCGGAGTGCAGGCGGGGCTTCGTGAAATCGGCCGTGGCTTCCAAGTCGGCAACGTCCGTGTACCGATCGTACCGCAGGCAATCCTGATGGATCTCCTGAACGGCGGCAACAAGGACTGGGGACTTCACTCGCCCTATCGGGAGATGGGCTACGACGCCTTCAAGGCCACTGCGAAAGGCGCTTTTGCGCTCGGAACTGTAGGAGCAGGCACCGGCGCCACGACTGCGACATTCAAAGGTGGGCTCGGTTCGGCGAGCGCAAGGACGACAGCCGGCCACACGATCGCAGCCCTGCTCGCGGTTAACGCCATGGGTTCGGCGACTGTCGCCGAAGGCCCGCATTTCTGGGCAGCTCCATTTGAGCAGGACGAGGAATTCGGTGGCTTCGGCCTGCCGCAAAAGTTCACCGAAAGCCATTCGGCCCTGCGGCTTAAAGGCGTCAACCTGAAGGCCACGACGATCGGCGTCGTCGTGACCGATGCCTTCCTGACGAAAGCGCAGGCGCATCGGCTTTCGATCATGGCGCATGACGGATTGGCACGCGCTGTTCTGCCGGCGCACCTACCATGCGATGGCGATACGATCTTTTCCGCCGCGACGGGGGCAAAACCGCTGGACGACATGGCGGCCTTTGCCGAACTCTGCCACCTGACGACAATCGTGACGGCCCGAGCCGTGGCCCGCGGCGTCTATGAGGCAACCGCCTTACCCGTGCCGAACGCACAGGCCGCATGGCGCGACAAATTCGATTCGCCGGCTAAATAGTTTTCAGAGCGTCTTCCAGTCTTGGCCAGCCATTTTTGTCGGGAAGCCCTATCCTGAGATCAGCCGGCCGTTCTTCGAAGCGGCGGGTGACGATGCCGCGCTCCCCCAAATGCTGGAAAATCGCCTGCGCGCGCGCGTCCCGAACGAAGCGGAATAGCGATGTACCGCCGAAGACTGGAATGCCAGCGCCGATCAGGAAGATATCAAGATTCGCGGCATCATCGCGCAATCGTTGTCGCATCATCGCCTGCCACCAACCGTCGGCCAGCGCTTCGCTGGCGATATGCAACGCCGGACCGGAAACGGCCCAAGGGCCGAGCTGGTCCTCGATCCTTCGGGCGATATCCGGACGAGAGATCGCAAATCCGAGCCTCAGGCCCGCCATGCCGTAAAACTTGCCGAAGGACCGCAGCACGATAAGTCCGCCGGCATCGACCGCATCCGCTGCGCTCGCCGCTTCCGAGACGTCAACGAAGGCTTCATCGACGACCAGCAATCCGCCTTTTGCTCGCATGATGGCTGCAAGCGCCAGAAGATCACTCTTCGGGACGATTCGGCCGGTCGGATTGTTCGGATTGACGACGACTGCGAGATCTGCGGAAGCCAGCCGATCCAGATCGTCGGTCTCGGTCACCTCAAAACCGGCGATCCGCGCAGCGCGGGCGTGTTCGGCATAGGTCGGCGAAAGGATCGTAGCCTTACCTTGCCCAAGCAGGCTCGCAAGGATCGGCAACAGGATCTGCGTGCCCGGCCCCGCCGCCACATGGGCAGCCGAGGGCGCGCCATAGGCTTCCGCTGCGATCGCCTTCAGCCTTTCTGCCAGTGCGGGGTCCGGCAGGCGTGCAAAGGCATTGTCGGGCAAGGGAGAATGCGGATAGGAATAAGGATTGATACCGGTGGAAAGATCGATCCAGGGTTCAGGCGCGTGCGGAAACAGCGCCCGTGCACGGGACAGATTGCCGCCATGCGCTATCGGACCACCAATCTCAGATGCAGTCACCGGCATGTTCCTTCTCGCATTTTTCGCCCTGATCATAGAGCGCATCTTCGGTTATCCGGACTGGCTCTTCCGGACGATCGGCCACCCGGTCACCTGGATGGGCCGGCTGATATCCCGGCTCGACAACGGCTGGAACCGCGAGGCCGACGATTTCGATACGCGCAAACGCATGGGCGTGCTTGCTCTGTTGACGCTGCTCGGCGTGACAATCGCCGTGGCGTTTGTGATCGAATACGGGCTTCTGACGATCCCTCTGGGAGCGGTCCTGCCGATTCTGATAGCCGCCAGCCTCCCGGCTCAGAAAAGCCTTGAAAAGCATGTCGAAGCGGTTGCCGACGCGATGAAGTATGGCGGGCTCGACGCCGGGCGCAAGGCCGTCTCGATGATCGTCGGCCGCGATCCGGAAAAGCTCGACGAGGCCGCCGTCTGCCGTGCGGCGATCGAAAGCCTGGCGGAGAATTTCTCCGACGGCGTGGTGGCGCCGGCTTTCTGGATGGGCGTCGGCGGCCTCGCGGGCGGCGCGGCCTACAAGGCAGCCAATACCGCCGACAGCATGATCGGCCACCGCAATCAGCGACACGAAGCCTTCGGCTGGGCGGCCGCACGTTTCGACGACCTCATTAACCTGCCGGCCTCGCGGCTGAGCGCTTTTCTGTTCGTGCTGGCTGCCTTTTTCGTCGACAAGGCTTCGCCTCGGAATGCAATCAAGGCCATCTTCCGCGACGCACGCCACCATCGCTCTCCGAATGCCGGTTGGCCGGAAGCGGCGATGGCCGGCGCACTCGGCATAGCGCTGGCGGGGCCGCGGAGCTATGGCGGACAGATGATCGAGGCGCGTTTTATGGGCGAAGGCGGGCGCTCGGAACTCACCCAAGTCGATATCCGCCGCGCATTGAAGCTCGCCCGCGTCGCGGACGCGCTCCTTATCGGCCTTTTCGGCTTCCTGGCATGGATCATCTGGCAAGCGTGAGCAATCCATCGAGATCGAGATGCCGTTCCATATGGGCGGCCAGCCGGTCGAGCACATTGTCCACCCCGGTCTGATAGTCCAGGACCGACACCGCGCCGCCAAGCCGTGTCAACCAGGCCGACCTCTGCCGGTCATCCGAAAAAAGCCCATGAAGATAGGTGCCCCAGACCCGGCCATCCGCCGATATCGCACCATCCGGGTTACCGTCGATCACCGAGAACGGGCGTCGGCAATCGGCCCCGGATGTCCGGCCGATATGCATCTCATAGCCGGATAAGGGAACTCCATCGAAGCTTTCGCCCGAAACTGCTTCCAGCCGCTTATCGGCGGACAGGATAGTCTCGACATCCAGCAGGCCCAGCCCTTCGACCGAAGCGGGTGATCCTTCGATGCCATCCGGATCGGAGATCCGTTTGCCCAGCATCTGATAACCGCCGCAAAGGCCGAGCACGCGCCCGCCGCGACGAACGTGAGCGGCGATATCCACGTCAAAACCAGCCTCGCGAAGTGCAGCCAGATCGGAGACGGTTGCTTTCGAGCCGACCAGCAGCACGAGGTCGCAATCCCCCGGAATGGCCTCACCGCGCCTGACACGGATGAGATCGACCTCCGGCTCCGCTTCCAGCGGGTCAAGATCGTCGAAATTGGAGATATGCGGCAGGATCGGCACTGCGATGCGGATTCTTGCGCCGGACTTGCGAGCGAAGGACTGGTTGAGCCCGAGCGCATCCTCCGCCGGCAGAAACACTGCATCCGCGAAATGCGGCAAAAGCCCGATCGATCGCCAGCCGGTCAGTTCTTCAATCATCCGCATGCCTTCGGCAAACAAGGCCGGATCGCCCCGAAAGCGGTTGACGATGAACCCGCGGATCATCGCCGCATCTTCTGGATCGAGCACAAGTTTCGTGCCGGCAAGGCTGGCAATCACGCCGCCGCGGTCGATATCGCCGATCAGCACGACGGGCACATCCGCCGCCCGCGCAAACCCCATATTGGCAATGTCATTGCGGCGGAGATTGATTTCCGAAGCGCTGCCGGCGCCTTCCACCAGCACCAGATCGGCCTGGTTGCGGAGAAGGTCGAAACTTTCCTGCACCCGCGGCATCAGCTTCCGCTTGAGGCCCTGGTATTCGGCGGCCTTGGCATTGCCTTCGACCTTGCCCTGCACCACGACCTGCGCGCCGACGTCGCTCTGAGGCTTCAGAAGCACAGGATTCATATGTACGCTGAGCGGGACCCCGGCCGCACGCGCCTGCAAGGCCTGCGCCCGTCCGATCTCGCCGCCATCCTCCGTGACTGCCGCGTTGTTCGACATGTTCTGCGGCTTGAACGGCATGATCTTCAGCCCACGCAGCGTAAAGGCGCGGGCAAGCCCGGCCACCACCAGCGACTTGCCCACATCCGAACCCGTACCCTGAAACATCAGCGCGCGAGCGGTCATACCGTTAAAACTCGATGCCGGCCTGGGCCTTCACGCCCGCCTTGAAGTGATGCTTGACCAGCGTCATCTCTGTGACCATATCCGCCGCCTCGATCAGCGCCGGCTTGGCGTTGCGACCGGTGACGACCACGTGAAGGTCCGGCCGCCGCGCCTGAAGTGCTGCGACCACCTTGTCGAGATCGAGATAATCGTAACGAAGCGCGATGTTGAGTTCGTCGAGAATGATGAGTCCGATCGTCTCGTCCGCCATCAGGTCGAGAGCCTTTGCCCAGGCCTTTTCGGCGGCCGCGATATCCCGCGTCAGATCCTGAGTTTCCCAGGTGAAGCCTTCGCCCATCGTGTGCCAGACGAGCCGATCGCCGAAAACGGCCAGCGCCGGCTGCTCGCCTGTCGACCAGGCACCCTTGATGAACTGCACGACGCCGACCCGGCGATTGTTGCCGAGCATACGCAAAGCCAGGCCGAAGGCGGCGGTGGATTTTCCCTTGCCGGGACCGGTATGGACGATGAGAAGCCCCTTTTCGACGGTCTTCCCGGCGACTTCCTTGTCCTGCACTGCCTTGCGGTTCACCATCTTGGCGCGATGACGTTCGACCGATGCCTCGTCGATCTCCTTCACCGCGATACGAACTCCCCATCAGACCGCGCCGTGATCTCTTCCCCTGCACGGAAGCGTTCGCGGATCATCCCGGCCAACGCACCGAGTACAGCCCAGAATACCAGGTTCGTGGCGTAGACGGCATTCACGAAGCGGGCGTAGAGTTCCAGCGGCACAGCCGTTTCATGCCCGGGCGGCAGCGGCGCGCCGACGATATGTGGCGCGATCAGCAGAACGATCGCCAGCGCGGCGAATACGGCTGAGCGCGTATAGGCGAGGAGGCCAAGGCCCGCTGCAGTGCAGACTGCGGTCGAAATCCACCAGACCTGACGGGGACCAAGCTCAGCAGCCGGCATGCCCGGAAGTTCCGGGGGGAGGCCGAGCCCTGGAGCCAAGCTGACGGTCAGGAAGCCGGCAATACCGAACATCAGTCCGCTGCGCCAGCCTTTGAGACCGCCCTGGGCTTCTGAAACCGCGATCAGAATAAGACCGAAACCGATCGCGGCCAGCATGTCGGCGGCGGCCGTATAAATGAAGCGCTCGAAACCGTCTGCCGGCATCCATGCTTCTTCGTCGTGATGATGGTCCGCAGGCGCTGCGGCATTGCCGGCGGGAGCGGCCTCATGGCTGTGGCTGTGGCCGACCTCTCCGCCGCCGGCATTCTCGTAGCTCTCCGCTTGCAGGATCAGCGGGACAGTGGAAAAGCTCTGCATGACGGTGAGCAGCAGTCCGGACAACAGCCCGGCGATCACCGCCGTGAAGACGATGTTACGAAACAACGACATGGGAAACTCCCCTCAGTGGCAGGGGAAAGCGAAGGAATGACGCGAATCGTGCGCGGCATTGTGCACGACTTCCATATGCGAGAAGCCGACGAAACCGACGACGAAAAGCCCCAGCAGGGCCGTCATGCTGAGCGGGATGATCTTCGAGGAGGAAATACCGACTGCCGTCGAAGCGGTTTTCGTTGCCATTGCCTTGTCCTTTCGCCCTCCACCCGAGGGCCGTTGAAGTTTTTCCTCGCCTCTGGCAGGTCTCCTGGCTCGCGGATCAGGCATCTTGCGCCCGCCTTCCCGGATTGCTCCAGTGGCATCATGGACGAAGACTTTCCGCTTACAGTTGCGGGGGCAGCCGCGGGTTTGACAGCAGATCCGTCGCACCGCATTCCCTCAAATACCCTTTCGGGGCACCATAGGCTGGCTCACTATAGACGAAATCGGCCTCACGGCAATCGCCTTTGCGACGCATTGACATAAGCATGCGACCGGGCTTACTTGAAAAGAGATGGTCCCTTTCCGGCAACGGGGAGGGCTAAGAGAGAATGCGGTGAGATCCCTTTCGCGATCAATGCCGCGGCTGCCCCCGCAACTGTAAGCGGCGAGCCATTGCCTATAAGCCACTGGGAAACCGGGAAGGCAGGCAAATGGTGGTGACCCGCAAGCCAGGAGACCTGCCATCTGATGTTTTTGCTTCACCGGGCGGGGTGCTCCGGAGGAAGTTCTCGATCACCGCAGGCGGTTTCAGCCCTCTGCTCCGCGCCCCGATTGTTTCGACCCCGGCGGGAACGCGGCTGACCGATGAGTGACCACCGACCAGATGATCCGGCAGATGTGACGATTTTCGTCTGTACCAATTGCCGTGATGTGTCCGACGGCGACGTTCGGCCGGGTATCGCGTTGATCGCAGCGCTACGTGAAGCAGCGGACGGCAAGCCGCTCGCGGTCAAGCCAGTCACCTGCCTTGCCAACTGCGAAAAAAGCCCCAGCGCCGCCTTCAATCACCGCAACGGTTGGTCCTATGTCTTCGGCCATCTGTCCCTCGACAATGTCGAGGACATCGTCACCGGCGCGATGATGCTGGCCGAGGACGAGCGCGGTTTCCTTCCTATACGCGGCCGCCCGACATGTCTGCGCGGCAAGGGCATGACGGCCCGCATCCCACCCTTTCATCATCACGAGGACATGCCATCATGAGCGTCAGCTTCGACCGCGTTCCCTGCACCGTCGTCACCGGGTTCCTGGGGGCCGGAAAGACCACGCTGATCCGCAACCTGATCGCGAAGCTTGACGGCAAGCGGCTGGCGATCATCGTCAACGAATTTGGCGATGTCGGCATCGACGGCGAGATACTGAAGGGCTGCGGCATCGAGAGTTGCCCGGAAGACAACGTCATCGAGCTTGCCAACGGCTGCATCTGCTGCACCGTGGCGGATGACTTCGTACCGGCGATCGATCAGATTCTTTCACGCGAACCGCGCGTCGACCACATCCTGATCGAAACCTCCGGCCTTGCGCTGCCGAAGCCGCTCGTTCAGGCTTTTCAGTGGCCGGCCGTCAAGGCACGTGTCACGGTGGACGGCGTTGTCGCCGTTGTGGATGGTGTGGCACTGGCCGAAGGCCGCGTTGCCGATGACCATGAAGCGCTGGAGGCGCAGCGCCAGGCGGATGGCTCCATCGACCACGACGATCCGGTCGAGGAAGTGTTCGAGGATCAGGTCGCCTGCGCCGACATGATCGTACTGACCAAGAGTGATCTCCTCGATGCTGCGGGCATTGCGACCGCCCGGGACCGCGTCGCAGGGTATCTGCCGCGGGCCGTGAAGATCGTCTCGGCTGCCAATGGCGCGATCGATCCGGCCGTGCTGATCGGGCTTGGCCTCGCCGTCGAGGACGATATCGAAAACCGCAAGACCCATCACGACGACGAACTCGACCACGATCATGATGATTTCGACAGCTTTGTCGTCGATCTCCCGGCTGTTTCCGATGCTGACGAATTGGCTGCCCGCATTTCCGCGACGGCGGAGGCGGAGAACGTACTGCGCATAAAAGGCTTCGTGGAAGTCGCGAACAAACCGATGCGCCTGCAGGTTCAGGCGGTAGGATCCCGCGTAAACCACTATTTCGACCGAGCCTGGGCGCCCGGTGAGGCGCGGATAAGCCGCCTTGTCGTAATCGGCGAAAAGGGCATCGACCGCGCCGCCATCGAAAGGATGCTGGCCGCGTGATAGCAATTCCAGGAAAAGTGTGAAGCGGTTTTCCGTTGGCAATTGCCGAGGGAAAACAGAAACCCAGAGAAAAGGATGCACATACTCGCCACCACATCGTCGTCGCTCGATGACCTGATCGAACCGGTCGACTTGAACCAGTCGCCGGCCGATGTGGTGGTGCTGTCCTTTTCTGGCAGCGATCTGAACGGCATTTCCGCCGCATGGGGCCAAGGTCAGCCGACCCTGCGATTGACCAATCTCGCTGATCTCAGGCATCCCATGTCTGTCGATCTTTGGATCGAAAAGACGGCGGCACATGCCAAAGTTATTCTCGTGCGCATCCTTGGCGGCTATGATCGCTGGTCATATGGTGTCGAAGAGATTTCGCGGCTGGCGCGGCTCAAGAAGACCGCGCTCGCGCTTCTGCCCGGCGAATGCAGTATCCGCGATGAAAGACTCGCTGCTGCCTCGACCGTTTCCGAAGAGGTGCTTGCCGGCTTTCTTGCCTGTTTCCGCGAGGGCGGACCGGGCAATATGCGTCTGCTTGCAAAGCGTTTGGCCGCGCTGGCGAATGACGAGCAGGAGGTCCTGCCGCAAGCCGCACCGATGTCGAAGATGGGCTATTACAGGCCAGGCAGCGGAATCGTCGGAGTGGACGATCTGCTCGCGGATTTCTCGCCAGACGCCCTGCGACTGCCGGTCCTCTTCTACCGCTCCATATTGTTCGCGAACGACACCGCACCGATCGATGCGCTGTTCGAAGCGCTGCTTGAACGCGGTTTCGCGCCGATCCCGATCTTCGTCAGCGGGTTGAAGGATGTCGAGGCGATAAACTTCGTTGAAC
Organism: Neorhizobium phenanthreniclasticum; assembly: GCF_040066075.1. Lineage (NCBI taxonomy): Bacteria > Pseudomonadati > Pseudomonadota > Alphaproteobacteria > Hyphomicrobiales > Rhizobiaceae > Neorhizobium > Neorhizobium phenanthreniclasticum. The sequence goes on from NZ_JBEAAL010000035.1 coordinate 41,312, forward strand.
AAGCGATCGCAGATCTCGAACCTGCGGCGATCATTGCCACCACCGCTTTTGCCAGCGGCGCGAGCGACAGCGGTGAGACGATCTTCGATCGCACCGGCGTGCCAGTTTTTCAAGTTGTCATCGCTACGACCCGACGCGAGGGCTGGGCGGAAAACCGCCGCGGTCTCAATCCCGCAGACCTCGCCATGCATGTGGTCCTGCCGGAACTCGACGGGCGCATATTGGCCGGCGCGATCTCTTTCAAGGCCGGCAGTGATTCCGCCAACCTTCTTAACCGGCCGGAGCCGGACCGGGTCGAGCAGGTTGCTGACCGCATCGGTGCCTTCCTGCGCCTGAAATCTACGCCGCGATCCGCCCGCAAGATCGTCATCCTCATGCCGGACTATCTGAGTGCGCCCGGCCGCACAGGCTATGCCGTCGGGCTTGACGTGCCGCAAAGCGTGCTGTCCATGCTGCGCGAGCTTTCGATAGCCGGCTATTTTGTCGCTGACATACCGGTGACCGCGCGAGACCTTCTTGACCTGCTAAACCAGGAAGCCGGTTCTTATCCGCTCTCCGCCTATCACCCGGCTCCAGGCGCAGAAACCGCCTGGGGGCCGCCCGACGCAGAGCTTGAAGAAGGCGCCTTCCGTTTCCGTACAGCGACTTTCGGCAATATCATCGTAGCGCTGGCACCGGATCGCGGCCGCAACGCAGACCGCCGGGCCGATTATCACGACCCGGATCTGCCGCCACGCCATGCGCTGGTAGCCTTTGGCCAGTGGATGCGCGAGACGCTCGGCGCGCATGCGATCGTGCATGTCGGTGCCCATGGTACGTTGGAATGGTTGCCGGGCAACACGGTTGCCCTTTCGAAGGATTGCTTTCCGGAGATCGTGACCGGTGACCTGCCGGTCATCTATCCCTTCATCGTTTCCAACCCGGGCGAGGCAGCGGTCGCCAAGCGACGGATTTCCGCCGTCACCATCGGCCATCTGCCACCGGTACTGACCGATGCCGGATTGTCCGGCGAACAAAGGAGGCTCGAACTGCTGGTCGATGAATATGCCCAGGCAGACGGGCTCGACCGCCGCCGCCGTGACCGGCTGGCAAAGCTGATCGTCGAGACCGCGCGCAATACCGGCCTGGCTTCCGAAGCCGGCGTTTCCGGCGACGACGATCCCGACACGGCCCTGACCCGTATCGACGCCTTTCTCTGCGATCTCAAGGATTTCGCGATCAAGGACGGCCAGCATGTCTTCGGCGAGGCGGCGGAGGATGATAACGATCCGTTACGGATCCTGAGTGCCGAAACCGAGCGGCAAGCCTTGATCGACGCGCTTGACGGCAGACATATCCGCCCCGGCCCGTCCGGTGCCCCGGCACGCGGCCGCCGCGACGTCATGCCGACCGGCCGCAACCTCTTTGCCAGCGATCCGCGCACGCTGCCGACGCCGACTGCCTTCGAGCTTGGCAAACGCGCCGCGGACGAGATTCTTCGGCGTTACCTGCAGGATCACGGCGACTGGCCCAAAAGCCTTGTTTTTGATCTCTGGGGCAGCGCTTCCCTGCGTAGCGGCGGCGAAGAAGTGGCCCAGGCTCTGGCACTGATGGGCGCAAAGCCGGTACAGGATACGGCGACTGGGCGCGTGACCGGCATCGACGTCCTGCCACCGGCAGCGCTCGGCCGTCCGCGTGTCGACGTGACGCTCCGTATCTCCGGCCTGTTTCGCGACATGTTCCCGGCGCTGATCGCGCTGCTGGACGCCGCCATGCGGGCGATCGCGGCCCGCGAGGAAGCGCCGGGCGACAACCCGCTGGCCGAGGAAGCCCGCAGGCTTGGCCATGTGCCGCCACGCATTTTCGGTTCTGCCCCCGGCACATATGGTTCCGGCATTGAGGAAAAGCTCGCAGACGGCACATGGAATGAGCGCGAGGAACTCGGCCACCTCTATCTCGACGCTACCAGCCATGCCTTCGGCGGGGCGGAGGGTGAGGCTTCGGCCGTACCCGGGCGCTTCGCCGAACGCGTTGGAAGCGCTGACCTGCTTGTCCATACTGGTGACGACCCCGGCCGTGATCTTTTGGACGGTTCGGCGGACGTTGCTTTCATCGGCGGGTTTTCGGCAGCGGTCGCGGCACTTGGCGGCAAGGCGGATGTGATCGCGCTCGATACCACCGATCCGCAGAAGCCGAAGGCCCGTTCGCTCTCGGAAGCCGTGACCCGTGTGGTGCGCGCTCGCGCCGTCAATCCGCGCTTCATCGCAGGCCAGATGCGCCACGGGCCGCGTGGTGCGGCCGAACTGGTGGAAACCGTCGATCGGTTGATCGGCTTTGCCGAGACCACCCGTGCTATCCCGCAATCGCTGATCGACGCAACCTACGATGCCTATCTCGGTGACGAAGCAGTACGCGATTTCCTGCTCTCGCAGAACCCCGAAGGTGCGCGCTACATGGGCGAACGTTTCCGCTCGGCGCTCCGCCGCGGCCTTTGGCACCCGCGCCGGAATGCGATCGACGCCGAACTCGAGATGTTGACAAAGAGGTCGGCATGACCGCGCCCTCGCTCGAGCGCAAAGCTTTGGACATGCGACGCGGCGCCTGCCCGGCGCTTTCCGCTCCGATGATGACCGGTGACGGGCTTCTGGCCCGCATCGCGCTGATCGATGCGATTTCGCCGGGGCAACTGGCTGAACTCTGCAGGCTGGCACAGCGTCACGGCAACGGCATTCTTGATATCTCCGCCCGGGGAAATCTCCAGGCTCGCGGACTGACGGAAATCTCCGCTCCGATGTTGGACACGGAAGTCCGGGCGCTGAATCTGCCCTTGCGTGAAGGACTTGCGGTCGAGGTTCCCCCCTTTGCCGGTCTGGATGAAACCGAAATCGTCGATCCGAGACCGGTTGCCGAAGCAATCCGGCAAGCTGCGCGCGGCATCGAGGGTCTCGCACCAAAGATGTGCCTCGTGGTAGACGGGCATGGCAGATTGCGGCTCTCCCATCTGCTGGCGGATATCCGGCTGGTCGCCGTTCGATCCGGCGAAAGCACCCGCTGGAAACTGCTGCTCGGCGGACCGGAGACAAAGGGTAAGATTTGCGGAGTGCTCGACGACGCCGGCGCCATCGCGACTGCCATTTCTTTGCTTCAGAAGCTCGCAGCGATGGGAAACAAAGCACGAGGCCACGATCTTGCAAACGGGCTTCCGGTGAATGCGGATGCGCAACCCTCGGTCTCGCCCTTCGGCCTGTTTGCTTTTTCGAACGGCTTCCATGCCATCTGCCTCGGTCCCGCGTTCGGCCAGGCAAAGGCTGAAAACCTCATCGCACTCTGCGATGAAGCCGAGCGGCTGGGGATCAAATTCCTGAAACCCGCCTTGGATCACTCGCTATTGTTCTTCGGAACGCATGAAGCCTGCGAAGCGCTCTCCGATTTCGCAGTTCAGAATGGCTTCATCACGTCCTCCGCCGACCCGCGGGGACATATCGCCGCCTGCCCGGGAAGCCCGGCCTGTACGTCGGCGACGATCGCAACCCACGACATTGCGTCTGAGGCCGCAGCCGAATGCGCCGACTTGCTCGACGGGTCATTCAAGCTGCATGTTACGGGCTGCCCGAAAGGCTGCGCCCATCCGGAGCCCTCCGCATTGACCCTCTGCGGGACGGCCGACGGCATTTCCCTGATCGGGCGGGGCAAAGCAGCCGAACCGCCCTTTGCCTCCGTCTCTTTTGCCAATACCAGCGCCTCTCTTCGCCGTATCGCCGATCTCGTTCGGATCGAACGACGCGAAGGGGAAAATTCCGCCGCCTGCCTAGCCCGACTCGGAACTGATCGGCTCGCTGCGGCTGTAACGTCAGGACGACCATGAACAACTATGACTATATTCGCGAAGGCGACTCGATCTACGAAAAGTCCTTCGCGATCATCCGCCAGGAAGCCGATCTTTCCGCCTTTTCCGCTGAACAGGCCGAAATCGCCGTGCGCATGATCCATGCCTGCGGGCTTGTTGAGGCGGCGCAGCAATTCCACTTTTCGAAGGATTTCGTCGCTCGGGCGCGTGGCGCGCTTTATGACGGCAGGCCGATCTACTGCGACGCCGAAATGGTTGCGCATGGCATCACCCGCGCCCGGCTGCCTGCCGATAACGATGTGATCTGCACGCTGCGAGACAGCCGCACGATCGAGCTTGCCAGGACGATCGGCAACACCCGATCGGCTGCCGCATTGGACCTCTGGGATGAAATGGAAGGCGCGCTGGTGGCGATCGGCAATGCGCCGACGGCGCTCTTCCGCCTGCTCGAAATGCTGGATGCCGGCGCGCCGCGCCCGGCCGCGATCATCGGCATGCCGGTCGGTTTCGTGGGAGCGGCAGAGTCCAAGGAAGCGCTGATGGAATCGGCACTCGACATCCCTTACGCTATCGTACGCGGACGAATGGGCGGTTCAGCGATGACGGCGGCCTGCGTCAACGCGCTTGCGAGGGCAGGCCTTTGAACGCGGTGGTCCTCAAAGGCAAGCTCACCGGCGTCGGCACGGGGCCGGGCGATCCGGAACTGCTGACGCTGAAGGCGGCGCGCACCATCAGCCAGGCGGATGTCATCGCCTTCTTCTGCAAGAAGGGCAGCACGGGCAATGGCCGCGCCATTGTAGGAGCCCATGTCCGACCGGGCACGCTGGAACTGCCGCTTGTCTATCCGGTGACGACCGAGACCAGCAAGGATGAGGCGGAGTATCGCGGTCCGATCTCCGACTTCTTCGACCGCTCGGCGGAGGAAATCGCCGCCTATCTCGACGCTGGGAAAAATGTGGCTGTGCTCAGCGAAGGTGATCCGCTGTTCTACGGCTCCTACATGCACCTGCATGTGCGGCTGGCGAGCCGCTATCCGGCGGAAGTCGTGGCAGGCGTCACCGCCATGTCCGGCTGCTGGTCGATGACGGGCCTGCCGCTGGTTCAAGGCGACGACATCTTGAGCGTGCTGCCGGGCACGCTTCCCGAGGAAAAGCTGGCCGAACGCCTGGCAAATACGGACGGCGCTGTTATCATGAAGGTCGGCCGCAACTTGCCGAAGATCCGCCGTGCGCTCGCGTCGGTTGGGAAACTGTCCGGCGCGCTCTACGTGGAACGCGGCACCATGGCGAACGGCGCGGCCCAGAAACTGGAAGAGCGTGACGAGAGCCCGGCGCCCTATTTCTCGATCGTGCTGGTTCCCGGCTGGAAGGCGCGGCCGGGAGACGACCGATGAGCGGTTCGCTGACAGTCGTCGGCCTTGGGCCAGGCAATCCGGATCAGATGACGCCGGAAGCTTTGGCAGCCGTGGCGGCAGCGGAAGATTTCTTCGGCTATTTTCCCTATATCTACGGACTGAACCTTCGGCCGGACCAGCGGCGCCATGCATCCGACAACCGCGAGGAACTGGCGCGTGCCCGGGCCGCTTTGGAGATGGCCGCCAAAGGTGGCAGAGTCTGTGTCATCTCCGGCGGCGATCCCGGCGTCTTCGCTATGGCGGCGGCGGTTTGCGAAGCGATCGATGAAGGCCCGGTCGAATGGCGCAGTATCGATTTTTCCGTCGTGCCGGGGGTGACAGCCATGCTGGCGGTAGCAGCCAGGGCCGGCGCGCCGCTGGGACATGATTTCTGCGCCATCTCGCTCTCCAATAACCTGAAGCCCTGGGAAATCATCGAGAAGAGACTGATTGCGGCGGCAGAAGCCGGTTTCGTCATGGCCTTCTACAATCCGGTCAGCAAGGCACGGCCGCACCAGCTCGGCGACGCCTTCGCCCTGCTGCGCCGGCATTTGCCGGGCGAGGTTCCGGTAATCTTCGGCCGGGCAGCGGGTCGGCCGGACGAAACGATCCGGATCGTGCCCCTTTCCGAGGCCGAAAGCGGCATGGCCGACATGGCGACCTGTGTGATCGTCGGGACGGCGGAAACCCGAATCATCGAGCGGGAAGGCCAGCGGCCGATCGTTTATTCGCCGCGTTCTTTCAAGGGCGCCGAGACATGATCGAGCCAGGCGAGCATCTCCTCCACGGTCTCCACCGACGGCAAATCCGGCAAATCCGGACGGCGCGCGAGGATCACCTCGATACCGAGCGCACGGGCGGCGCAGATCTTGCCGTAGCTCGAAGGCCCGCCGCTGTTCTTGGCAACGATCACCTCGATACCCTGCTCTTTCAGCAACCGTGCCTCGTCCGTTTCGGCAAACGGGCCGCGCTCCGTCAGATAGATCGCATGCGGCACAGCAAGCGGCGGTTCAACGGGATCGACGCTGCGGATGAGGTAATGATGCTGCGGCGCCGCCTCGAAAGGCAGAAGTTCCTGCCGGCCGAGGGTGAGGAAGACTTTTCTCGGGCTTTTGCCCAATGCCGTGACAGCCTCATGAATACTGGCGACTTCAATCCAACGGTCACCCTGCTGCTGGCGCCAGGGAGAACGGCGGAGCGCAATCAAAGGCACATCCGCCCGCTTCGCAGCCTCTGCCGCATTACGGGAGATCTGCGCCGCATAGGGGTGGGTTGCATCGATCAGGATCGTGATACCCTTGTCCCGCAGATAGGCAGCCAGGCCTTCCGCACCGCCAAAACCGCCGATCCGTACCGGCACGGGCTGTTCTGCCGGTGCGCGCGTGCGGCCGGCCAGCGAAAGTTCGGTCGTGAAGCGCGGATCACCGGCGAGCCCTGCCGCCAGTTTTCTGGCCTCCGCCGTGCCGCCGAGAATGAGGATGGAGTGTTTCATTATGCCTCCTGAATCAGCAGGTAGAGCTTTAAACCAAAGCTGCTGGCTGTCCATCGTCGGCATCGGCGAGGACGGCGTGAAGGGTCTCGGCGAGAGTGCGCGTTCTGCAGTTTCTTCCGCCTCGATAGTGTTCGGCGGCAAACGGCATCTGGAATTGGCCGCACCCTTGATCGCCGGCGAGGCGCGCACGTGGCCGGCGCCTTTCGATCCGACAATGCGCGATGTCATGGCACTGCGTGGACAGAACGTTTGTGTGCTGGCATCGGGGGATCCTTTCTTTTTCGGAGTCGGCGCCACACTTTCGCGACACGTTCCAGCAGAAGAATTCATCACCTATCCAACACCCTCGTCCTTTTCGCTGGCGGCATCTCGGCTCGGCTGGCCGCTCCAGGAGATCGAAGTTGTATCGCTCCATGGACGCCCTCTCGACCTGATTCGACAGCTCCTGCACCCCGGCCGACGCGTCATTGCGCTGACCTCGGATGAAAAAGGACCAACCGAACTTGCCTCTCTCCTGACAGAGACAGGCTTCGGCCCATCGCGACTGACGGTGCTGGAGGCTTTGGGTGGAGAAGGCGAGCGCATCCGATCTGCAGCCGCAAATGAATTTGCATTGCAGGATATCAATCCTCTCAATGTCGTCGCGGTCGAAGTTAAGGCAGAAGCCGGCGCCCGCATTCTGCCGCGCGGCTTCGGACTGGATGACGCACTTTTCGAGCATGACGGGCAGATCACCAAGCGGGAAATCCGGGCGCTGACGCTTTCGGCACTCAGCCCCCGGCGCGGCGAACTGCTTTGGGACATCGGTGCCGGTTCCGGCTCGATCGGTATAGAATGGATGCTGGCCGATCCTTCGCTGCAAGCCATCGCGATCGAAGCCGATCCGGAACGGGCAGCACGCATCAAGCGAAATGCTTCTGCCTTCGGTGTGCCGGGGCTTAAGATTGTCGAAGGTGAAGCACCGGCCGCGCTGGCCGGTCTTCCCATGCCCGATGTGATCTTCATCGGCGGCGGGGGTAGTGAGGTGGGCGTCTTCGATGCGGCCATCGATGCATTGAAACCCGGCGGGCGGCTGGCCGCCAACGCCGTGACATTGGAAATGGAAGCGGTCCTCCTCGCCGCGCATGCCCGCCTGGCTGGCGAGCTGATCCGGATCGAGATATCGCGCGCCGCACCGATCGGCAGCATGACCGGCTGGCGGCCCGCCATGCCGGTCACCCAATGGCGATGGACAAAACCGGGAGAACAGAGATGATCGTCGCGGGACTTGGCTGCCGGAAAGGAACGTCAGCGGAAGCTGTGCTTTCCGCACTGGATGCCGCTTGCATCGAGGCTGGTATTTCACGTGAATCAGTAACGGCGCTGGCTACCGGCGAAATCAAGCGGCATGAACCGGGCATTATTGATCTGGCGACCAAGCTTGGCCTGCCCATGCATATTCTTGATGAACACGCGCTGAAGCAAGCGGAAACTCGAACGAAAACCGTGTCGAAACACAGCCTTGCGCAGACTGCGACACCAAGCCTTTCCGAAGCGGCAGCCCTCGCTCTCGCCGGCGAGACTTCGGAACTTATCATGCCTCGGCTGATCGCCAACGGCGCCACGTGCGCGCTTGCCCGCTCGAAGGACCATCCATGACCGTCCATTTCATCGGCGCCGGCCCAGGCGCTGCCGACCTCATCACCGTTCGCGGCAGGGACATTCTCGCCCGGTCGCCGGTCTGCCTCTATGCCGGTTCGATCATGCCGAAGGAACTGCTCGACTATTGCCCGCAGGATGCGCGGATCGTCGACACAGGCTCCCTCTCGCTCGATGATATCGAGGCGGAATACGTCGCGGCCCACAAGGCAGGCAAGGACGTGGCACGGCTGCATTCCGGTGACCTCTCCGTCTGGAGCGCGGTGGCCGAGCAGATCCGCCGGCTGAAAAAACACGGCATCGACTACACGCTGACGCCCGGCGTACCGTCATTTGCTGCGGCGGCAGCAGCGCTCAGGCGCGAGCTGACCATTCCGGAAGTGACACAGAGCCTTGTTTTGACTCGTGTCTCCGGACGTGCGTCGAAAATGCCGGAAGGCGAGACACTGGCGGCTTTCGGGGCGACGGGCGCCACGCTGGCGATCCATCTCGCCATCCACGCACTTGACCAGATCGTCGCTGAACTGATGCCGCTTTATGGGCCGGACTGTCCGGTGGCGATCGTCGTGCGCGCCTCCTGGCCGGAAGAACGGATCGTCCGGGGCACGCTGGCCGACATAAAGGCGAAACTTGCTGAGGAACCGGCAGAACGCACGGCGCTGATTTTCGTCGGCAAGGGGCTTGGTTCGACGGATTTTGCCGAAAGCCAGCTTTACAACGCCGACTATGTACGCCGCTTCCGGCCCGGCTGGCCTCAGACGGACAAAGGCAGAGATTCCGAATGATCCGAAGGTGTAAATGGCGCCTGGCCCACCAAGCGGCCCTCGCGATTATAGACCAGGATTTCCAGCGCGATCTGCGGATCGCGGAGCACCTTGGCAGCGGTTTTCCAGGCAAGATTCGCGGTACGGTCGCCAAGCGGCAATCCACTTTTGCCCGCGAGTGCGAAGGCTTCGGCAACAGTATTCGCAGCCGCAATCCGCTCGACAAGCTCGGGCGCCGCACCGGCTTCTGCCGCGACCTTGGCCAAAGCTTCGAGGTCGGCAAGGCCGCGCTTGGAATGGACGTCGAGCATGCCTTGGGCGAGCTTGGTCGTCTTGGCGACGCCGCCGGCGATGGTGACTTTCGGCACGGGATGGTCGCGCAGGTATTTGAGCATGCCGCCAACGAAATCGCCCATGTCGATCAGCGCGATTTCGGGCAGGTCGTGATGGGCCTGCACCGCCTTTTCCGACGTGTTGCCGGTGGAGCCGGCGACATGAGTGAGACCCGCCGCCCGTGCCACATCGATGCCGCGCCAGATGGAATGGATCCAGGCCGAACAGGAAAAGGGAATGACGATACCGGTCGTGCCGAGGATCGAGATACCGCCCAAAATGCCGAGCCGGCCGTTCAACGTCTTTTCCGCGATCTTCTCGCCATCAGCGACCGAAATCTCCACCTCGAAATCGGTCTCGCCGCCCGCCACCTCTGCGATCGCCTCGGCGATTATTTTGCGCGGCACCGGATTGATAGAAGGCTCGCCTGGCGGCAGAGGCAGGCCGGGGCGCGTCACCGTTCCCACGCCTTTGCCAGCCTTGAAGCTAATGCCGCTGCCGGCAGCACCGCGACGCACGGTGCTCATGATGAGCGCCCCATGCGTGACGTCCGGATCGTCGCCGGCGTCCTTGACGATGCCGGCTTTGGCGAAACCTTCGCCCGTCTCCTCCATGGCCAACGCGAAGCTCGGCCGCTGGCCGCCCGGCAGCGTCACCTCCACCATGTCCGGAAATCTGCCGGAAACGAGCGCAAGGCAGGCAGCTTTGCTGGCCGCCGCCGCGCAGGTTCCCGTGGTCCAGCCACGGCGCAGGTTCTTGCCATCCGTTTCCATGGCCGTTTCTATAGCCCGACCGGCGAATGCCGGCAAAAGGTTTGCATATGCATCTGAATGAAAACATCCAGGCCATCATAGAGGCGCCCGTCTTTCAGCCGGGCCATGTCTGGCTCGCAGGTGCCGGGCCGGGCCATCCGCGCTACCTGACTTTGGAAGTAGCGGATGCGATCGGCAAGGCGGATGTGATCGTCCACGACGCCCTGGTCTCCGAGGACGTGCTGTTGCTGGCGAAAACGGCGGATCTGATCTTTGTGGGAAAACGGGGCGGCAAACCATCGGTGGCGCAGGACGATATCACCACGAAACTCATCGAGCTCGCGCGGGAAGGAAAACGCGTGCTGCGTCTGAAAGGCGGTGATCCTTTCGTCTTCGGGCGTGGCGGCGAAGAAGCGGAAGCGCTCGCCAGGGAGAACATTTCTTTCCGTATCCTGCCCGGCATGACCTCGGCGCTCGCCGCACTGGCAGCGGCCAATATCCCCGCCACCATGCGCGGCATCAGCCGCGCGATCACGCTTGCTACAGGACATGCAGCCGGCACCCCAGGTGACCTGGACTGGAAAGCGCTGGCGAAAACCGGCGAACCGATCGTCGTCTATATGGGAGTGAGCGCGATCGGCACGATTGCGCAGCTGCTGATGGAGGGCGGTCTGCCATCCGAAACGCCGGTGGCTGTGCTGATGGCCGCCACCATGCCGGGGGAACGCTCGATGATCGCGACGCTCGCCACGGTCGAGGCTGAGATTGAGCGCCAGAACTTTGCCGCACCGGCTTTGATCGTCATCGGTAGGATCGTCTCGATGCAGACAGCCCTTTCAGGTCAGCACCGATGACTGCCCGCGCACTCATCATCGGCGCGCCGCGCTCTGGTTCCGGCAAGACCAGCGTCACGATCGGCCTGCTGCGCGCCTTTGCCCGCCGTGGCGTGAAAGTGCGCGGCATCAAAACGGGACCGGATTATATCGATCCCGGCTTTCATGAGGCTGCAACTCATGTGCCCGGCCTCAACCTCGATAGCTGGGCCATGGCACCGGATCTCCTTCGGTATCTCGCGCGGCAACAGGCGGATGATGCGGAACTGCTGTTGATCGAAAGCGCCATGGGCCTTTTCGACGGTATCGTTAGCGAGAAAAACCGCTCCGGCGCGGCTTCCGATCTCGCCCGTCTCTTCGGTCTGCCGGTCCTGCTGGTACTGGACGTCTCCGGCCAGTCGCAGACTGCCGCAGCCATCGCTTATGGTTTCACGCACTACGATCCGCAGGTGAAGATCGCCGCCTGCATTCTGAACCGTGCCGGCAGCGAGCGGCACAGGAAGCTCTCCGGCGATGCGATCGAGGCAATCGGCCTGCCGGTTGTCGGCACGATCCTGCGCGATCCGACATTGATCCTGCCGGAACGGCATCTCGGCCTCGTGCAGGCGAGCGAACACCCTGAAATGGATGCACATATCGAACGGCTTGCCGATGCCATGGAAGCCTCCCTCGATCTCGATGCGATTTACGCTGCCGCAGAACCCTTCGACATCCCGCCTGGTTCGCCAGCAAAGGCGCTGCCGCCGCCCGGACAGCGCATCGCGCTGGCGCGGGATGCTGCCTTCACCTTTCTCTATCCACACCTGATGCGCGGCTGGCGTGAAGCCGGCGCAGAGGTGGTGCCATTCTCACCATTGGCCGACGAGGCTCCTTCTACCGATTGCGACGTCTGCTGGCTGCCAGGTCGCTATCCG
>NZ_JBEAAL010000036.1:0-49931 GCF_040066075.1 Neorhizobium phenanthreniclasticum
TGTTGAGATCTGCAAAACCCCAATAAGGTAAGCCCAAAGGCCGGAAGTGTGACTGTCCCTCGATCTTCACCTGCATGTCAGTGATCCGTTCTCTCAACGGCCGCGGCCTCTTTCATGCCATCTCCTTTCGTATCTGACGAAAGGAGGGCCGCACCGTAGACGCGAGGGGTCAGGGACCGCGGCACGCGGCCGCTCCGCGGCGAGCGGGGGAGCCGATTTTCTGGCGCCGTCCCTTGGGCGCCGGCTGAAAATTGGGGGAACCGCTCGTCCTTGACGCCGGAGTGGCGGGTGCACAATCCGACAGTCAGAGAAGAAGCAAACCACGGCGCCGCCAGGCGCCGTGTCCGCTTCCGGCGGCCAGCCGGCCTTGCCGGCATCACCTCACGTAAAAGCGGCCAAAGATTCTCGCCCGGTACCAAGGACTGCGGGAGGATCGTCACCCAAGGCCGAAGCCCTTCAGGGATTCGGTGAGCGCACGCATAGAGCTGTCCGCCACAGGCGGCCCGCCCGATCTCCTTTGGTGAACAAAGTAATCGCAAACCGTGAAGCACAACGGCACGTCGATGGGGAAACGCTCATCGCCGAGAGATTAGCGCGACGGTACGCCATCCCTGCTGTGGCTGAAGCATCAACCGTGTGAATCGGTCGTAGCCGACCGATTCAGATAAGTCGTTGGACGATGCTTGCCGGAGCGGTGAAAATCCGCACATGACGACGACATCTGACAAGAAACCCCTCCATCTCCGCCGCATCAATCCATCGCAGAACATGCGGCGCTATTATTGCCTGTCGGTTCAGCCGACGCTGTTCGGCGGCGCCTCGCTGATCCGGCATTGGGGGCGGATCGGCACAAATGGCCAGGAGAAAATGGAAACGTTCGACGAGAGCCGAGCAGCCGAAGATGCGATGGCGCGTCTGGAGAAAACCAAGAGGCGACGCGGTTATCGCGGCACGGAGGCCAGCGACAGCCCTTGAGGCGTGATGCGAGCGACGATAGCGAAGACGAAAAGCCGCCTCAGAAAGGCGGCTCGGCGTCGACCGCACCCTCCTGTTCAGCGATGATCACGGCAAGCTCGGCGCATGCCATTTCCAGTTCGACTTCGATCTCACGACGCTCGACCGGACCGATTGCGTCGCACAGTTCCAGCCGAAGTTCTTCAATGTGTTGTTCGAGCAGCATCGTCGTTATCTCCTTGACGTTTGTGAAAGACGACGCGCCCGGTCATGACGGGATGGAGGGGTCAAGGATCGCTGAAGGCGACCGCCGGAGGCGGCGAGTGGGGGAGCCGATTTGTTGGAGCGGAGGGAACCGGAGCGGAGACAAAATTGGGGGCACCGCTCGTCCTTGAGACCTCCATGCCGTCATGGCAGGATCGGACGGACTGAGCAGACATTCCCTCTCCGTATGGCACCCAGACGCAGCAGCATGCTCAGCGCAGCTTTCGGCTCCGGATTTCATCGGAAAGGATGAGCCGCAAAGCCTGGTAGCTGTGGAAATCCAGGCGGGGAGACAGTTTTTGCCGGACACGTCGATGACAACGGAATTCACCGGTGGCAGGGAATCCAGATCACTCACCATGCGGGAGACTTCCAATGACCACTACCAACGAAATCGCCGACAAGATCGCCACCGAGCACAGCCTGACGAAGGCGCAGGGAAAGGCCATCGTCGAGGCCGTCATCGCCTCGATCACCGAAACCGCGGTCGCCGGCAACGAGACTAGCTTGCCCGGCTTCGGCAAGTTCAAGGTGAAGGAAACGCCGGCGCGCGAAGCGCGCAACCCGGCAACTGGGGCAACGATCAAGGTCGCCGCCGCGAAAAAACTGGCATTCACGCCGGCCAAAGCGCTCAAAGATGCGTTGAACAAGTAAGGCGACACTAGCAGCAAAAAAGAAAGCCCGGCTCTCACCGAGAGAGGCCGGGCTTCGTGTTCTGGTAATAACGGCATCAAAGAGACGCCGGCCCCGAGTTAGGAGCCGGCGGTCCGGTTCAGGCCGGGCTGTTCCAGAGGATGACCTTCTTGCCGGGCTCGCCGCCGGGTGCTGGGGCGACGTTGCCGAAGATCACGCCGATTTCGGGCGCTTCGAGCTTCGTGGAGATGTATTCTTCGCCGGTCTGGCGGGAGATGCGGTTCCAGCCCGCGCCGATCTCAAAGCCGGTCTTGCGATGGATGATGCGGTAGTCCGGGGCTTCTTCGCTCGCCTTGCTGGCGTTGGGGATGAGGGCGATCGGGGCGTTGACCCGGATGGTGGCGAAGACCCCTTCGAGAGTGCCGTCGGTTTTTTCGGTGAGGGTTGCGATCGTGGTAGCCATGGGATTGTCTCCTTCGTTGCATCGGGACCATTCCCGATGGCGCCCGAAGAAGGGGCCGCGCCGCAGGCGTCACCGCAGCGTAGCGAAGGGGAACCCCTTGCGGGTTGACGCTGATCGCGGCCGGTCCATTAGAAAGGCGACATAAAGAACGGGAATGGTCCTTGATCGCGACGTCAGCAGGAGACCTCGCCGTGGTTGCCCTTTGCGGACCGGCCGAGTGCCGCGCTCGTCACTTGCGTCGGTAGTGTTCGGGTCAGCGGACGCTGGCCGCCAAACATCGGACGCGATGCAAGGGATCAGCACCGTCCTGCTCCCATCGTCATTGGCAGAAATGGCTTCGGTCGGTGTGGCGCTCGAATTGCCGTACGCTGTGGCGCGACTACAGCTCGGTTGAAGTGAGGTCACAACACCGGTTTGATTGCCGGGCGTCGCTCCCGCCTCGGCGATGGTCAGAAAAATGAGACCAGCCGAAAACACCTGGCAGTCGGAGAGTTGCCTCGTGAGGGCGGCCTTCGACGATGCAGTCGCCGGAGATGTGCCGGATGACAACCGTTTCGATCGCCGCTCAATCGAGGCGGTTGACCCGGCCTGTTCGGCCGCGCGCCTCTGCAAACAGTCTGGCGATCTTCACCATGAAGGATTTGCTGAAGCGGCCAAGAATGTCCTGGTCCGGCTCGAGGTACCAGGAGCGTTCGACGATGTCGTAATTGTATTCGTCGGCCATGATCCAGCACTGCTTCAGATCGCTTAAGCCCGCGCGCTTGCGCTCGATCTCCGGGATCTCCAGAGCGGCCCGGCCCGTCTGCGGCGGCTGCGTGGTGACGCCGAGAAGGGCAAGGTGCGTGTTCCCGTCGGAGGCACTTCGGATGGCGATGACGACGCAGACCGGGCGCTGTTTTCGGCCTTCGGTCTCGCCGCGCTGCTGCTGCCAGGCCCAGAGATATGGATAGGAGATGACTTCGCCGGGCCGGAATTCATGGCTCATCGTCGTAGCCTTCGCCGCGCGCCAGCCGATCGATCGCCTCGTCGAACAGTTCCGCATGCTCGGCGGGCATATCGGAGACATGATAGGCGCGGCGGGGGTCGCCGCCCGTGCGCATGCGCTCGTAGTGCTCGTAACTCATCAGCACAAAGCGGGGTTTCTTGTGGCGGGTGAGCATGACCGGTTCGCGGCTTGCCGCGTCGGTAATATCGCCGATCTGCTTGTTCAAGTCGCCTGTCGTGAACTGCTTCATCGCAAAGATCTCCACTTCGATTCCCATATAATCCATTTTTCCCATGTTTTCCATCTTTTCCATGTATCCGGGAAGACGGCGCTCATGCGCCCTCTCCTGAAGCCTGCCAGACCGGGATGCCGAGGCGACGCGCCTTGTCGGCAAGATTACCGGTGATGCCGTTTCCGGGAAAAACGATCAATCCGACGGGCATGACCGACAGCATCTCGTCGTTGCGCCGGAAGGGGGCGGCCTTGGCATGCCTGGTCCAGTTGGGCTTGAAGATGATCTGCGTCACCTTGCGGGCTTCCGCCCAGCATGCAGCAATCCGTTCGGCGCCCTTCGGCGAGCCGCCGTGCAGCAGCACCATGTCAGGATGCTTCGCATGCGCCTGATCGAGCTTCGCCCAGATCCGCTCGTGATCGTTGTAGTCCATGCCGCCGGCGAACGCGATCTTCGTGCCGGCAGGGATCATCACCTCGGTCTCGGTGCGGCGGCGAGCGGAGAGGAAGTCACGGCTGTCGATCATCGCCGCCGTCATGTTGGCATGGTTGACTTTGGAGCCGGTGCGTGGCCGCCAGAATGAACCGGTCTGCGCCTCGAACAGGTCGGCCGCGTAGTCGCGCATGAACTCGAAGCTATTTCTGCGCTCCAGGAGCGTGATGCCCTCGGCGATGAGGCGTTCGAGTTCGACGCTCTTCACCTCCGAGCCGTCCTGTTCGCGCTGGCCGGTGCGCTGCGCTTCCTCGTTGCGATCGAGTTCGCGCTGGATGCGCTCGCCGGCGCGATGGAAGAGATTAGGAATCGACCAGAACAGGTCTTCGAGATCGGGTTCCAGCCGAGTGTCGCCGAGCATTTCCGCGAAGGCGTCGAAGATCGCGGTGATGCCAGATTGGACTTGCGGTTCCTCCGGCAATGGCCGCGGGTCGGGCTCGTCCTGGAAGGGACGATAGCCGAAGACCTGCATTTCGTAGATGAAGCGGTCGGTCGGGGAGGACGCGTGGTTGGGCTCCAAGCCGTCGTCGGGGGGAAGGATAAGGTCCATGATGGTCTCCGTTTCGTGGGCCGCGCCTCTCGCGGCCTGACGGCGAACCCGGTCACGCGGGCCGAGGCCGGAACCGCAAGCGAAGCGCAGCGGCCCAGCGAAGCGCCGGGCGGCTGAGGGAGGGTTTCTTGGTTCGCGAGGAATGACGGGCCATCGCATCGGCCCGAAAAGTGGGAACCGGTTTTCGGAGGAGCCGATGCGATGGCCCGGTAGGGGAAGAAACCCGCCCGACCCGCTGAAGGCCCGGAGGCCCGCGTGGTAAGGGTCGCCTCTCGGCAGGCCCGCGGGCGCGCGCCAATCCGGAATGAGACCAATGGACCGCCCTTCGCCAGTGCCGCAGCCAGCCCTCCCCCAGCCTTTGCGCCCAGCTTCAGGCGGGCAAGAAGGCCATCGCGTCTTCCGGAGTGAGTTGAGCCTTGAGGCTTGCGGTCAGCCGGTCCGGACCCAGCCAACGCAGATCCTCGTTGAAGTCGCCAAGCTCGGGCGACAGCACCAGCGGCAGGATTCCCTCCTCCTGTGCCCTGCGGCTCAATCCCTCGATCCCATGCCGGCCAGCCGCATCCGCGTCGGCGGCGATGTAGAGGCGCTGGCATCCGGACGGGAATCGGAAGGCCGCAAGGTGATTGGCCGTCAGAGCGGCCACTATCGGCATGCCGGGCATCACGTGTGAGAGGGACAGCATGGTTTCGAGACCCTCGCCTGCTGCGATCACCGGGATAGGTGCATCCACCGGAAAGCGGAAGCGAACGCCATTGCCGAGCAGTCCGCCGAGCGCACGGCGGGGATCGTCCAGCTTGGCCTTGCCGACTCCGTTCGGGTCGAGCCCCGAGGACAAATACGTGCGGTGGACGCCGGTGATCGCTCCGGCGTCGTTGGTGACAGCGGCAATAAGCGCCGGATAGCTGCTCGTCCGGCCGGTGACGCGATCGCGATAGTAGCACGACGGGTGGAAACGGATCGCCCCATGGGCGGACGCCCGCAGAATGCCGCGTTCGCGCAGATAGATGTCGGCGAGCGTACCCGCCAACGGCTGCGTTATTCGAAACAGCCGTCGTGCCCGCTCTGTCGCCGGCCGCTCGACCGGAGAGGCGTCACTTACGTCGCCCCTGAGGTCCGACACCGGTTCGGGTTGGGGCAGGCTCAGGAAATGACGCGCCTCGTCGGCAACGTCCCGGAAGTCCACGAGGCCACAGGTCTCGCGGACGAGATCGAGCAGGTCCCCAAACTGACCGGTCGCCGCGTCGGTCCATCGGCCGGCGCGCGGGCCGGTCAGATGCACGTAAAGAGACTGGCCCTTGTTGTTGTCGACATCGCCGACCAACCAGTAATTGCCGGCCCGACGGCCGGCGGGAAGATAGTGGCGGCAGACCGCCTCCGCGTCCTGCGCGAGACGGTCCGCCAGATCAGAGGCGGAAAGCATGGCAGACCTCCCTCATGACCTGCGCGCGACATCGACGAGGCGATGACGCTCAATGAGCTTCGACAGGATCGCCGCACCCTCATCTGTGACAGGCATGAAAAAGCGCAGCTTCCAATTGATCATCTCGGAGAACAATCCCATCGAGCGCAACCAGTCGCGCATGCCATCCGTGAAGCCGGTCAGTTCGACGCGGTATTCGTTCATGACGCGCACGCGGCGCAGCGTCATGTCGCCGACGAGGCCGACGATAGAGGATCCGTCGACCAACGATGCCCAAGCCTGGTCGGCGCTCAGCACTTGCCTCTGATCGATCCCGAAGTTGCGGCAAAGACCGGCGAGCCGATCCGGCGCGATGACCCGGCCGACGATCCGCTCGCCGTCATCGGTCTGCAGCCGCCGCACCCGGCAGAAATCCTGCGGCAGCAATTTCCAGATCGGCAGCAACAACCCGCTGACGATGTGCATCGTCGATGTCGAAAATTCCGGCACCGCCGTGACCTCGGTATTCCACGCGAGGCCGAATGCTTGTTCGTCAGTCTCCTCCCAGTTGGTCTCTTCGAGCTGCCGGACTTCGAAGCGCAGCTCGTCCATCGGCCGGATCAGCGACACGCGCGGCTGAATAGAGCCGTCGTCCAGCATGATCGAGCGCGTCGGGACCATCACCGCCGGCCGGCCCGACTTGCCGTTGATCATCAGCCTGGCGCGTGGATCCTGCCCGACGAGGCTTTGAACCTCCTCGAACCGCATCGGTGCATTGCGATCCCGGCGTTCGATCGTCAGCAAGTGCGACTGCGCGCCGGTGACGGGATGGGTGTAAATCAGCCGGCGCTCGGTGACCGTCATGCTGTCGGCGGTGATCGTCTCCAGGCCCTTGTCATAGATCCCGGCGGCGATCGCACCCTCGATGCGGGCGGCGAGCAGTTGCTCGAAGGCTTCGAACAGCACGTTCTGCATGGCGATCGTCAGTGCCAGCATGCGATTGAGGAAGGTCTGGATCGGCGGCAGCTCATCCTTCAATCCGCCCTCTTCCGACGTCAGCGACAGGCCGGTGATGTTTTCGAATCTGTCGAGCGAGCAGCCTTCGATCCTGCCGGCATGCAGCAGTCCGTAGAATTGCCGCAGCGCGTCGCGGGCATATTGCGATTCGAGATTGTCTTCGGACCGGAACATGCCCTGCCCGCCGGTCTGGCGTTGACCACGGGTGATGGCGCCGAGCGTGTCGAGACGCCGGGCGATGGTCGAGAGGAAGCGCCTTTCCGCCTTGACGTTGGTGGCGATCATCCGGAAGCGCGGCGGCTGCTTCTGGTTGGTGCGATGACTGCGCCCGAGGCCCTGGATCGCCACGTCGGCGCGCCATCCGGCTTCCAGAAGGTTATGCAAGCGCAGGCGCTGATTTTTGGCAGCGAGATCGGCATGATAGGATCGTCCTGTGCCGCCCGCGTCACTGAAGACGAGAATGCCTTTCTCGTCGTCCATGAAGGCGCGGGCTTCGTCGAGATTGGCGCTGCCCGGCCGGTTCTGTACCGCATAGCGCGCGATAGAGGTGCTATCCTCGCGGCGAACGACGCGACGCAAGCGGCCGGTGATCTCAGCCACCTTCCCGGTTCCGAAGTGCTGGACGATCTGGTCGAGCGCCGTCGGGATCGCCGGCAGGCTGCCCAAAGTTTCGATCAGCTCGTCACGTCGGCGTTCTGCCTCCCGGCAGATGACAGGGTTGCCGTTCGCGTCATGAACCGGTCGGGAACTGAGATTGCCGTCGGCGTCGGAAAATTCCTCGAAGAGCTGCGCCGGGAAGGAATGCATGAGGTAATCGATGACATATTCCCGCGGCGTCACGTCGACCTGCAGATCGCCCCATTCCTCGGTCGGGATCTGTGCTAGCCGGCGCTCGGTCAGCGCTGCCCCCGTCGAGACGAGCTGGACGATGGCGGCATGACCGTCCTCCAGGTCTGCTGCAGTCGCTTTGAGAAGAGCCGGCGTCTTCATCGAGGTCAGGAGATGATTGAAGAAGCGCTGCTTGGAGCTTTCGAAGGCCGAGCGGGCGGCGGCCTTGGCATTTTTGTTCAACGTTCCGGTCTTGCCGGTTATACCGGAAGCCTCCATCGCTGCGTCGAGATGGTTGTGGATGACCTGGAACGCCTCGGCATAGGAGTCGTAGATCCGGACCTGTTCCTCGGTGAGCTCGTGTTCGAGAATTTCGTATTCGACACCTTCGAAGGAGAGCAAACGCGACGCGTAGAGACCCATTGCCTTCAAGTCGCGGGCCAGCACTTCCATCGCGGCAACACCGCCGTCCTTGATCGCGGCAATGAACTCGGAGCGTGTGGGAAAGGGAAAGTCGCTGCTGCCCCAGAGACCGAGGCGCTCGGCATAGGCAAGGGATTCGACTTCCGATGCGCCGGTCGCCGAGACGTAGACGACACGAGCATCCGGCAGAGCGCGCTGCAGGCGAAGACCGGCCCTGCCCTGCTGTGACGCCGCTTTGTCGCCGCGCTCGGTTTTGCCACCGGCGGCATTGGCCATGGCATGGCCTTCATCGAAGACGATGACACCATCGAAGCTCTTTGGATCCCTGGTCGCGGCCTCGCCGCTTCCCGCCTCTTGACCTAACCAATCGACAATCTGCTGGACCCGTGACCGCTTGCCCTCGCGCTCATCGCTGCGCAGCGTTGCAAAGGTCGTGAAGAGAATACCTTCTTCCAGCTTGATCGGCTTTCCCTGTCGAAAACGGGACAGAGGTGTGACCAGGAGCTTCTCTTGACCCAGCGCGCTCCAGTCGCGCTGGGCGTCCTCGATCAGCTTGTCGGATTTTGATATCCAGACATGCCGACGGCGACCCTTCAGCCAGTTGTCGAGAATGATCCCGGCGGCCTGGCGACCCTTGCCGGCGCCTGTTCCGTCGCCTAGGAACCAGCCACGACGGAAGCGAACGGCATGTTCTGCATCGGATGCGACCGCCTTGAGATTGTCGAAAGAGGCATCGATGCTCCAGTGGCCGGCAAGATAGCCGGAATGAGCTTCGCCGGCATAGATGACGCTTTCGAGCTGGGCGTCAGAAAGATCGCCGCTGGTGACGATGCGCTTCGGCAGATGTGGACGATAGCATGGCTTTGGCGGAGCCACAGATGCCATCGCAACAGATTCGACCAGCCTGTCGGGATGCGGCTTCGCGTCGGGGATGTGGATCGACTGCAGCCGGTAGGGCTCGTAGATGCCGTCAGCAGCGTTGGCCTCATCCTTCGGCTGAGCGTCCCTCAACTCGTAGGAGAGTTCAATGATCTCATCATCAACAGGTATCGAACGGACGATTGCTGCGGGCTGTGTCTGTCCGCCGACTGCGGGGCGATGCGACGGTGTGGCAACCGCTGCCGGACGCATCGTGACCGCGCGCAGGATACCGTTGGAGTCCGGCGCCGTCGCGTGCGAGCGTGGTGGAAGACCAGTGATCCACGTGAGCAGCGTTTCCAGATCGTGCGCTGTGCCAGTCGAGGTCACCAGTTTCGAAGGATCACCTGGCGGGATCTTGTCGATCACGATCAGACGCGTTTCCATCGTCGTTCCATGTCTGGCGTAGATGCTGCGGTCGATCGCCGCGGTGAACAGCACCGTGCCCTGCCCCTGCAGCCGAACGAAATCGTCGCGCCATCCCGGATTGTCGGGAGAAATGCTCGCGCCAGTGATCGCGACGAGCCGGCCGCCGGGGGCCAGACGAGCGAATGCGGAGGACAGATGCCGCCAAGCGGCGTCGGCGACGCGACCTTCGACATGAATGCCCGCAGAAAATGGTGGGTTCATGAGCACCACGCTCGGTCGAATGGAACGGTCGAGGTAATCGTCGATATGCGCGGCATCGTGTTGCGATATCGGAACGCCGGGGAAAAGCCGCTGCAGCAGCGAGTGCCGGACAGCCGCATATTCGTTAAGCGCCAGCCGGGCGCCTGCGAGTTGCGCAAAGATCGCCAGGAGGCCGGTTCCAGCCGACGGTTCGAGAACCGTGTCAGCAGCCGTGATGCAGGCAGCACGAGATGCGACGTAGGCAAGAGGGATCGGAGTCGAGAATTGCTGCAGGGCCTGGCTCTCCTCGGACCGTCGGCCATGGATAGGCACCAGGTTTGCCACTTTTGTCAGCATCGCGAGCGTCGATTGGGGAGACTGGGTTCGGGATACGACCGCGCGGAATTTGCGCAGAAACAAGACCTGGGCGATTTCGGTCGCTTCGTAGGCATCCTTCCAGAGCCAGAGGCCCTCGGCGTCGCTGCCGCCGAAGGCCTCGATCATGATCTGTCGCAGGTCAGTTGTAGTGACGACTTTACCTTGCTCCAGAAGCAACGTGATCTGGCCGGCAGCATCTATAAGTGCTTCAGCGCGGGTTTTGGTCTCAAGACGTGGAGAGGTGGGAACAGTTTGAGAATGCGAGATGATATTCATCGGTCGAGGCTCCGAAAGAAAGGGGGAATGGGTCTGCCCAAGTGCCCTCTTCCGAATTTCGGGAGGAGGAGAACTTGCGGCGTGAGGGTGTGGAAAGTGATCGCAGATTGAAGTCTGCCGGCGATCGTCGGCGCCTAGATCGTCGGGCCTACGATGAAGCCAGCGGGATCCTTTGGATCGGGCGGCAGATACGCGTCGTAAGGATTGCCGTCGGCGAGATGGCCGAATGGCGTGAAGACGTATTCGCCGTCACTGCGGCCGACGGCGCAGAGCACGTAACGCGGCTCGCGTGTAGCGGCATCGAGGCATTCCATGAGAACAAGATTGGCATCGGCTGCGGCGCGCAGCAGCGTGTCGAAGTTTGCGCGGGCATGATCGGGAATAGGCATTGGAGTTCTCCAGACAAAAGGAAGCCCGGTGCTTGACCGGGCTCTGGGATGACTGCGATGGGGTTTGTGGGCGCGGCCGGGTCTGAGCCAGGCGCGCATGAACATGTCAGGAGGCGCTCTCCAGCAGCTTCTTCGCCTTGCCTTCGAGTTCGAGACGCATGTCCTGGTTGGTCTTGGTGCGCGCCAGCGCGGTGACGCCCTGTACGAAATCGAAGATCGATTCCGGCGGCCTCCCCTCCTCCGACAAAACCATTTCGATCACCTTGCCGGTCTCGCCTTTCGAGAAGCCGCGCCGACGCAGGAAGGTTTCGCGCTCATCGTCCTTGCGCGCGACGATCCGCTCGCGCGCCGCCTTGATTCCGGCGATGAACGGAGCGGGCGACGAATTGGCAAAGCTGGTCAGCGCGGGTGCTGCCTCATGCGCAAAGCGCTGGGCGGCGAACTTCGAATGGCGGATGGTGATCTCCTCGAAGTTTTCCGTGCCCCACAAATTTCGATTGGCGCAGACCGCGCGGAGATAAAAGGAGGCGATGCCGAGTGTCTTCGAGCCTACCTCCGAGTTCCAGGCATAGAAGCCCCGGAAATAGAGGTCGGGCTCGCCGTTCGGCAGTCGCCCTGCTTCGATCGGGTGGGTATCATCGACCAGGAATAGGAAGACATCACGGTCGCTGGCATAAAGTGTCGTCGTGTCCTTTGTGATGTCGACAAACGGGTTGTGCGTCATCGTCGCCCAGTCCAGGACGCCCGGCACTTTCCACATCGTGTCACCGGTCCCATTGCCGGCGATCTTCATCACCGCTGAGACCAGTTCATGGTCCCAGATGCGGCCGTATTCGGGTCCCGTCACTGCGCGCAGTTTCAGTCGGCCATCGTCCATCTCGAGCGTTTTTACCAGCTCGGCACGGTGATTGAGCAGGCCATGCTGCAGGTTGATCGCTGCAAGCGGCGCCGGCAGTTGCCGCATATAGGTGGCCGGTGCGCCAACCAGGCTGCAAAGCTGGCCGTAGCTCCAGTGCGTCGGTGCGATCGCTTGACGCTGACCTGGAACGAGAAGCTCAAGCCGCTCCGCATTGTCGCGCGTTGCTTCGACACGGATCGCAGCACTTTCGATCGTTCGAGCATGGGCGCGCTCAGCGCGGGATCGAACGGTATCATAGAGATCGGTGAGTGACAGGAAGCGTTCGTCGTCGGGTCGCGAGAACCATTCGGACGAAACGCGGCCGATCCGCTCGCCGCGCGAGATGTCGACCTTAAAACCGGAAGCAACGGTTTGAGTGGTGGAAGCAGGAGTGCTCATTGAATGTCTCCTTGACAACGAGAACCCGGCGCGGCGGCCGGGCGAGGTTGAGGGATGTCTGGGAAAGAAGAAGGATCAATCGGACGTTAGCCGGCGGTGCGCGGACCTAATCGCCGAGAGCGCGGCCTGGAATTCGGCGCGTCCTACCACATCGGTAAAATCCATCGTGGTGGCGATGGAAACGCACGCGGCATGGACCTCGTCGTCGATCACGGCCTCGGGTGTTAGATCCCGAAAACTCGGGTCCACCTCGAGCACTGCCGCGATTGCGTCACGCACACCTTCCTCCTGTAGCCTGATCAGGACGTGCGAAGGCTTGGGTAGATCGACCGGGTCTTCGGGATCCGGTTCTCCGGCGAGAATGGCTTCTCCTCGGGCAATCGCCCAGGCAGATCGGGCGAGCCAATCGTCCGATGGTGGCCGGGCCGCACGGACGTCATCGAACAGGATCTTCAACAACCCGAGCAAGATCTCGAAATGACGCGCCCGGCGCTGGACAGGTTCGTCGAATTGCTGCGGGATCTGAACCGGCGGACCTGCATAGGCCGCATGTGCACCATCCCAGATACCGGTGACATGAACTGGACCGGAGGAATCGAAGTCCTTCTCGGCGATATCCCAACTGTCATCTTCGATGGCGGCACGGCAGGCCGCGTCCAATGTATCGGCCGCGTAAGTGCGGCGCCGGAAGATCGGCAGATGGTAGGTGGTCTCGATAGTGAAGTCAGGCATGGGTACCTCCTGAAACGGAAAAACCCGGCACGGTGGCCGGGCTGTTTGCAAGAAGACCCGACCGCAACAGCGATCGGGTCAAGCTGATGTGATGCTGGTGAACCTATTCGGCGGCGGCGAGATGCTCGCCGTCGATTTCACCTTCGGTGTCGCCGGCATCATCGTCTGACGTTTCCGACTCGTCGCGCAGGAAGGCCGGCATGTCGGAGAGTTCCGAGGCGGTCTCGCTCTCATCGGATCCGACGGAGCCGTCATCGGCGACAGCGCCGCGTTCGTTGACGCCCTCGTCGCTCGTCGTCCGAAGCGGTTCAGGCAACCAGCCGCAGCCTGTCATAAGCCGCTCGGCCTCGCGCGCCATGTCGGTCTTCTTGAGATGGCCGATCAGCTCCACCGCCTGGTCACCCTTGGCTTCTCGGACCGCCTGCAGGATGCGCGTCTTGGTGACGCGGCCGAGATAGTTGTCGGCGGTCGGCGTCCAGCCGGCTTCCACCATGTCGAAGCCGATCGAGCGGGCAAGCTGATCGGCGTGGGCGATCGCCCGGGTCCGCTTGTTCCAGGGCTCGATCACCGCGTTGACCGACAGCGAGGCGCAATGGGCAAACAGCGCCTGCCGGCTGACACCGTCGAGCTTGATCAGGAAATCCCAGAGAACGTTCGGATCTTTGGGGAGATCCTGGCCCCAGGCTTCATGTCGCTGATCGATCTCCTTCGCCCAGACCGTATCGCCGAGCCCGGGCGTCTGGCTGAAGCGAGCGCTCTGCACCGTCACCTCCAGGCACGAGTCCGATCCGTAGACGTAGAAGGTCTTCAGGACGAAGGCGTGCAAGACAGCGACAAAGGCGATGACGGGATCGTTGGCCAAGGCATTGCGCAAAGCGACCGTGCGCGCCGCCGTGAGGTCGAGAACCAGGCGGTCGGGAAGCGGTTTAATGGTTTCGTCCTCGTCGTCCGGTTGGGTGTCCTCGCCGCTGGCGATCCCGGTTGCCGGAAGATCACTGCCATGATCGGCACCATCGCCGGCATCAGCCGAGGGATCGGTCTCATCCTTCGGTTCATCCTCGGGCCGCACGAAGCCTCGCTCGATCTTGAGCTCGCCACCCACGCCGAGCGAGATGAAGGCCCCACCTCGGGCCATCTCCTCTGGATCGAACATGTATGGCCGGTCGTTGAGCCGGTCGAGCTCGGCACCGAGCTCCTCCAGCTTCTGTTCGGTCGCCTCCGAGTACTCGCTCGCCTCCGCATATTCCGCGTCGAGCTTGTCGTATTCGGCGCGGGTGGCGTCATAGCGGGCCAGTTCGTCTTCCGTCATTTCGGCCTGCTCGCCGTAGAAGCGGCGCAGGCCGGACGTGTGGCCGTAGGGAAAATCGAAGGCCGCTTCGACCCATTTCCAGCCTTCAGTCGTCTGGATTTCTTCGGCGTCAGCCTTGAGCTTTTCCATCACAAGCTGCTCAAGCAGCGCCGGATCCTGCAGCCAGCCACCGTGATCCTGGTCGAACAGGTCGCGCATGGTTACACCGCCCGCAGCTTCGTAAGCCTCGATGCCGACATAGACGGCACGCCGATCGCTGGCGCGGATTGCAGTTTCGGTCAGCAGCCGGCGGATGTAATAGGGCTCGCGGCTATGCGAGCGCGAGATCGTGTCCCAGACTTGCTCCTGGCGAACATGGTCGTTGGTGATCGAAAACGCCATGATCTGTTCGAGCGTCATCTCGTCCTCGGCATAAAGATCGAGAAGCCGGGGCGACACGGACGCCAACCGCAGCCGCTGCCTGACTGTCGCAACCGAGACGAAGAAGCGTGCTGCGATCTCCTCCTCACCGAGCCCCTGCTCGCGCAAGGTCTGGAAAGCGCGGAACTGATCGAGCGGATGCAAGGGCACGCGCTGGACGTTTTCGGCGAGCGAGTCCTCGACTTCCAGCGTTTCGCCCTTGCTGACGATGCAGGGAACGCCGGCGGTTTTTGCCAGCCGCTTCTGCGCAACCAGCCGCTCAAGGGCTCGATAGCGGCGACCGCCAGCGGGGATGCGGTAAATGCCCGTCTCGTTGCCATCGCCGTCGAGTTCGGGGCGGACGTTGAGGCTGGTCAGCAGCCCGCGATGGGCGATGTCTTCCGCCAGATCCTCGATCGAGACGCCCGCCTTGATCTTGCGGACGTTCAACTGGCTGAGCACGAGCTTGTTGAAGGGAATATCCCGGGCTGCACTGAGGGTGATTTTCGATGTGGCCTGAGCCATGTCGTTTCTCCATGACGGACCGGCCGGAGCCTCTCTCCAACCCTCTCAATCCGTCACGAAATCTCCCTTCCCTCCTCTTCCTCTCTTCACATCCACCACCGCCCCCGAACCGCTTCTGAAGAGCGGCACGCCTTCCATATCTCCTCGGAGCAGGTTCTTTTCCCCACGTGCGGGCACAAATGGCCAACCTGCCAGTTCTCCTTCCGAAGGGAGAACGCCATGTCCAAGATCACCAACGGTCTGAACGACCGCCCCAAGGATGAAACGATTGCCCAATCGGGCGAGGGCTTGCCGGACGACAGCGGCAAGCCGATCGACGTAGCCGACGACGAGATCGCGCGTGTGAAAGAGAAGCTCGAAACTGACACCCGTTCCAAGCTGAAGAAGGGTCTGGAGCAAGATATCGACCGAACTCAGAGAGGATCGCCCTGAGGCAAGCCGATGCCAGGAGCCTTCACGTCGTTTTTGTGCTCGCCTTCGATCTTGACACCCTGGATCAACCGATCAGGGCGTTCAATCCTCGTCCCGCGGTCAATGAGGTCTCCGCCGTCGAAGAAGCTCGTGACCTCTCACTCTTCCATGCCGGCGTCGTCGTCTGTAAGCGTGAGGGGGATCCCGCCGTTGGCGAGGAAAGCGAACCGATCATCCTCTACCAGACCGGCAGGATATGTGACTTCAGCTAAATCAGCGAAACCACTTTTCCGCGGCGGTCAGAAGCTCCGCCTCGGAGCGGACCCCGTCCTGAAACAAGCATACGAGGAGCATGGCGAGCTCGTCGGGATGCGTGTCGTGCTCGGGTATGACTTGGGCGAAAACACGTTCCAGCAGAGCCAGATCGTCGGGATTGAGATGAACATCAGAAGGCAAACGGCCGCGCACCCAATGCTAGCGCTCTCCAAAACTTTGGGCAAGGTGCGTATTGCTTGGCGGATGACGGACAGAACAACCTGATCTAGGTGGAAAGCTCGTGAGAAACCTTAAGAGCTTCCGCCGAACCGACGCAGCATAGCGTGGAGTCTTTTGTTCTCCTCGCGTAGCCTCACGCCCAGGAGATGTTTCAGATGCCGGTTCTCGGCCTCCAAAGCTGCGAGTTCGTCCTCAGAGTTTGCCAGATCTTTGCCGCCACTCTGATCGGCAACATTTACCACGGGTTCTGACCATCTCCGGGCTCTGCGCCGAGGTCTGGGTTCTTCCGCTGGCGCGAGGGACGGCTCACCTTCTGTCAAACTACTTTCGGCGATGTTAATCCTTTCGGCATCGGTGGGCGACTGCGCGTTTTCGGCAAGCGTTGTCGATCCGCTAAGGACGTCGTGCCCAACGTCTTCGATGACGTTGGACTGGGTCTCCGCCGCGATCGCATCCTCTTGTGCGATCGCAGGCAAAGCTCCGTCTATTTCAACCGCTCGCGCGACGGCCTGCAAATCGAGGTTGCCCCAGATTGAAGCTGGACCCGCCTTTGGCCGACGGTTCGTCTTATATTCAACCACGAAGTTGCGTCGTGGAGTTCTCATCTATAACCACTCGAACTAAATAAATCGGGGGAATGATCGGGCTAGTTTCGTTCCGATAGGGCCAAAGGGATGGCCGTAAGTTCAAAGCCGATGCGGGCTTCCGTCATTTCAAACCAAGCCGCCTGCGGAGCTCGGCATTTTCTGTTCGAAGCTTCTCGGAAAGAAGCTTTCTCAGCCGCCGGTTTTCTTCCTCGAGCGCAACGAACTCGGCCCATTCTTCGTCATCCGAGGCTGCTGTTCCAGTGAGATCCTGGACAGCCGGCTGCATGAGGGCCTTCTTCCACTGATAGTAAGTTTGGTCGGAAATCCCCGCAGTCTTGACAGCATCCTTCAGCGTGGCTCCACCGGAAACCTGCGCCTCGATCTGGTCGATCTTCTGCTGTTTTTCTTCAGCAGTCAGTCCGCGTCTCTTCGATTTTGCCGCTGCGGATGTTGCCGCACGGGGCTTAGCGGCGCCTGTCTTTCTCGCGCGTGAAGCCCTTTTGGCAGCGGCTATGGTCGTTGGCTCAGCTTCAGCCGTTGGCGTTATATCCGGCGGTGTCTGAGTTTCATCATCGGCCATGGATCTTCCTCATCTGGATACCTGCTTTTCTGTCAGAGGAGGCAAAGAGTCAATGTCCCGTTCTAATGGTTCGGTTATATGGGCTGCGATGAACGCTAGCCAGATGGAAAAGCTAAGTCAAAGGTTCCGCATCGCATTTCACGTGGCCGGTCGACCGCCTCTCAGTTCCTACTATGGCGATCGCCGCGATCGCCTTCACCTGGCTTGGCTTCATGTTTCGCCTTGTGGCGACGATCCGCCGAGAGGGAACGGCCGACGTCGGCACTTTCCTTGAACTGTCCCTTCTCGTCTCGGCGGACATAACGTTTGTCGGTGCCGGTATCGATGAGATCTCTCTTGGTCATGCCGCAATCCTTTCTGGTTGTCATGCAAATCAGAAACGCATGTCGACCAAAAAAGATGCGTCGAATCAAAAGCATGTTCGTGACTCGCAGAACGCGAGCCACGGCCGCCGTAAGTCTTTGAATTTAGATTCGTTTCGACTCGGAACAATCGACCACTGATTCGGTTGACTCGCATTGGTTGCGTGCGAGTGCGAGTACCATGGTTGCCCCGAGAGCGAATTGGAAAGGCTTCATCAAGTTCGGAGAGGTCGCCTTTCCGGTGGCACTCTACACGGCAGCCTCGACGTCGGAGCGGATCGCATTTCACACCATTAACAAAGCGACTGGCAACCGCGTCCGCCGCGAGTTCGTCGACAGCGAAACCGGCGATGCGGTCGAGCGCGACGAGCAGGTCAAAGGGTTCGAGATCGAGGACGGCCGCTATGTCGTGCTCGAGCCGGAAGAGGTGGCGGCCGCCATTCCTCAAAGCGACAAGACGTTGAGGGTCGAGGCCTTCATTCCCTGTGACGAAGTCGACGATGTCTATTTCGACAAGTCCTACTATCTCGCACCAGACAAGATGGGCGGCGACGCCTACAAGCTTCTCCGGGACGGCATGAGAAAAGCCAAGGTCGCGGCGATCGCCAAGACCGTGCTCTTCCGTCGCCTGCGCACCGTCCTCATCCGCCCGCATGATAAAGGTCTGATCGCCTCCACCCTCAATTACGACTATGAGGTCCGGTCTTCGGAAAAAGCCTTCGACGAGATGCCGGACCTGAAGATCGAAGGCGAGATGCTTGAACTCGCCAAGCATATCATCAACACCAAGAAGGGCGAATTCGATCCGAAGCAGTTCGACGATCGCTATGAAGAGGCGGTCGCGGAGCTGGTGAAGGCGAAGATCGAAGGCCGTACGCTACCGAAGAAGAAAGCGCTGGCCGCGTCCAAACCCAGCGACCTACTGCAGGCGCTACGCGAAAGCGCCGGTTTGACTGCCCCCGCCAAGACGAAGCGCGCCGTCGCCGGCGCCAAGGCTGGGAAGGGCAGACAGAAGGCGGCACGAGCTTCTGCTCCAAAATCCCGCGCGGCCGGCGGCCAACCGCAGCGTCGTGCGAGCTGACGGGAGGACAAGATGGCTTTGCCCCCCTACTGGAAAGGCTATCTCAAGCTCTCTCTCGTCACCTGCCCGGTGCAGATGATGCCGGCGACCTCGGAAAACGAGAAGGTCCGCTTCCACACCCTCAACCGCGAAACCCGGAACCGCGTCGTCAGCCATTATGTTGATGCCGTCACCGGCAAGGAGGTGAAGGACGAAGACGAGGTGAAGGGTTATCAGCGCGGCGAGGACGAGTATGTGATCCTCGAAGACGAAGAGCTGGAAAACGTCGCGCTCGACAGCACCAAGACGATCGATATCGAGGTCTTCTCTCCACGCGACAGTGTCGGATGGATCTGGCTCGACACGCCCTATTATCTCTCGCCCGACGATCCGGTCGGCATGGAAGCATTTTCGGTTATCCGCGACGCGATGGCGGCCGAGAACATGATCGGCATATCGCGGCTGGTGATATCGCGCCGCGAGCGAGCTGTCATGCTGGAGCCACGCGGCAGGGGTATCGTGCTCTGGACGCTGCGGTACGGCGACGAGGTCCGTGACCCCGAGACCTATTTCGAAAGGGTCGACGAAGAGCCGGCCGACGGCGACATGATGCCGCTTGTCCAGCAGTTGATCAAGAAGCAGACGCAGCACTGGAACCCGAAGATGGTCTCCGACCCGGTCCAGGACAAACTTCTCGACATCATCGAGGCGAAGAAGAAGCAGATGAAGAAGCCGTCAAAGGCGAAGCCCAAGAACAAGGACAAGGCGGAACCGGCGGCGCCGAACAACGTCATCAATATCATGGATGCCCTGCGGAAGTCCGTGGATGCCGAAAACCGGTCAGGCAGGCATTAGCAATGTTGCGCGCCCGCCGACCACCCCTCCCTCTGCTCGATGAATCGACGTCCTCCGTCCAATCCCGTCCGATCCGCAAACGCGATGCGAACCAGCCGAGCCTGCCCTTCGACGAAATGCCGGCGCGCATCGAGCCTTGCCTTGCTCTCCTGAAACCGACAGTGCCGGTCGGGCCTGACTGGCTTTACGAGGTAAAATGGGACGGCTATCGGTTGGCGATCCACATCGAGCCGAAAAGCGTTCGGATCATCACCCGCGGCGGCCACGACTGGACGCACCGATTTCCGGCGATCGCGGATGCGGCTGAAAAACTTGGTTTAACTACCGCCATCCTGGACGGAGAGGCTGTCGTGCTTGACGACCAAGGCCGCTCCGACTTTGGGGCGCTGCAACGTTCGCTGGGTGGCCGTGGCGGAAAACGCATCTCGACCGAGTCCATCCTCTACGCCTTTGACCTGCTTTATCTGGACGGGCACGATTTAACACGGACAGAGCTGTCGGTGCGACGTCACCTGCTCGAGGATGTCGTGCCGGCGGAAGAAGCCGGCACCGTTCGGCTGTCCGAGGAACTGACGCTGGATGCCGACAGCTTGCTCGAACACGCCTGCCAGATCGGTTTGGAAGGCATCATCGCCAAGCACCGGGATCGGCCCTACCGCAGCGGGCGCACCGGCGACTGGCTCAAGATCAAATGCGTGCAGTCGGAGAGCTTCATGATCGTCGGCTACGAGCAATCGGAGTCTGCCCGTGGCGGCCTGGGTAGCTTGCTGCTTGCCGGACGGCGCGGTTACGACTGGGTCTATGTCGGTTCCGTCGGAACCGGCTTCAACGGCAGGCAAGCGGATGATCTGAAGAAGACGCTCGATCGGCTGAAGACGACCAAGCCGGTGGTGCCGCTTAAAGGCAAGCGTCTGGTGTTCGCCCAGCCGACCTTGATCGCTGAGATCGAGTTCCGCGGCTGGACGCGGGACGGAAGCCTGCGGCATGCTTCCTATAAGGGCCTGCGTGAGATCCAGGACAATGCCGCAGTCTTCGACATGGCCGCCAAACCCTGACAATTCCATTTCGCGACCATGCAAACCTCCCGCTATTTTGGAAAATATCTCGTTTGGATTAGCCGACATCGAAACGTGTCTTCCTGTCCATCACCATGCGACCGCTCCCATTATCGCACGACCACCAGCAAGCGGCCGCCATCGCGGATCAGTTCAAGGGCCGCTATAGCGGGCTTCTCGTCGATCACCCGTCGCAGGTCGGAAACGGAACCGACGGGAACCCTGTTCACCGCAACGATCATATCGCCAGCGCGAAGCCCGGTACGGGCTGCGGGGCTGCCAGAGGCCACGCTTTCGATCACCACGCCGGAGTCGCCAACCTCAGCGGATTCGGCATCCAACGCGTCTCGCATTCTAGCACCATCG
The DNA here is from genome assembly GCF_040066075.1 of Neorhizobium phenanthreniclasticum. NCBI lineage: Bacteria > Pseudomonadati > Pseudomonadota > Alphaproteobacteria > Hyphomicrobiales > Rhizobiaceae > Neorhizobium > Neorhizobium phenanthreniclasticum. The sequence continues at coordinate 20,844 of NZ_JBEAAL010000036.1, forward strand.
AGCGCCGTGCCGGAAAGATCTGCTGAGGCCTTATCTTCGGCTGCGATCGTGGCGGCAACAACCTGCTCGTCATCCCCACGCTTCACGGTCAGCCGGATCTTGCTGCCTGCCGGGGTCAGCCCGATGCGGTTCCTGAGATCGGTGGCGCCGTGGACAGGTCGCCCGTCGATCGCCGTCACCACGTCGCCGGTCTTCAATCCTGCACGCTCGGCCGACGAGCCGGGTTCGACATTGGCAATCAGGGCGCCCCGCAGGTCACCGAGCTTGAGGGCTTCTGCCAGATCCGGTGTGAGATCCTGGATACCGATGCCCAGCTTACCGCGCTGAACCTCGCCGTGGGCAATCAACTGGTTCATCACGGTTACCGCCATGCTGCTGGGGACTGCAAAGCCAATACCGACATTGGCGCCGGCGGGGCTGAGGATCGCTGTATTGACGCCGACCAGCTTGCCGTCGAGCGTCACCAGTGCACCGCCGGAATTGCCGGGATTGATCGAGGCGTCGGTCTGGATGAAGTCCTCATAGCCCTCGATGTTCAAGCCGCTCCGTCCGAGCGCGCTGACGATGCCCGAAGTCACCGTCTGGCCGAGCCCGAAGGGGTTGCCGATAGCGACGACATAGTCGCCCACCTTGAGGGCATCGGAATCCCCTATTTGGATCGCCGTGAGGTTTTTCGCTTTGATCTGCAGCAGCGCGATGTCGGTCTCCTTGTCGCTGCCGATGAGTTTTGCGGGCAGCTGACGTCCATCCTTCAGGGTGACGGAGATTTCGGTTCCGCCATCGACGACATGATGATTGGTCAGCACATAGCCTTTCACGGCGTCGACGATAACGCCCGAGCCCGCGCTCATCCTGGCGCGCGGTTGCTGCTCCGGCAGATTGAAGAAGCGGCGAAAGTTGGGATCGCTGTAAAGGGGATTGCTCTCGACCGACGAACGCGAGACGACAGCAATATTGACCACGGCCGGCGTGACATGCTCAAGCATCGGCGCCAGTGTCGGAAGGCTGGTGGACGAAGGTGCCGGCCCTGCTGTCTGCGCGACGGCGGGGGTGACGGTTAACAGGACGGCTCCGGCGGCGATGGCTGCGGACGCGGCAATCGTGCGAAGCCTCGGGGCGAGATCGAACATCGGTTGCTCCTGAATTGATGGTTTTCTTCTTTCCGGCGCGAGGCACGAAAGGCATAAAAAGAACGGGTCCGAAGGTCCGGACCCGTTCTTCGTCAGCTTATGCGGTCGAGAGTGGACTGTTATGGCTGAACCAGATGCTGCCGGCAGCCAACGCTGCGACGACAATGCCGGCAATGACATGCGCCCACATGGCTGCGGTCACGGTTGAGAAGCCGAGGACCCATGGAGCGACCACAGCCCATATACCGAGCACGAGGTTGACCCACTCCTCCACCTCATAAAAGGCGTAGAGCGCGGCGACGGCGACCAGGGCGACGGCCGCGCCGACGATCCAGCCATTCCAGGCGGCATAGGTCTCGGCGGTAAAGCCGAGCAGCCAGGGTTAGATCAGAAGACCAAGACCGGCAACGATATTGACGATATCGAAAGCCGTCCGATTGTTCGAAGGCAGGGACTTCAGCATCGTTCATTTCTCCTCATCGGTTGGTTGGCATCATCAATGGACCGCCTCCTGCGGGCAGGAGACGGGTGCGGCGGCAGCGCTTGAACGCCCGTCGCCGCGAAACTCGGGTGTGGTGGACGGAGCAGCCGCGAGAGGTGCGCCTGCCGGCGATGGGAGCAGGTATGGCGCCAGTTCATCCTCAACAAACGCCCCACTGGCAATCTCCAGCAACGCAAGCTCGCTCGCACTTACGCCCTGCCGGTCAAGTCTTGGCTCCACGCCGCGGTTCAGCGCACGGCTGCGGGCGGCCGCGGCGAGCGCCAGGGCAAATCTGTTCGGCAGGATCTTCTGGCAATCGAAAACGACATGCGGATCCATGGGGCACCTCATGCAGCTTTTCGATCGGTCACGGGAACGGACTGGCTGGCTTCCACTTCCCGCTTGAGCGCAAGCAGCGCCTGGTCGACTTCATCGAGGCGCGAGGGACGCGCGTTCTCCGGCATGCCTTCGTTGGTGGCCTGGTCGATCAGGTACTCCGTCCAGGCCCAGTTCATCAGGATCGAGCGTTTGGCCTGGAGCGACAACGTCCTGTCGCTGACAACATCCATCGCTGAGGACCAGCTTTCTGGTCCGGACGGGTCATTGCGGGTTGCTGCGCCGTCGAGCGCCTGGTCATAGCTGTCCTGAAGTGCCGAAAGGCCGAGCCGCTCCAGCGTCGTGTCGGAGAAGGCATGAGACGTCCGCTTCGGTCGCAGGACCAACGGTTGCCTGGTCCGCCTGGCCGGCTTCGTCCCCCGCCTCTGCACGACGTAGCTCAGGCCCTGCCGCTCGGCGTAGCGAATGGCAGATTGAAGGGTGGGAAATTCCAGCTCGACCTGTGTGAGCGTATCGTGGCCGCCCGTATCCCCCATCAAAGACTCGATGAAGGGTGCGCTGCGACGCTCGAAGACGAGCCGCCATCCTTGTGCTCGCGCGGTTCCTGACGTCGTCACTGAGGGAGATGGCTTAAAGATGCGAGCAACGGCATCCTCGGGAAACAATGACCGCCCAAAAGAGAGCCGGCCGCGGAGATTGTCGTTCGAAGCGCGGGAAGCGGAAGTCGGCATTGTGATTTCGTGGTGTGTCTCTCTTGAAGTCTCCATCGTTCATCCCTCCCTGTTGGCGAAGGACACTGGCGACCGCCAAGGGCCGGCCGCCAGGTAGATCGGACCGATCAGCTTTTGATGGCGATGCGCTTGACCTGCGACTGCGCCTTTTCGCTCTTCGGCAAGGTCACGGTCAGCACACCATTCTTGAAGCGCGCATCGACCTGATCGTCCTTGACCTCGATACCGAGCGGGATGCGGCGCTCGAATCGGCCGTAATAGCGTTCGGAGAACTGGCGATCCTTGTCTTCCGTCTCAGAACGCTTTTCGCCCCTCAACGTCAGGACGCCGTCGTTGAGCAGGACCTCGATGTCCTTCTCCTCAAGGCCGGGCACTTCGGCGGTCACCTTGATCTCCTTGTCGGTGTCGGAGATCTCGACATTCGGCCAGCCGGCAGTGAACGCGGAGCCGTTTGCGAAGGACGGCAGGCTGGAGCCGAAGCCGCGGAAGACGTCATCGAACAGACGGTTTACCTCGCGATGAAGCGACAGGAAGGGATCACGATCGTCATCGCGCAGGATGCTCGGAACCTGGTTGCCATTGTTGCGGTTCCAGGGAATCAAATCACGAACACTCATGTTTCTTCTCCTTTCCGTTGGTTCAGTTGGCAAAGCTTTCCCACCGGCGCCGAGCATCGCCCGGCGCCTCGCGCGCGTGTTGCGCTGATGGGAGGCTTAAGCCGCCTGTTTCTCGGCCTCGATCTGCTTCATCTCGGCCTTCGGCAGAGCCATGTCGGTCGAAATCTCGATCTGGCGCGGCTTCATCTCTTCCGGGATTTCGCGCTTGAGATCGATGGTCAGCAGACCATTTACGAGGCCGGCACCTACGACCTTGACATGGTCGGCGAGCTCGAACCGGCGCTGGAACGATCGGCCGGCAATGCCGCGATGCAGATACTGCACGTCTTCAGCATTCGCCTTCTGACCCGAGACCACGAGCATGTTCTGCTCCTGGGTAATCGCCAATTCGTCTTGCGAGAAGCCCGCCACTGCCATGGCAATGCGATAGTCGTCCTCGCCGGACTTGACGATGTCATACGGAGGCCAGTTGTCGATCGTCTCGATGCGGCTTGCAGCCTCGAGGGCGTTCAACATTCGGTCGAAACCGATGCTCGACCGGAACAGGGGAGAAAAATCGAGGTTTGTCCTCATAGCCATATCCTCCTTGTAAGCAACATGGATACAAGGAGACGCCAAGAGCACATGGCGTCTCCTGGACTTGTCGATCCCCATTGGCAATCGAACAATATTGATATAATTCAGTGGGTTGCTATTTCAAGAGGAGCGGAATTATCCGACGTAAAAAATTGATTTTTGCGTTTGCGTCACCAGATTCGTGTGAGAGCAGATATGGATAAGTCGAGAAAGGAGCAACGGATATGACAATGACTTCCGGAGACGTCATCGCCGTCCTTGGGCCTGTCGATGAAACGTTGGTTGCTGAGGTCGTGGCAACGGGTGCGACGCAGGCTGAACTCGCCGAGGCATTCGCATGGGCCAACAACGACGAAGCCTTGATAGGCGAAGGGCGGCATCTGCCGGCAGGCAGGGTGGCCGCGCTCGTCGATCTGCTGACCGCCGATGAGGAGGAGCAAGCCGATTAGCTTGGTCGGCAAGGTTGCCAGCCGGTGCAATCGCCGAGCCGGTTCATGCCGTCGTGAGCACCCGGACATCGCCCCTGCGGTCGATCACGTCAACCATTACATGGCGACCGGAGCGGCGAAGAGCAATGTCGGCCAAGCCATTGCCGATCTGCAGATGCCGCAAGGTAACCTCGTCGAGAAAGGCGGGAAGTTCCGGCTCGTTGAAGCTGATCTGCAAGCCATGCGGATCGAAATCGAGACCGAGGCATGATTGCAGCAGCGAAAGCGGAGCCGCAGCAGCCCATGCCTGAGGGGAGCATGCGACCGGATAGAAAGTCGGCCCCTGTGCGCGTTGGCGCGGCAGTCCGCAGAAAAGTTCGGGAAGCCGACGCAAGTCGATATAGGTTGAGGCCGCAAACAGGCCCTCGAATATCCGCGCAGCTTCTGCTCGATAGCCATACCGGGCCAGACCGCTTGCGATCAGAGCGTTGTCGTGCGGCCAGATCGAGCCGTTGTGATAGCTCATGGGATTGTAACGCGCCTCCGTGGAAGGCACGGTTCGGATGCCCCAGCCGCAGAACGACGACGCTCTCATCAGCGTGTGGGCAACCTGTTTCGCCCGTTCCGGATAGGCTACGCCGGTGAAGAGCGCGTGGCCTGCATTGGAGGATCGCACCCGGCAGGGCCGTTTGTCTCCGTCGAGCGCAAGGACGTAGGTGCCGAGTTCATTGTCGAAGAAAGCGACGTCGAAGGCGCGGCGGAATCCCTCCGCTCTTGCCAGCAGGTTCGCGGCACGTTCCGGCCGGTCAAGCACGCGGAAAATCTCGGCCGCCGCCTGCCAGGCGCCGTAGACGTAGGCCTGAACCTCGGCGATCGCGATCGGTCCCTTCGCCAATGTGCCGTCGGCATGGAAGACGGAGTCGTGGCTGTCTTTCCAGGCCTGGTTGACCAGCCCTTCTTCCGTCAGCCGCCCATATTCGACGAAACCGTCGCCGTCGCGGTCGCCGTGTTCGTCGATCCAGGTCAGCGCCGCCTCTATATGCGGCAGAAGACGATAGATGGTGGCGAGATCGCCGGTCCGCCTGAGGTATTCGCCAGCCAGCATTACGAAGAGTGGCGTCGAGTCGATACTGCCGTAATAACGGCGGAAGGGGACCTCGCCGAGTTCGGCCATCTCGCCATAGCGCACCTCATGCAAAATTTTTCCGGGCTCGGCGTCAGCGGCCGGATCGACCTCTGTGGCCTGGTTGGCCGCCAAATGCCCCAGTACGCCGCGGGCGATCTGCGGATCGAGCCAGAGCGTCTGAAGCGCGGTAATGAGCGCATCGCGGCCGAAGACCGTGCTGAACCAGGGAATGCCGGCATAAGGATATGGCCCTTCCGGCTTGTCGGTCATCAGCATGTAAAGGTCCGAGACGCTGCGCCGCGCGACCTCGTTGAAGATCTCGTTGGACGTGACGATCGTTGCCGCCCGCGAGGACGAGGCACGCAAGGCGCGACGGGCATCCCGCAAGGCCAGGAAAAAGGAACGGTGGCTCGGTCGACCCGCGGGGGTCTGGTCGCAAGCAACCTCGATGAACAGCGATCTGGTTTCGTGCGGCGCCAGATGGAGATCATAAATGACATGGCCGCTCCCGAGCTCGTTCGGCTGCGGGTCGAAGGAAAGCCGGGTGGTTCGCTTTCGATCGTCCAAACCGATATAAGAGAGAAGGACACCGTTCTGCTCTACGACGGCGGGAAGATGCCGCCCCCTCCTGGCTCTCGCGGTTCCCCGCACTTCGAAAAGATCTGCGAAATCCGACGCGAACTCGATCCCGAGGCGCACGTGGCGCGGCTGCTCGTCATAGTTCCTCGCGCTCAATCGCTCGTAACACCGTGCATTCCAGAGGAAGCGGGATCTGCGCAGATGGATCAGGTCATGCTCCAGAACGAGCTTTCCCTTGTCATCGAAGAGATCGGGATTGGTGAGATCGCAAGTCAGTGTCGCGTTGTCGTCGCGTAGCGTCGATGACAACAACATCGGCCGCTTGCTGTTGATCGTCAGATAGAGATGCGAGAGGTAACGCGTATCACGGTGAAAGAGGCCTTCCGGGCTGCCGGGCCTGGAAAGCGCATCGCCATTGTGGTCGAAGACGGCGAAGGTATCGCCGTGCTTCAGGGTACGCGGCCGTCGCTCCTGCAGCGATGCGGCAGCGGGAATGAAGAACTGCGCTATCGGCGTCCCCTGGCCTGTCGGCTCGGGGACTGAATTGCTGCCTGCAGAAGCGATCGGCATGACGGCCTCCGCTTTCCTAAGCTACCACTTGGAGATCGAGGGACTGGCCGTTGGCGCGACGAAGCGGCGCGGCCTTCGTCCGGGTGCCGGGCAGCTGCCGATAGATGTCGACATAGTCCCGTGCCATGCGTTCGGCTGTGAAACGTTTTTCGAAAGTGGCCCGGACCTTGCGACGATCGAGCCGCAACGCCCATTCGATGTTTTCCACAGCTTCCTGAACGCTGTCCACCAGCACGCCGGAAACGCCCTCGTCGATCACCTCGGGAACCGAGCCGCATCGGAAGGCGATAACGGGCGTGCCGCAGGCCATGGCTTCGATCATGACCAGTCCGAATGGTTCCGGCCAGTCGATCGGGAAAAGGAGCGCGCCGGCATTGCCCAGGAAGGCTGCCTTCTGATGCTCGTTGATCTCACTGACGAATTCGACATTCGGATGGCTCTTGACCATCGGCTCGATCACAGTTTCCCAATAGGCCTTGTCGGCATTGTCGATCTTGGCTGCGATCTTGAGCGGCATGCCGACCTTCGTAGCGATCTGTATGGCGCGGTCCGGCCGCTTTTCCGGCGATATCCGTCCAAGAAAGGCAAGGTAATTGCCTTTGGGCTTTTCCGTAAACGGCAGCAAGTCGACCGGCAGGCCGTGATAGACCGTCCCGGACCAATTGACCGGCGGCATCGGGCGGCGCTGATCGTTGGAGATGGATACCAACGGAATGTCGGGAAAAGCCTTGTAGAAGGGCTCGAGGTCCGGCAAGTCGAGCCGGCCGTGCAGCGTCGTGACCGTGCGGTCGGCAAAATGCCGAATCAGCGGAAAATGCAGGAGATCAATATGGAAATGCAGCACATCGAATTCGTGCGCCCGTCGCCGGATCTCCTCCAGCATCACGACATGATGCGGCAGTTGGTCCCTGACGGCCGGGTTGAGCCGCAGCGCAACGTCCGAGCATGGCACCAGTCTGGCATCGGTGACGGAATCGCCGCTGGCAAAAAGTGTGACGTCATGGCCTTGGGCGACAAGTTCTTCGGTGAGATAGGAAACAATCCGCTCGGTTCCTCCATAGAGCTTGGGCGGAACGCTTTCGGCGAGCGGTGCGATCTGAGCGATCTTCATCGGCAAAACCTCCTCAATCGAGCAAAGAGTCGTCGGTAAAAATCAGGTCGGCGTCCTCGAAGAGGCACGCGACACGTCAGATGGAATGTCTAAATCTCGAATGGCTGTCGGCGACGCTCTCCTTTCCGGTAGCTGCACAGGCCAAGGCCGCCAGATCGGCGAATTTGCGGTCGCCGTCTATGGGTCCTGTGGACATTGAAGGAACCGGGCGAGCCTTGCTCTCCGGAGTGTTGATCGTCTTTATCCAAAGTCTTCAGTGCTTCGATGATCTCGTCGTAGGAGACGGCTTTATCCGTGCCGGGATAAAGGCGAAGGGCCGGAATGGACTCGATGGCAAAGATATCGGATGCCCACGAGGCAAGAATGGCCCGCTTCTCGTCGTCGCCGATGTCGTCGGCGGCAAGCACGTCACGAGGATGATCGAAATGTTTGGCCGGGTGAAGCAGATGCGCGGCGCTGATCGCGGCTGTGGCTTGCTCCGGTACCGAATTCCTGATGTTTTCCTTTCTCATGGCTTGGCTCCATTGATCTTGACCGATGGAACTTGGTTGAATGGGTGGGGAGGCCCGCCCCTGACGGACGCTGCGGGCCTCCTCGATCAGTTTAGAAGTCCATGCCGGCGCCGGCCGGCAGGGCCGGAGCGGCTTCCTTCTTGGGCTTTTCGGCAATCATGGCTTCCGTCGTGACCAGCAGGCCGGCGACCGAAGCGGCATCCTGGAGTGCGGTACGGACGACCTTGGCCGGGTCGATGACGCCCTGGGCATAAAGATCGCCATACTCGCCGCTCTGTGCGTTCCAGCCGTAGGAGAACTCGGTCTTCTCGCGCAGCTTGCCGACGATCACCGAACCTTCAGCGCCGGCGTTTTCGGCGATCTGGCGCACGGGAGCTTCGATCGCCCGGCGGACGATCTCGACGCCGACCTTCTGGTCCTGGTTGGCGGTGGCGAGATTGTCGAGAGCCTTGACGGCCCGCAGCAGCGCAACGCCACCGCCCGGCAGGACGCCTTCTTCCACCGCCGCGCGGGTGGCATGAAGGGCATCATCGACGCGGTCCTTCTTTTCCTTGACTTCGACTTCGGTCGAGCCGCCGACGCGGATCACGGCAACGCCGCCGGCAAGCTTGGCAAGGCGTTCCTGCAGCTTTTCGCGGTCGTAGTCGGAAGTGGTTTCCTCGATCTGCGCGCGGATTTGCGCTACGCGACCGTTGATTTCCGTTTTCGAGCCGACGCCGTCGATGATGGTCGTGTTTTCCTTCTCGATTGCCACCTTCTTGGCACGGCCCAGCATGTTCAGTGTGACATTTTCAAGCTTGATGCCGAGGTCTTCGGAAATGACAGTGCCGCCCGTCAGGATGGCGATGTCTTCCAGCATGGCCTTGCGGCGGTCGCCGAAGCCCGGAGCCTTGACGGCGGCAATCTTGAGGCCGCCGCGCAGCTTGTTGACGACAAGCGTAGCAAGGGCTTCGCCTTCGACGTCCTCGGCGATGATGAGCAGCGGCTTGCCGGACTGGACGACGGCTTCGAGAACCGGGAGCATCGCCTGCAGGTTCGAGAGCTTCTTCTCGTGGATCAGGATATAGGGATCTTCCAGCTCGACCCGCATCTTGTCCTGGTTGGTGACGAAATACGGGCTGAGATAGCCGCGGTCGAACTGCATGCCTTCGACGACTTCGAGTTCGGTTTCGGCGGTCTTTGCTTCCTCGACGGTGATGACGCCTTCGTTGCCGACCTTCTCCATGGCTTCGGCGAGATAGCGGCCGATCTCGGAATCGCCATTGGCCGAGATGGTGCCGACCTGGGCGATTTCGGAATTGCTGGTGATCTTCCGGGCGTTGTTCTTCAGTTCCTTGACGACGGCATCGACGGCAAGATCAATGCCGCGCTTCAGGTCCATCGGGTTCATGCCGGAGGCAACCGCTTTCGCGCCTTCCTTGACGATCGCCTGGGCCAGAACGGTGGCGGTCGTCGTACCGTCGCCGGCAAGGTCGTTGGTCTTCGATGCCACTTCGCGCAGCATCTGGGCGCCCATGTTTTCGAACTTGTCTTCCAGCTCGATTTCCTTGGCGACCGATACGCCATCCTTGGTGATGCGCGGCGCGCCGAAGGACTTGTCGATCACGACGTTGCGGCCCTTCGGGCCGAGGGTGACCTTCACCGCATTGGCGAGCACATCGACCCCACGCAGCATGCGCTCACGGGCATCGGTGTGAAACTTGACTTCTTTCGCAGCCATTTCTTTAACTCCTCAATAGGCAGCTATCTGACTGATGGTCGTGGATGAATGGTTCAGGCGGCCTTTTTCTGCTCGGCCTGGGCTTCGACAATGCCCATGACGTCGCTTTCCTTCATAATCAGCAGATCTTCGCCGTTGATCTTGATCTCGGTGCCGGACCATTTGCCGAACAGGATGCGATCGCCGACCTTGACGTCCAGCGCCTGGATCTGGCCGGCCTCATTGCGGGCACCGGGACCCACGGCGATGACCTCGCCTTCCTGCGGCTTCTCCTTGGCGGTGTCGGGGATGATGATGCCGCCTTTGGTCTTTTCTTCGGATTCGACCCGGCGGACGAGAATGCGATCATGAAGCGGTCGGAACGACATGTTTTCCTCCAATGGACAAACAATGATGACGTTGTTCCCCCTGGCCGGACCGGATGACCAGTCCGGGCGGGTGCAAAACCTCTCTTCGAGCTTTTTGCGCGAAATGATCTGGTTTTGAGATTTTTCGATTTCAAGAGGGCGAAACGAAAAAATTAGCACTCACGATCTCATGCTGCTAACATGCTGGAAAGGAACAACAAAGTGGCGTCCAGCGTTGGAAAATCCGTTGATGGCCGCGAAATTTTGCGCCACCTTCAGAGTGTCATGAAACGGAGATGAAGCATGCGATTTTCATCGGATCTGGAACGTCAGCTCAACGGCTACGGTCTTACCACCGCTCACATCCTCTACCGCATTCCTGATTTCGAATCCGTGCTGCAGACCTATGTTTGGCAGGACTACGATCTGGCTCCCGATTTTCCCGAAATGCACAAGTTCCTGGACTTTTGGCAGGAGAGTCTCGATGGCCCTTTGCATTCCGTCCGTTACACCCATCAGCGTCTGATCGGGCCAAACGAATGGCGCCGTGTCGAAGGCGAGTTCAAGCTCCATTGAGGTCTTGAATCCGGATTTTTCCTTCCCTAGCTCTTTCGCGGCCGAGGCTTGATGAGCTCGGTCGCTATCGCACGTCTATTCGGAGTGAGATCGGGAATGGAAGAGAAAATCAACATTGGCAATGACCTCAGCATTGAGGAACGGGAAGAGGTATTTGTAGACGTTGCCCGGGTCCTCGAGCGCACAGCGCGTGAAGCTTTTGTCGAAGGTAACAAGCATTTTGCCGCGCTTTCCGCCAATATGGCGCAGGCGCTTCGCATCAATGCTGACGAGTTGGCGCGCGACGATGCGCAAAATGCAGAGCGTGTGCTGCAGCAAGCCACAGCGATGATCGCGCAGTTCAAGACAGTTCATCCTTACCCGCTGGTGAGCATGGCTGTGCACTGATCAGGCCGCGTGTTTCATCTCCTTCGCCAGCCGCTTGATCGCCTGTTCTAGCGACCGTTGACCATCGTGATAGTCCTGCCATGCGCTTGTCTTCGCCAGTAGTACCGGCACGGTGCGGATGGTGAAACGCTTTGGGTCGAGATCGGACTTCACCTGCGCCCAGGTCAGCGGCATGGACACGGTCGCGCCTGGTCTGGCGCGCGGCGACAGCGGCGCCACTGCCGTTGCCATGCGGTCATTGCGCAAGTAGTCGAGGAAGATGCGCCCGTTCCTGAGGCTCTTCGTCATCTTGATGAGATAAAGGTCCGGGTTCTCGCGCGCCATCTGCTGGCAGACATCGTGGGCGAAACCCTTCGCCTCGGGCCAGGCGAGCGGCTTGCGCCTGTTGACGGCGAGCGGCGTCACCACATGCAGCCCCTTGCCGCCGGTCGTCTTGCAGAAACTGATAAGGCCGAGTTCGTCCAGACGGTCGCGCATCTCGCGCGCAGCGGCGACGACCGTCGAGAACGGCACGTCGGGACCGGGATCGAGATCGAAGACGAGGCGGCCGGGAACCTCGGGCTGTCCCGGTTCGCAATTCCAGGGATGCAGCTCAAGGGCGGCGGTCTGAGCAACGGCCACCAGCCCTTCGATGCGGTCGATCTGCAGATACGCTTTCTTGTCACCGAACACTTTCACAAGTTCGAGCAGGTTCGACTGTCCCGGCATGGCATGCCGCTGGAAGAACTGTTCGCCGGCAATCCCATCCGGCGCCCGGATGATCGAGCAGGGGCGCCCCTTGATATGGTCGATCATCCAGGGACCGACCGCCTCGTAATAATGGGCAAGCTCCTCCTTGGTGACAGGCTGACCATCATCAGCGTCGGGCCAGAGCGGCTTGTCCGGGCTCGATATCAAGACACCCATGACATCCACTTTTGAGCCTTTGCGTCGGATGGGTTTTTCGGGAGGTTCAGGCGCCGCCGGCTCAGGGACCTCGGCCTTCGTGACGCTCGCAGGCTGTTCGGCTTCCACTTCCTTGGCGGGTTTGTCCTCGCGCAGGCCCTTGAAGGCGGCCTGACGAACAAGGCCGTCCGCCGTCCAGCCGGCGAACTCGATTTCCGCGACCAGCTCCGGCTTCAGCCAGGTGACGTCCGCAGTCTTTTTCGGGGCGCCGATCCCGGTGAATGGCGACTTCGTCGTCTCCAACGCCTTCAGCTTCGGCAGCAGGCTCGCTATCTTCTGCGCCCCATATCCAGTGCCGACGCGGCCGACATAGACGAAATGATCGCCGCGGAAGACGCCCACGAGCAGCGAGCGGAATTTGCCGTTGGTCGTGGCATAGGCGCCGATCACCACTTCATGGCCGGCGCGGCATTTCGATTTCGCCCAGGTTTCGGTACGTCCCGACTGATAGGGCGCATCCGCCTGTTTCGAGACGATGCCTTCCAGCGATAGTTTACAGGCCGAGCGTAGCACGGCGTCGCCGCCGGTCTCGAAGTGCTCGACATAGCGGATGCGGGGATCGTTCCCGGCATCCGAAAGCAGCGTCTGCAACCGGGCTTTCCGCTCCACGAGCGGCTGGGAGCGCAGGTCTTCCCCACCGTCATAGAGGAGATCGAAGGCGAAGTAGACGAGATCGCCCGTCTTGCCTTCCGACAGCGCGGCCTGCAGGGCCGCGAAGTCCGGCGCACCGTTTTCGTCAAGCGCGCAGATCTCACCATCGATGATGCAATCCGAAAGGCCCGAAGCAGCATCGGCGATCTCGGGATATTTGGCGGTCCAGTCGAGGCCCTTACGGGTTTTCAACGTGACTTCGCCGTCGAGAACGCGCATCTGGATACGGTATCCGTCGAATTTGATCTCATGGATCCAGCCGGCGCCGGCCGGCGGGCGTTCCAGCGTCTCGCAGAGCTGCGGCGGGATGAAATCGGGCAGGTCGACAGACGTGACGGTATCCCGTTCATCGTCATCGCGAGCCGCGGCCTTTCGCTCAGCAGCGGCAAGACCCTGGTTACTGTCCCAGACCGCATCGGCCTGGACATTACCGCCTTCGACCATGAACGGCTTGGGCTTTCGCCCCTTGCCGGCAGCGATCATTTCCATCGTGCGGCCGGAGGCGACTGACTTCGCATTCTCCTCCAGGATCGCCGCGCCGTTGTCCTCAACGGAATAATCATCATGATGCTTGATCAGCAGCCAGTTGGTCCGTTTGCCGCGCTCACGATCATTGCGCATCCGCACAAGCACGAAACTGCCATGGAGCAGCTCGCCGTCCAGCGTGAACTTCAAATCGCCTTTCGCGAGAGCCTGTTCCGGACTCTTTTTGCCTTCAGGCTCCCAATAGCCCCGGTCCCAGAGCATCACCGTTCCGCCACCATATTGGCCTTTCGGAATCGTGCCTTCGAAATCGCCGTAGTCGAGCGGATGATCCTCGACCTCGACGGCAAGTCGCTTGTCGTGCGGGTCGAGCGACGGTCCCTTGGTGACCGCCCAGCTCTTGAAGACCCCGTCAAGCTCGAGCCGCAGGTCGTAGTGCAGCCGGGTGGCGTCATGTTTCTGGATGACGAAACGCCGGCGGTTGCTGCGGGTGATCTGTTTCTCGCCGCTCGGCTCGGCCGTCTTCTTAAAATCGCGTTTGGATCGGTAGGTCGAAAGCTTGTCGCTGGCCATCGCTGTTCTCGAAAAGAAGTCCAGAAAGCGGAATGCGGCGCGGGAGCTTCCGGTTCCATGCCCGACATCGCCGGTCTGAAACAGAAAGGGCGCTCAACCCAATTGGGGAGCGCCCTTTCTTCAAACCCGGACAGCCTCGAACGCCGACGAAGGTCGTCGAGCAGCAGGCCATCGATACGGGAAGTGAGCCTTAGATGTGGTCGAAGCTTGCGATTTCAAGTGGTGCGGGTGTCAAGGGATTGCTAAATCAGCCGGGACTCATGAACGCCAGAGGCGGAGGGAATGGTGACGACAGAACAAACGCGCAGGTCGATCGCAGATCGCGTCATCGCGCGAGCGCGCGCTCGTGCAACGCCGATCGACGGTGATCCCGAATATATGGCGATCGTCGAGCTCTGGGTCATGGGAGAAATCAGCATCCAGGAGATGCGCCGGCGCTATATCGCTTTGCTGCAGGAGCGCTCTCGGACGACAGACCATCTAGCAACGGCGATCGACGAGGAACGAGCTGGTGAGATTTCGACCGTTCCTGACATGGGCAACCACAGCAATCAGGACGGGTTTCCCGGGAGGGACCCCGCCTTGGGCGGGGTCGCCGGTACCTGATCACACGGCCGCCATACGAGCGGTCCGAACCGCTTGAGTTTCTGGCTTCGTCTTCCAGGCAGCCATGACAGCCGGCATCCCGGCCTCCAGGCAAGCCGCCATGAAAGCTTCGCGGGCGATGACGGCAGGGACGATGCCGTTAAGAGCGCGCTGGCAGGCCTTCACCGCCCTGTCATGGCGTTCCCCGTGCCGCAACGGCCACTCGTTCTCGAGAAAGTCGAGGGCGTCATAGACGCCGATGAAGGTGCGCTCCAGGCCGCATTGCAGCCGGATCGTCACTGGTCGAGTCCATGGAACATCGTTCAGCGGCATTTCTTCCTCCTTTCGTGCCACCAATGGTCCTGAAATAGATATTGTAAGGGCGCGGAACGCCTTCAAGGACCTCATCGACTGAGTCTGCAATCCCTCGTGCCGGCCACTTCAGAAGGCGAATCTCGCCTCCTCGGGCTCGGCGCGATCCTCCGAGATCTTGAAGGCTCCGGGAGGCAAGGGACGCAGCAGCTCCTCTTCCCGGCGCATCAGATCAATCCAGTCCATGCGGTCCTTTCTTGGCAGAACCGCCATCTGGCGATCATGGAATGGCGCGATATCGGCGTTCGATTCGATCGTCAGGATCGCATAGGCTTCCGGCCAATCCCGCGTCTTGGGCCGCCAGATGCCGGCGAAGTAGAACCAGTCGCTGCTGGCGAGAGAGAAGCGATAGCCTTTGCCGCGGCTCCTGTGCCGGAATTCGGAAGCGGGAATGAGACATCGGTGCGTCGGAAAACGTCTGCCCTCGGCACGAACCACCGTGAAGGGGCTGCCGCTCGTCTCGGACGGCTGAAGGCCCCATGGCAATTCCACCATCTCAATCTCGTCACCGGAACGTCTGATC
Source organism: Neorhizobium phenanthreniclasticum (assembly GCF_040066075.1). Classification (NCBI taxonomy): domain Bacteria; kingdom Pseudomonadati; phylum Pseudomonadota; class Alphaproteobacteria; order Hyphomicrobiales; family Rhizobiaceae; genus Neorhizobium; species Neorhizobium phenanthreniclasticum. The sequence continues at coordinate 36,203 of NZ_JBEAAL010000036.1, forward strand.
ACAAGACGGCGTTCTTCAAGTGACGCTTCGGGATCGAATAGCTTCACGTCCATAACGAGAAGAACATATCAGGAACATGATTGAGATGCAAACATGGTCACGGTTTGAGGAGTAAGCCAGGACCTGTTAGCGTGGCAGGATGCGCTCCGATGAGACCGAACGTCACAAGCTCGGCCGGGTGGCGATTGCCAAAGAACGAGGCCGAGGAACTGCTCGTTCGGTTCGAGCGAGATCAAGGCGAGCATCTGCCGCACCTGGAGCGGCGTGACGTGACTGAAGCAACCCGCGGCGCGACGGAGGAAACATGTGCAATGATTATAGATTGATGGTGGATGCCGCCGCGATCGCCGAGGATTTCGCCGACCTGAAGATCAAGATCCGGTTCTCGGAAGGCGTGCCCAACGTCCAGGCGCGGGAGGACATCAAGATCACCGATACCGCGCCGATCATCCGGACAATTGACGGCGCCGCTGGTGAGGCTGATATGGTGCAGCGGCGCTGGAGCTGGCCCGGACCCAACAAGCGGCCGGTCTATAATTTTCGCTCGGAGGGACGTGAGTTCGGGTCGAACCGATGCCTGATTGTCGCCGACGGCTTTTATGAGTTTACGGATCCCGAAGACAAGTCGAAGAAGCGCAAGGACAAATGGCTGTTCACCAAGAAGGATGAACCGATCTTCTGCATCGCCGGCATCTGGCGGCAGACGCCGGAAGTCGGAGAGGCCTTCACCATGCTGACTATGCCTCCTGGTCCCGACATTTCGCCCTATCACGACCGGCAGATCGTCATTCTGGACCGCAGCGCCTGGGCGGACTGGCTCAATCCGTCGATTTCGGCAAAAACCCTGATCAAGCCACTGGCATTGGGTACGCTGCACGTCGAGCAGGTCGCCTGATCCGGTTGACGGTCCTTGTTCTCGCCTGCATTGCGGCCTTCCCTACCGGCGATCATCCTTAGGCCGCACGTACCCTGTCCCGACCGCTCATTTTGGCTGAATAGAGCGCCTGATCGGCGCGCCGATAAAGATCCGAAACGTTGTCTTCCGGCTGGCAGACGGCGATGCCCGCCGAGCACGTGTAGCTGAAGTCGGGAGATTCAGGCAGCGGGCGGGAGAACCGGATCACGCTCAACATGCGCTCCACAATGGCGATAGATTCCTCGGATCCTGTTTCCGGCATCACCAGAATGAACTCTTCTCCGCCAACGCGCCCAAAACAGTCGGTGCGGCGAACGTTTTGATGAATGCGGTGAGCGAAGTCGCGCAGGACGAGATCTCCGGCGTGGTGGCCGAGCCGATCGTTGATGTACTTGAAATTGTCGATATCGAACACGGCCAGGCATCCTTCGTTCCCATGTTGCGCGGCTACCAGCATGTCCTCGATACGTGCCATCACGAAGCGGCGGTTGGCGACGCCGGTCAGTTCGTCCGTCTGAGAGGCCTTGATCGCCTGATCGCGATCTTGCCGGACGCTCCTGCCTTTGGCGCGTAAGGTGGTAATGTCGCTCGCGATGCACAGCATCCAGCCGTTCTTCTCGATCGTCTCCGTCATCCAGAACCAGCGACCGTCGATCAGATCCGTCTCGAAAGCCCGATAGCCGATCTTGCCGCGCCGCGACTGCGTCGATCGCAACCAGTCTTCGAAATTCGCTCGGATGGCCGTCCCCCGCCCCAGCTCGAAATTCCGTCGCATGAGATCCGGCCATAGAGGAGTTTCATCGGGCTCGATGAAATAGGCGGAACGGAATGCGTTGTTGGCATACCGCAGCCGGTCATCGCCATCATAGATCGCAATGAGGGTTTCGGTGCGCGCAGAAAGGTGGAGAAGCTGTTTGACGATCTCGTCCATATCGAACCCCGCCTGGTTACCTCGGGACTACATGGCGCAGGAAACCTATGGGAAAAGGGCCAACGACAGCAAGCAAAGGCGTGGCCAGTGCTTACGGAAACGTCAACAGACCCAGGAACCGGACCACGTCGTAAAGAGCGGACGGCGAAGCCGCCGGTGTCATTCAGCCGTGCTGGTATCTGTGAACTTCTTTTCAACACATTGGCTGTCTATATCCAGCACATCGGCATTGCTGATGAGCGCTGAAATGAATTCGCCGCTCGCAATCGCCGCCGTCGCTTCGAGACTTTTGACCACGGATGTACTGGCACTGGTGAGTAAGCGATGATGAGGAAGGTCGGTGCGATTTCGCCCCGGCCTTTTTTATTGCCTTCAAAGCCGACGCATCGTTTGAGCGGCAACTCAGGCGGAAACCGTGTTGGGTGAGTGGCCGCGGGAGATAGAACGTTCTGTCGCGAGGCGGCATTCGGCTTGCTCAAGCCTGTCCAGCAAACCGGCAAAAACCTCACCGGTATCGTCAGGGACGACAAGTGCCTGAAGCTTGCTCAGTTGCCGAGCAGCGCCTGGATCAGGTGCGTATTGATGTTTAGCGGCAAATATACAAGCCATTGATGGGACGCCAAATCAGCTATAGGTTCCAATCGCGGAAAGTCGCCGCGCATTGATCAGGAGCTTTCATGCCGACCGGAACCGTGAAATTTTTCAATACAGACAAAGGCTTTGGGTTCATCACCCCTGAGAACGGCGGAGCGGATGTTTTCGTGCATGTCTCAGCCGTGCAGTATGGCGATCTTCTGCGGGAAGGTCAGAAGGTAAGCTACGATCTGGGCCAGGACCGGAAGACCGGAAAATCGAAGGCTGAGAACGTCAGCGTGCTTTGATCCGGCTCCAGTGCCGTTTCCGTCATTGAAAATTCCGGCTCTTGATCTTCAATGTGTCGATGTGCCGGTCGGGCTCGAAAATGTCCTTCGCGCGAACGGATGCCGGAGGTTTTCCACGCGGATCGGGCATCCCCGGGGCGCCGTGAACAAATTCGTCCCCGCGCCCCGTCGGCGGCCGAAAGTTGCCGTCGCGTTCCGTCAGACTGGAGAGATCCGCAGAGAGATCGAACAGCTGCTGGGCGACCAGGTGGACGACCTCCCCTTCCCGCTGGATCCTGCTGTTGATCGCCAGCATGCTGGATCCGAGCAGAATCCGGCGTGAGCGCTCGAAGAGTTTCGGCCAGACCACGACATTCGCCACGCCGGTTTCGTCCTCGATCGTCACGAACACGACGCCCTTGGCTGACCCCGGCATCTGCCGCACCAGCACCAGGCCGGCCGCCATCAGCCATTGGCCGTCTCGTGCCGTCATCGCTTCCGAGCAGGTCACGATCCTCTTGCAGGCCAGATCCTGGCGCAGGAAACTCAATGGGTGATGACGCAGGGTCAGCCCGGTGTGGCTGTAGTCCTCCACGACATTGTGCCCTTCGGTCATCTGCCGGAGTATTACATCCGGCTCCTGCTGCTCGGCGATCGCGCGCGCTTCCCGCTCTGCGGCCGCGGCAAACAGGGGAAGCGGCTCGTCGCGCAGCGCTTCGATCGCCCAGAGCGCATCGCGCCGTTCAAGGCCGAGGGAAGAGCGGAAGGTATCCGCCTCTGCCATCTTGACGAGCGAGGCGGTCGGCACACCGCAGCGGCGCCACATGTCGTCGATGGAAACGAACGGCTCATCGGTCCGTGCGGCAACAATACGGGCAGCATCGGCGACCGGAAGACCTTTCACAAGCCGCATTCCGAGCCGGACTGCATGCTTGCCGGTACGGCCGATCGGCTCCAGCGTGCAGTCCCACCGGGACCGGTTGGTGCAGACCGGCCGGACCTCGACACCATGCTTTTTGGCATCGGCGACGATCTGCGCCGGCATGTAGAACCCCATCGGCTGCGCATTCAAAAGTGCGGCGCAGAACACGTCCGGATAATGGCACTTCACATAGTTCGAAGCATAGGCAATCAGCGCGAAAGAGGCGGCGTGGCTTTCGGGAAAACCATAGGACCCGAAACCCTCCAGTTGGCCAAACGTCCGCTCGGCGAATTCCGGCGAATAACCATTGCGGATCATGCCGGACACGAGCTTGTCCTTGAACCGGCTCACTCCGCCCGTAAACTTGAACGTCGCCATCGCCCGGCGCAGCTGATCGGCCTCTCCGGCCGAAAATCCGGCGCAGACCATCGCCACCTTCATGGCGCTCTCCTGGAACAAGGGCACACCGAGCGTCTTGCTCAAAACCGCCTCCAGCTCCGGCGTCGGATAGTCGACAGGCTCCCTGCCCTCGCGTCGGCGCAGATACGGGTGGACCATGTCGCCCTGGATCGGCCCTGGCCGGACGATCGCCACCTGGATGACGAGATCGTAAAATGTCTCGGGCTTCATGCGCGGCAACATCGCCATCTGCGCCCGGCTCTCGATCTGGAAGGTACCGAGGGTATCGGCCTTGCGGATCATCGCGTAGGTCGCAGGATCCTCCTGAGGGATGGACGCCAGGTCGAGCGGGATATTCTTCTCCTGCTTCAGCAGCGCGAAGGCCTTCGCCATGCAGGTCAGCATGCCGAGCGCCAGCACGTCGACCTTCATCATCTTCAAGGCTTCGACGTCATCCTTGTCCCATTCGATGACGTATCGGTCGGGCATGCTTGCAGGCTCGATCGGCGCCAGGTGGTCCAATCGATCGTGGGTCAGGACAAAGCCGCCAGGATGCTGGCCGAGGTGCCGAGGCGTGCCCATCAGTTGTTGCGCCAGCTGCAACGTCAGCGCCAGCCGATAATCCTCCGGGTTGAGCCCGAGGTCGCGGACCTGCTTTTCGCCGACCTCTTCCGACCAGGACCAGACGCCGGAGGACAGCGCCTTGATCAGGTCCTCCGACAAGCCGAAGGCCTTGCCGACGTCGCGGATCGCACCCTTGGTGCGATAGCGGGTGACGGTCGAGCAGAGAGCCGCCTTGTCATGGCCGTAGGTCTTGTAGATCCACTGGATGACCTCCTCGCGCCGTTCGTGTTCAAAATCCACATCGATATCCGGCGGCTCGTCGCGCTCCTGACTGACGAACCGTTCGAACAGCAGGTCGTTGGTTTCCGGATCGATGGAGGTGATGCCGAGGACGTAGCAAACGGCGGAATTGGCGGCAGAACCGCGGCCCTGGCAGAGAATGTTCTGGGAGCGGGCGTATCGGACGATCGAGAAGACGGTCAGGAAATAGGGGGCGTATTTCATCGTCTCGATCAGGCAGAGCTCATGGCGGATGGTCTGTTCGACATGGGCCGGCAGGCCTTCCGGATAGCGGGTCTTCACACCCTCCCAGGTATAATGCTCCAGTGACTGCTGCGCCGTCATGCCGGGGATCAGGGCTTCCTCGGGATACTGGTAGACCAGTTCCTCGAGCGAAAACGTACAGCGCCTTACGATCTCCATCGTGCGCGCCAATGCCTCGGGATAGCGGGGGAAGAGGCGGGCCATCTCCTCCGGCGGCTTCAGATGGCGATCGGCGAAACGTTCGCGATCGAAGCCGACGGAATCGATGGTCGTCTTCTCGCGAACACAGGTGACGATATCCTGAAGCTGCCGGCGCGGCGGCTCATGGAACAGCACGTCATTCGTAACGACTGTCCTGACCCGGTAGCGCGCCGCCATGTTGGAAAGCGTGTGAAGCCGCAGTTGGTCGTTCGGCCGCCGGCGCAGGCTCAGCGACAGATAGGCGCGATCCCCAAAAATCTCTGCCATCTTCCTGAGCTGCATGGCGCAGGTCTCGTCCGGCATGTCCGGCACGAGGATGCCGATCAGGCCCTCGGCATAATGGGCGACATCGTCGAGATGCAGGATGCAGTTCGCTTTGCCGCCCCTGCCCTTTCCCAAAGTCAGCAACCGCGTCAAACGCGAATAGGCGGCGCGGTCGGTCGGGTAGACCAGGATCGACATGCCGTCCGCCAGATCGAGCCGGCAGCCGACGACCAGCCTCAGGCCTGTCGCCCGTGACGCTTCCAGCGCCCGGACGATCCCGGCCAGGCTGTTGCGATCGACGATGCCGAGCGCTTCGATGCCCATGAGCTTGGCGGTGGCGAACAGTTCCTCGGCCGACGAGGCGCCCCGGAGAAACGAAAAATGCGTCGTGACCTGCAACTCCGCGTATCTCATGCGAAAAGCCCATGTAGGTACCACTTGTGCGACCCGGTTCCGGCATCGACGCCGTCGCCCAAACGAAAGATCCAGAAGCGCTCACCGCTCTCGCTTTCAACGATGAAATAGTCCCTGACCGCCCGAAACTCCGATCGTCTCAGCCACCATTCTCCAAAGATCCGCTCCGGCCCGTCAGCGCGCGCCACCCGGTGACGCCTGCCCCGCCAGGTGATCGAGACCGGCGGATGGTCCGGCAGCAATGCGATCACCTCGATCAGCTGCGGCCGGGCGAGCAGTCGCGGCGGCCGCTGCCATTGCGACGGCCAGGTCTCTCCCTTCTCTTCGGCTGTAGGATCAACCCGCCGGACGCTGCGTTCCGGCACATCGCTTGCCACCGGCGCGGCTCGGTAGATCCGCTGGCCGCCGCGATTGCCGAGGATATCGATCAGCGGCGTGACATCCTTGACTTCCTCCTCGATGAGCGAGGAGGCATTCTGCTTTTCCGCCAGCGGCTCGACCATGATGGCGGCGAGCGTCAGCTTCTCGATACCGAAACCGGGTTCGATGTTTTCGATGCGGTCGTTGAACAGCTTCGTCAGCCAAGCCGCGTCACGGACCGGCTTTGCCGTCCCTGCCCTCAGGGCCTGAATGGTATTGTCGACGCGATGGACGATGAGATCGACACGCCGGACGCCGAGCCCGCGCTTCTGAAGCTCCAGGCAAAGCAGCCGGACCAGACGGGTGATGTATTTTTCGATGGTTTCAGCGGCGCCGATCGGCTCGGCGAAGGAGCGATGGACTTCGACGAGTTCGGCAGGCCGGATCGGATCGATCGGCTCAGCCAGACGGCCATACATCTGATCGAGGCGGCGGGTGATTTCCGGGCCAAAGCGCAGCACCAGCGGCGCGCGCGGCGTGGCGGCCAGCTCGCCGACAGTGGCGAAGCCCAGGGTGCGCAGGCTGGCGACGATTTCCGCGGGCAGGCGCAGGGATGAAACCGGCAAGCGCTCCACAGCCTCGGCGATCTTTCCGGGAGGCACGATGATTGTCTCGCGACGGGTCGCCCGCGCCAGCGCATGCGCGGCGCCCCAAGTATCTGCAATCGCTGCGCGGGCGGCCAGTCCCTTGGCACGGAAGCGATTGACGAGACCGAACAGCATCCGTTCCTCGCCGCCCTGCAGATGATCGGCGCCCTCCGTGTCCATGACGATCCCGTCCGGCGGGTCCATGGCGACGACCGGCGAATATTGCGTCAGCGCCCAGAGCGACAGGCGTTCCAAAGTCTCACCATCGGCATGCGGATCTGCATCGAAGATCATCAGACCCTGGACCAGCGCCTGCGCCTTGGCTGCCGGCATGCCGACATGCAGACCAAGTTTCAGAGCCGCGGTGTCGGCGGCAGAAATCCACCGCTTGGAGCCGCTTTTGGCGACGATCACCAGCGGCTTGTCAGCCGGTAGCGAAGGATCGGCGCGCCTCACCCGATCCGTCGGCAGTGTCGGAAGAAAGACAGATACGACCCTGGCCATCACATGCACCTATGACAAATTCCGCGCGCTCCCCTGCTCTCACCCGCATCAGCTCCGCGCGCCAGCGTCCGCGGCCGACGCCCGGAACCGGAAGCGGCTCGGACGGCAGGACTGAGACACGCCACCGCGTCACCGCCGCCGTCGGCATCCCGAAATCCGATGCTTCCGCCTGCCGGCGCCATCGCCGGATCGCCAGTCCGATCGTGCCGGAGCTTTCGGCGGCGAGCTGCAGCCGGCGCGAAGCGACCATCGGCAGGCGCACCAGTTCGGCGACGACGGCGCCAAGGCCGCCATAGCGCAGAGCCTCCTCGAAGCTTGCCAGCACATCCTCCTCGCGGCCCGCCTCGACATAGATCACCCGGTCGGGATGCAAGCCCACCTGCGCCAGAGCCGGGGCAAAGAGATCGGCGCGGGTGAAACACCAGACCACCTTGCCCTTCGTTCGCGCCGCGATGCCGCCGACGAAGAGTGCGGCCGCTGCCCCATCCACCGCACCATTGCCGCCGCCCGCCACCTCATGGATGGCGCCATAGGCGAGCCCGCCGCCCGGAAGACAGTCATCGATGTCGGATACGCCGAACGGCAGCACGGTCTTCTGGCGGCTGGCGGCACCTTCCAGATGTGCGATGCGTTCGCGCAGTTCCGAAAGAACGGCAGTTGAGGCGGATTGGCTCATGGTCTCCTTCTTCGCGGGAGCTGTTATTGCTTGAGAGAAACGAATATGTTCTGTATCTGTTCTAATCTGGAAAATGAGTCAATGTGCATGTACGGCAGCTTTGCAGGGCTCGATCGGTGGAATCGTCGATTCAGCGAGCGGATTCAGAGCGATGACCGAAGGGGACTTTTTTTGAAATACCCTCGCCCTGCGCACGACGCTGGACTTTTGTCCGTAGAGCAGGGTTCCGAAGCGGCTTGGGAAAATTGAGCAGCTGAGATAGTTAGCTTTTCGCCACATGACAGGACCGGTCTGCCGGGCAGAAGTATTGACGACGGGAGGTCAACCCGAAACCGCCGGCGAAGGCGCACATGCGGCGATCGAGGGCGTTATCCGGCTTCGACATCCACAATCGGGGCAAATGCCGATCGTAGATCCGGCGTTGGAAATAACTCAACCGTCATTAACAGTTAGCGCGACACCCAGTATTCTGCCCCTGATCCAGGCGACCATTTCGATTTCGGTCGCATGCCCAGCCATAGCCGACATCGGGCAAGTATCGGACAATTTTTTCTGAGAACCAAGCCGGGGAAAGCGATCAGAACCGACCCAGCGCATGCTGTCCATCGAGCACCTGTTCGTTCCATCTACAATAAATGATCCATGAAGGTTCGCTGATAGGAACGCGTCGGTTTAAACTTATATAACGCGTCCAACAAAGCTGGTGACCGTATCCCGCAATGCTCCAGAATCATCATTCCTTTGCGTCTCCGGTTGAACCGGAGGAACTCCAGATGCTGCAGAGCGTCTTCGATGAGGTCTGCCTTCAGCGAGGTCTCCAAAAAGAGACTGCTCGTGCCTCCAAGCTGGCAGCCGATCTGATCGATCTGTTTCAGATGGGGCTGCGGGATCGGCAGCAATTGCTGGCAATGCTGAGCCGGCCGGGTGACGAGACCGTCGACGAAGCTCCGGTCTGAAGGTCGCGGCAGGACGCTTGAGCTGCGACGAGCGGATTGCCGCTGGAGATTAAGACTTCAGGAACGATAGCCGTTGCAGGGACATTAAGTGTTCCTGTTTTACGATATTCGAAATAACAAGAACGGTGGTCGCATAGGTATGTTCTCCCGGTCGAGGCTTTTCCTTTGGGGTTTGCTTCCTTTCGCTATTTCGGTCGTCTTCGGCGCGCTCGTCCTTCTCAGCTTGTATTGGTCGGCCGGCCGAATGGATGCAGCCGCCGCGCAACGCCAACAGGATCTCGTCACCCTGATCGTCTCCAATATGCGTACGGAGATCGCACACGATCAGGAGAGCGTGACGGTCTGGGACGATGCGGTCACACGGACTGCGGAGCGCGATGTCGATTGGCTGGACGCCAACCTGGGCAGCTGGATGCATTCCTATTTCCAGCATGATGCGGCATTTGTCCTCGCTGCGGACGGCACCGACATCTATCATTTCGTGGCGGCAGACGACCGATCGGTGACGCTGGAGGAGTTTCGGACGGCTTACCTCCCGCTGGTCGCACAACTGCAGCAGCGGTTGTTTGCGGATGACACCACCGGCGTGACGGAGCGAGTCTTGTCGATCGGTGAGAGCGACTTGGCCGTGGTCGGCGGCAGGCCCGCCATCGTCAGCGTCAAGCCGATCGTGTCCGACAGCGGAGACCTGGAGCAGCGGCCGGGAGACGAAAACCTGCATGTGGCGGTCCGCTTCCTTGACGGTAGCTTCCCGAGCAGTATCGGGAGCCAGTACCAGTTTGAAGACATGCACTTCACACCGCAGGCAGACGATAGCGAGCACGCCTATGTGCCGCTGATCTCGTCAAAGCGCGAGACGATCGGCTACTTCTGCTGGACGCCGTTCCGCCCCGGCGCCACCGTCCGGAACGAAACTCTGCCGGCCCTCGGTGCTGGCGTCCTCTGCATCTTTGGGGCGACGAGCGTCCTCGGATTGCTATTGTTTCGCCGGTCCGAGCGGCTTTCTGCAAGCCGCGCCGAGTTGCAGCACCTGGCTCATCATGACGTGCTGACGGGCTTGGCAAACCGCGCCAGTTTCAACAAAGCGCTGGAACGTGAACTCGAGGCCGCTTTACCGGCAGACGTTCACGGCGTGCTGTTCATCGACCTCGATCGGTTCAAGGCGGTCAACGACACCTTCGGCCATCCCGCCGGGGACCGCCTGATAAAGATGGTCGCAGAGAGGCTGCGGGAGGTGCTTCCGCACGCGATCGTCGGCCGCATCGGTGGCGATGAGTTCACGGCTCTTCTGCGAAAGATCACGGAGCAGGATCTCGTGAAAGCCGCTGAGGACGTGGTTCACGCAATGGAGCAGCCGTTCGACCTGGATGGCGCCCTGGCCACGATTGGAGCGAGCGTCGGCGCAGCGCTCGCGGCCGGCCGGGCAGACCCGACGGAGCTGACGCGACAGGCCGACATCGCGCTTTATCACGCAAAGGCCGCCGGCCGGAACCGGTACGCGCTCTTCGGTGATCACATGAACCAACTGCTGCGGGCGCGTCGCGAGCTTGAAAACGATCTTCGTCACGCCATCGAGACGAAGACGCAGATCGAAATCCATTATCAACCGGTCTATTCGGCAACAACCGGCGAGATGTGCTCCGTCGAGGCGCTTGTACGGTGGCGGCATCCCAAAAAGGGGCTGCTCGGTCCTGACATCTTCATCCCCGTTGCAGAAGAGGCCGGGCTGATCACGGCCCTGGGATTGATTGTCCTGGATGACGCGTGTGCGACGATCTCTGCCTGGAATGATCTCCCAGTTTCCGTGAATGCGTCAGCGGCAGAGCTGAAACTGGAATCTTACCCGCTTCGGGTTCTTTCCACTTTGGCACGGCACAATATCGAGCCGGGCAGGCTTGAAATCGAGATCACTGAAAGCCTGCTGCTCGACGGTTCTGGTCAATGCGAAAGAACGATCGCGGCGCTTCGCAAGGCTGGCGTACGTTTCGCCATCGATGATTTTGGAACTGGTTATTCGTCATTCGGCCGCGTGCAGGATGTCAGCATCGACCGCATCAAGATCGACAAGGTGTTCGTCGATGAGTTGAGCCGCAGCGGCAACAACGGGATCATTGTCGGCATGGTCAGCATGGCGCGTGCGAGGGGGCTTGAGATCACCGCCGAGGGCGTTGAGACGGAGGAGCAACGGGAGATGTTGGGCTCGCTTGGCTGTGACCACCTTCAGGGATATCTACTTTCAAAGCCGTTGACACGCGAACAATTTGCCTCGGTGCGAACCAAAACGGTTTCTGACGCTGGCAGCAAGGCGATTTCCACCTCGCCGGTACCTTTCCATGGAAGGTAGCACTGGATGCCCTTACCAACAGGCAAGTTGCAGGTCTTATTTGGCTAGCGCCTGTTGATCACCAACCAAGTCCGGGGAGGACCAAGCTCCCAATCCAGGTGGAAGGGCATGGGTCAGACGAGCCTACATGGCCTGCGCTCGCTGCGGAGGGCGAGGTGGGATGGTCGGTGAAACTCAACCTATCTGTCTACACGCGATGATCTATCCGGCTTGGGATGGTGCCGCTAACGTTATTGACGCGGCCAGGAGCGGTGGCTTTGCGGTCAACCTGAGCCAGGCTATCAACGTCACAGCAAGCTCAGTAGTGACGATCTCCGTGATCTTTGCGTTTACGATGAGTATGGACTGGGTGTTTGGCGCCTTCGGCATATGGGCGATCTTTTCAGGCTTGCTGCAGCTTGGCACTGCTGTCCGACGTTACTATTTCCGCTGTCATGCCGCTACCGTTTGCCGAGATCGCTCACTTCCACGCCGAGGGCGCCCGCCAGCGTCTCCTTGCCCTGATCAGGCATCAGGGCGATGCCCGCCGCAAGGCCTTCCTGCCACGAGGCCCCTCGATCCCATGCCTCCTGGTATGCGTCGGCCAGGAGGTCGCCCTGTCGGGTTTGGATCATGGCTTCGAAAAGCGTGGCCGCTTGCAGGAGGTCCTTGTCCCGCTTCGCCCGCCCAAGCGCGTCCGTGGGCCGCCTCGATGCGACAATGAGTTTGTGGACGGAGTACCGTTCAGGCGCGGGGACGTTTACGCTCACGCCTTCCCGATGAAGCAGCACCGTCCGCAAGGGCTCGTAGATCAGGAAATCAAGGAACCGCAGGTTTTCCGCCGACGCACCACCGAGGGCAGGCATGGGAGAAGGCTTGCCCATATACTCGTCCGATCCCCGATTGCTCGTCAAAAATTCGACCCGGTAATTGGTCTTGTTGACGAACGCCGTCACGCGCGCCTTGTCTGCCTGATGCGGGACGGCTCTGAAGGACGGATCGACCCCATGCAGTATGTCTAAGATCGGCGGCAGGCTGTCATCCACCTCCTGCGAGATCGCAAAATCCATAGCTAGGTCAGCATCGCCAGTCTGCATTGCCGTCCTGGGCAATCGGACGCCGAGGATGCCCGAGTAGCAGCCATAGGCAACCGAGCCGACGAGGAAGCCACGCAGACGGAAGAACCCTGCATGCGCGAGCGCCTGCGTGACATCGCCGGCGAACCGATCGGGAGCCGACATGCCGCCTGAGCGCAGGAGCGTAGAAACCAATCGTCGCCGCTCCTTAATGTTGCCCTTGATCTCGCGATGCCGCCTGACACGCGCTGCGATCACCGGATCAGCTGCGGGGCCAACATAGCTCCGCTTATCCTTGCCCTCGGGAGTAGGGACATCGAAATAGAAATAGTCTTTGCCCTTCACCGGTACGGTGACAAAGCGGCCCTCGAGCGGAAAGTCCGATTGCCATTGCGCATCAAGAGTTTGCTGGGCGAGTTCCGCGAACATCGTCCGGAATGCAAGGTCAATATCTCTCATAGTTCGAAGGGTCCCGGTTATAATGTTTCCTTTAACTCATTATAACTTCGTTCAGTTATAATGTTCCCAAGAGAACATTATAACTCTTCTGTCGCCCGTCAAGGCATCAGCCGAGAGGCCCACGGACCGTCGTTCGCTTGCGCCATTTCAGAACCGTCTTCGGACTGATCCCATACCTCTTCGCCGCGGAAGGAGCGGCCGCGGCTCACCTGGATCGTCATCGATACGAGCTTTCCGACGCGCTCGGCCGCGCCCAAAGCGGCCAAGGGAGAAAGATCAAATGAGCACACCTATTCGATCGTCCGCCGGATATGGCTATTGGTCGTGTGACACACACCATGGCCGCCGGCTGGTGCTTCGCCGAGGTCTTCCCAATTTCAGCGCTTGTGCCGAACGCGTTCGAACTTCGACAACTTCACCTTCAGTTAGCTGATACGTTCACACTCGTCATCCGGCCGTGCGCCTTATCCATCGCCCGCCGCAGGTCATCCACCGCTGAAGCGCTGGGAAGGACTTCGCCTTCCAGTTCCTTTGGCATCTGCCATCCCGGGTTGACGCCTTGCATGTTCGGCAATTCGTGAGCGATTCCTTTGTGGCAGTCTATGCAGGTCGCCCTCCCGCTCTGGAGAGATCGCGTGTGGATATCCGCGGCGCGTTCGGTCTGCTTCGAAAGGTCCATGGCTATCGAAGAATGGCAGTTGCGGCACTCGAGGC
>NZ_JBEAAL010000037.1:0-49792 GCF_040066075.1 Neorhizobium phenanthreniclasticum
AACGTAAAGTGCGATATCATCGACCACGGCTCGTCTCCTATGTTTGAGGCTCTGGCTCTGCAGCTAACCCTCGTTCTGAACATAATGCGAGACGAGCCACCCTGTCGGCCAAGGACATGGGGTCTCAATGTATCGTGTATCTTAACGCGATACAAGCCTTCTAGCGTACCCACCGATAGAGCACGTCCGGCTCCTTCTCCTCGTTCGCCGCACCGTCGGTTTCCTTCACGGCCACAAAGCCGTGCCGCTCATAGAAGCGGCGGGCAAGCGTGTTGCGCTGAAAAGTCCAGAGGAAAAGCTCGGGACAGGCTCCCTTGGCGATCTCCAGAAGCGCCGAGCCGATCCCCTGCCCCTGCGCTTCCGGCAGAATATAAAGCTGGTCGATCCAATCCTCGCGAAAAGCGTTGACGCCGAGCAAGGTTCCGTCCCGCTCGGCGCCCCATATTTCGCAGGCCGGAAGAAGATGGCCAGTCCAATAGTCGCGATCTTCCTCGGGCGTATGCAGGCCGGCGAGCCAGGGCAGCCGCTCGTCGAAGGCGGCACGATGCACACGCGCGGCGGCCGGCATGTCGGCAAGGGTGAGCTTGCGAATGATTAGCGTCATTGTACCTCCAGCCGAAAGCAGCTTCGGCGGGCACACCGCCGAAGCTGAACGACAGTTTCTCTCAAAGCCGGACATCCCAGAAGGAACGCCTGGCTTCCCCGGGCGCGTCTTCGCTTTCAGGCACGCCGATATCGCGGCGCATGCGGTTCGACAGATCGGAGATATGATTCTTCATCCGGCGACGCCTCCAGGCGGCCATCACCAGCGCATGCGCCGTCTTCCAGACGCCATGTTCCCGGTACAGTTCATCGACCGTCGCCGACAGCGCATCAGCAACTAAAGATTGTGATTTATACATAGGTTTTCCGTCCCGGCGCAGTCACGCAGCCAGGTCCTCTCGAAGGGAAAGACGCAGTCGGGCAGACGCGGAAACCCCGTCGGCCGGTCACGTCAGTTCATTTGGGAAACGCCGAAAGGCGGATTACGGGCGTATTATCAGGCCCGGAAGCAGATTCCGGCCGGCATGGACACGCCAAGGCTCGACCCCGCGAGGGTCGCTCCGCCGAACAGGCGTACAAACACGGTAATCGATTTCATTGCACGCCTCCTAGTTCGAATTGCGGATGGCGTCCATGATACACGAGCGCCGGCGCTCGGCAAGCATACAATCGCGAATTGCAAAAATCTCGCAAATTTGTTGCGAGAAAGCAACACCAACCGGGCACGTTTACGCCCGCAAGCCGAACCCCTGCATCAGCCGCCGGGTCGCGAAATCCGGATTGCCGGAAGTGAAGACGGCGAAGTCGGAATTGTCCGGATGCTCGGCGCCATCAATGAGCGGTACTTTCCGTCGCGCCTGTCTTGCGATCGCCTCTGCCGGATCGAGCCAGTCGACCGGCCAGGGAGCCAGCCGCCGGAAGACATTGGCCATGAAGGGATAGTGGGTGCAGGCGAGCACGACGATATCGGTC
Organism: Neorhizobium phenanthreniclasticum; assembly: GCF_040066075.1. Lineage (NCBI taxonomy): Bacteria > Pseudomonadati > Pseudomonadota > Alphaproteobacteria > Hyphomicrobiales > Rhizobiaceae > Neorhizobium > Neorhizobium phenanthreniclasticum. The sequence goes on from NZ_JBEAAL010000037.1 coordinate 1,516, forward strand.
TTCCTGCCGTCCTTTTCGATGAAGCAGGGAGCGATTTCCGCCATCACCGCTTCGTCGGAGATCGTCTCGCCGCGGATATAGGCTTCCGCCATGCGGGCCAGGTTTTCAGAACCCACGAGCCGGACGTGGCATTGCGTCGCGAAGGACTGGATGAGGTCGCGCGTATAGGCGCGCTTGACCGTACCCGGCGTGGCGAGCACCGAGACAAGCCCGGAACGGGTACGTTCCGCCGCCGGCTTGATCGCCGGCACCGTGCCGACGAACGTCATGTCCGGGAATTTTTCGCGAAGGTCCGCGCCGGCCAGCGTAAACGCCGTGTTGCAGGCGATGACGCAGACTTCGGGATCATAGTCCTTCAGGAGCTTTTCGAAGAGGGTGAGAATGCGCTCCTTCAGCGCCGGCTCCTCCCAGCCCCCATAGGGAAAGCCCGCATCGTCGGCCACGTAGATGAAGCCGCGCTCCGGCATCAGCACACGCGCCTCACGCAGCACGGTCAGCCCGCCGATGCCCGAATCGAACATCAGCACCGGCTTCAATTCATTCCGCGTCCCCGTCATTCCCCGTCTGCTCCCCCGGCGCGTCGGCCTTCGTCTGCTGTTTCGGCCATCTGCGCGGAAAGCGGTCGAGCGAATTGATGACGCCCCGGAACACGCTGATCTCCTGTTCCGTGAAATCCCGCCGCGAGATGACGGCGCGGAGATTGTCGATCATTTTGGGCTTTTTCGCGGGCGGATGAAAATAGTTGCGGGCGTCGAGCGCCTCTTCCAGATGTTCGAACAGGCCGAAGATCTGTTCCTTTGTGGAAGGCCGCTGTTCGACCGGCTGGAAGAGAGTTTCGGACAGGTCCTCCATGCCCGACTTCATCCACTCATAGGACATCAGCAGCACGGCCTGCGCGATGTTGAGCGACGCAAAGGCTGGATTGACCGGAAAGGTGACGATCTCGTCGGCCAGCGCCACCTCCTCGTTGGTAAGGCCCCAGCGCTCGCGGCCGAAAAGGATGCCGGTCTTTTCGCCGGCCCGGAATTTCGCCCGCAATGTCTCGGCCGCGACCACCGGCGAGCGTACCGGCTTGAAGCCGTAGCGCTCCCGCGCGGTCGTGGCATAGACGAAATTCAGGTCGCCGATCGCCTCCTCAAGCGTCTCATAGACCTTGGTTCCGTCGATGACATGGTCGGCCTTCGATGCGGCGGAACGGGCCTTCTCGTTCGGCCAGCCGTCGCGCGGGTTGACAAGGCGCAGTTCGGCGAGCCCGAAATTGGCCATGGCGCGCGCCACCATGCCGATATTTTCGCCAAGCTGTGGCTCCACCAGGACAACCGCCGGCCCCTCGGCAATCAGTTCGCGCTCGCTGTTCGTGCCTGACATGGTCCCTTTCCGATGATTGTCCGCGCGGAAATAACCAGCGCAGCCCGGATCGGCAAGGGGTTGAAAGCTGTTAGCCGCTGTCGAAGCCTCATTCGCCCTTGGCGATCGACTGCATTTCCTCGATGAGAGAATCCCGCTCGCCGTCAGCGACGCGATGGATATCGTCGATGACCGGCTTGCCATCCTCCTCGACCACGTCGAAATGCACTTCGCTGACGCTGTCCTTCACCTCCGGTTCGTCGACACAGGTCCACATCTTGAAGGTGACCGTCACGTCCGTTGATCCGTTGGCGCCCGGCGCGGAGTTCATGGTGATATCCTTGAGCGGACAGCCGTCCTGCGAACTGGTGATGACGTCGTAGCCGAAGGGATCGCCCGGCTGGTTGTTCTCGGTCTCATAGGCCGGATGCTTGGCGGCTTCCGCATAGGCGCCCTGAAATTTCCTGCTGAACAGCCGCGCCAGCGGGTCCGGATCGAAGATGTATTTCCATTCGCTGTCGACGGTGTTCCAGTTGTCCTCGGTGACCTTCATCACCTCCTTGATCGGATCGGCGGCGTCGGTCGCCATGGCGAAGGTGGAGGTCAGCGAAAAGACGATGGCGAGCGGCAAGGTCCGCATGGCGATGATCCGATTTGTTCGAGAGGGATTCGGGCGGACATTAAACCGGGTTTGTGGTTTGGCAAGGGCAATCCTTCGCGAACGCGAAGACACGGCGATTTCTCGCGCGAAAAGCCGCGCGCGGCGAGCCGAATGCCTTTGCGTTCCGGCCCGGCGATGCTATAGCGCACCCCACTGGTGTCCACCCGTCGGGATCAACGGTCCCCCTTAGTCTCAAGAGGAATTCCATGCAAAAGATCAAGGTAGCAAACCCTGTCGTCGATCTCGACGGCGACGAGATGACCCGCATCATCTGGCAGCTCATCAAGGACAAGCTGATCCTGCCCTATCTCGATCTCGACATCGAATATTACGACCTCTCGGTTGAGAACCGCGACGCTACCAACGACCAGGTCACGATCGACGCCGCCAACGCCATCAAGAAGCACGGCGTCGGCATCAAGTGCGCCACGATCACGCCCGACGAAGCCCGCGTGAAGGAATTCAACCTCAAGGAAATGTGGAAGAGCCCGAACGGCACGATCCGCAACATTCTCGGCGGCGTCATCTTCCGCGAGCCGATCATCTGCAAGAACGTGCCGCGCCTCGTTCCGGGCTGGACCAAGCCGATCGTCGTCGGCCGCCACGCCTTCGGCGACCAGTATCGCGCCACCGACTTCAAGTTCCCCGGCAAGGGCAAGCTGACCATCAAGTTCGTCGGCGAGGACGGCCAGGTCATCGAGAAGGAAGTCTTCAACGCGCCGGGTGCCGGCGTGGCCATGGCCATGTACAACCTCGACGAATCGATCCGCGAATTCGCCCGCGCCTCTATGATGTACGGCCTGATGCGCAAGTGGCCGGTCTATCTCTCCACAAAGAACACCATCCTGAAAGCCTATGACGGCCGCTTCAAGGATATTTTCGAAGAAGTCTACCAGACCGAGTTCAAGGCTGAGTTCGACAAGGTCGGCATCACCTACGAGCACCGCCTGATCGATGACATGGTCGCCTCGGCGCTCAAGTGGTCCGGCGGCTATGTCTGGGCCTGCAAGAACTATGACGGCGACGTCCAGTCCGACACGGTCGCGCAGGGCTTCGGCTCGCTTGGCCTGATGACCTCGGTGCTGCTCACCCCGGACGGCAAGACGGTCGAAGCCGAAGCCGCCCACGGCACGGTCACCCGCCACTACCGCCAGCACCAGAAGGGCCAGGAAACCTCGACGAACTCGATCGCCTCGATCTTCGCCTGGACCCGCGGCCTCGCACACCGCGCCAAGCTGGACGACAATGCCGAACTCGCCAGGTTCGCCCAGACGCTCGAAGAAGTCTGCGTCGCAACCGTCGAGTCGGGCTTCATGACCAAGGATCTCGCGCTCCTCATCGGGCCGGACCAGCCGTGGCTCTCCACCACCGCCTTCCTCGACAAGATCGACGAGAACCTCCAGAAAGCCATGGCTGCGTAAGCCCAAAAAATCGGCTAGACATCGAACGGCAGGACGCAAGTTCTGCCGTTTTCTTTTGGGGAATCAGCCATGACAACCGTCCGCCCGCTTGAACCCTCCGACCGCGCCCAATGGGAGCCGCTCTGGGAGGCTTACCTTCGCTTCTACGAAACCGTGCTGCCGAAGCAACAATACGACCTCACCTGGAGCCGGCTGCTTGACCCCGCCGAGCCGATGCATGGTTTCGGCGCCTTCGACGAGAGCGGAAAAATGGTCGGCATCGCGCACGTGATCTTCCACCGCTCCTGCTGGCTGCCGGACTGGACGTGTTATCTGCAGGACCTCTATGTTGCGATGAGCGAGCGCGGCAAAGGCACCGGCGAAGCGCTGATCGACGCTGCTGCCGAGCTGGCGCGGCAGAACAAGGCCGGCCGGCTTTACTGGCTGACCCATGAGAGCAACGCCACCGCCCGCAGGCTTTACGACCGCGTCGCGCAGAATTCCGGTTTCATCCAGTATCGCAAGCCGCTGTGAGCGCATCTGTCTTGATTCCGCAACATCCGGATTTTAGCACTGAGGGAAAGAGCAAGAGGAGGACGTCATGACGGATGAGCTGATACTTTACACCAACCCGATGTCGCGCGGCCGCATCGCCCGCTGGATGCTGGAGGAAGTCGGCGCTCCCTACCGCACCGAGATCCTTCAATTCGGCACGACGATGAAGGGCGACGCCTACAAGACCGTCAACCCGATGGGCAAGGTGCCGACGATCGTTCACAACGGCAAGGTCGTGACAGAATGTGCCGCAATCTGCCCCTATCTCGCCGATGCCTTTCCCGAAGCGGGCCTTGCGCCCCCGACCGACCGGCGCGCCGATTATTACCGCTGGCTCTTCTTCGGGGCAGGCCCGCTGGAAGCAGCCGTCAGCAACAGGGCGCTCGGCTTCGAGGTGCCGCCCGAACGCGAGCGCATGATCGGTTATGGCAGCTATGCCGACGTGATGGACACGCTCGAAAAGGCAGTGCAGGCGAACCCCTATATCGCTGGAGATGTGTTCAGCGCCGCCGACGTGTATGTCGGTGCCCAGATCGGATGGGGCCTGCAGTTCGGTACGATCGAAAAACGTCCGGCCTTCGAGGAGTATTTCGGGCGGCTCGCTTCGAGAGAAGCTTGCCGGCGCGCCAATGAAAAAGACAATGCCGCGGCGGCCGAACTGCAAAATGCAGGGTGATACTGCCGGAATACCCGATTTCAATCGGATCTCCGACAAGCAAGGGCTGCCTTGGCACCTTTCTAAGGCCTGGAGCGCTCGCAATCAGGGGCGGTAGAGATACGGACGCCGTCAGGACGGCCACGATTACCGCCCCTCTTGCCGTACCCGTCGATTTCATAATATCGGCGGTGCACCGACCTGATACGCGGATCGTCCAGATATCTCGAAGCCGCGGCCAAAGCCTGACGGGGGCTGCAGCCTGGCCGACCATATTCGCCATATCTGCGCTCGTACCGCCGGTTGTCGCGCCACTCATCACGGCGGTAATATCGCCTGTCGTCGTCCGGTCTGATGATGCGGACGTCGCCATCGCCGAAGTCGAATTGCACGACCTGGGCGACTGCCGGTCCGGGCAGGACGCCCAAACCTACAAGCAGGACGGACATGCCCGCCAGCAAAGTCAATTGTTTCGCTTTCATGTGTTCCTCCCAAGCTGGGCTCAAAACCGAGTTCCAATTTAGTGTCGGCAAAATGAACGGGAGCATAACAAAGTTCCATCCCACCCTCCCGGCCGCCAGATTGCTGCACAAGCGGTATAGAAGGCTCCATTCCGGGAAGCGCGCCGGATCTTCTGCCAATATGGCGAATGCTTTTCGGGAAGCGGACCTCGCGTGGCCGACAAAACAACACGCCGATTACTACCGCTGGCGCTGCTTCGCGGCCGGTCTGCCTTTAAACGCAGGTAATCCGCGAATACACATTTAAGATTCATGATTAATCCGGCCACGCATTGCCGCCTGAATAGATTATGTTAGGAAGACCTCGCCCGATTCCGGGCTGAGGGGATTTATCCGTGACAAAGTTTATCTATGCCACTGCGGGCGCTCTCGCAGCTATCTTCATATCGGCCAGTGCTTCGCAGGCCGAGGACCTCGTCTTCACGCTGACGAACAAGACGAAAGGGACGCTCGAGCGCTTCTATACATCGCCAGTCGGCATCGACGAGTGGGAAGAGGATGTTTTTGGCGATGATGTACTCGGCCCGGGCGAGAGCATCGAGATCACTATCGCCGATGGCCGCGCGGTCTGCAAATACGACATGCGTTTCGAATTCACCGAGGACTCCGATTTCGAAGACCTCGAAGACGCGCAGGACCTTTGTGAGATGGGCTCCTATACCATCACTGCCAGGTGACAAGCGTCCGCTTCGAGCTGCTCACAACCCCGCCTCGTGCGGGGTTTTTGTTGTCGGAAAAGCTCTCTTCTGTCGGCACTATTCTTCGGCATCGAACGCCAGAGATGTCGCAAGATAGCCGAGCCCGAAAACCGAGCCGAAGCCGTAGATCGTCAGCCATATCTCCAGGAGCCCGATGGAAAGGATCGAACCGGATAGCGACTGCGTCAGTACGGCGACTGCGGTGGCAGCGCCCAGCGCGAAGCCGATCGACACTCGAATGAGGATGTAACTGATCAGAGCGGGCATGTTTCTGCTCCGGCATGTCTTGGAGCAGATAACCGGAAATGCCGGCAAAAGTTCCGCCACCGGATTTCGCCGGGACGCCAGACAGCCGCCTGCCCCGGCGGCCGAAGGGGTTCGCGCTTGAGCGCGTCAACCAAGCCGGATGCAGGCGCCGGCGTGCTGCAAGCAACCGCAGGAACCGGTGCTCTTGCTCAAAAGCACCGGCTGGAACCGGCGCGGCAAGCATGGCCCCGGCTGTATTATCCGATTTACAGAAAGCCGCTCAGTTTGAGGGAGCAGGCGTCGTCGGCGCAGGCGTGGTTGGGGCTGTCTCCGTCCCCGTCCCGGTCCCCGCAGGCGGCGTGGTGGAGCTCGGCCACAGGAAAAGGGCCAGCAGGATGACGACGATGACCACGATGATGCCGATGATGGCGTTTCTGCTCATGGGTTCCTCCCCTCACGAAACGATCGGTGGAACAATCATGGCCGACTGTGGCGAGAGTGTGGACTGATGAGCGGCTTTTTGGAGGTAACGGCAGCTCCTCTTCGGATTCGCCGCCGGTATTCCGCTGTTTCGATGCTCATCTCCTCCCCCGCTTGGCTGATGTCAGCGGCAGCATGGGCCGGCTATCGGTCGTGAGCAACGTCCGAAGCCGGCGCAGAATCAGAAACGGTCGCGACACAAGCGCTGCAATGGCGACCGTCAGATCGAGATATGCGCCTGAATGTAGTCGATATTCTCCTTGATCGGGATATCGCCTGCTGCAGTCACCAGTTTGGTAAACTGACCATCCTCGTGCGGTAGGATTGCAACCACCTGATCAAAATTGACCAAAAGGTTCACGCCGTCGGACCGCGTGACTTTTAGCCATAGGCCCTGATTGTTCATCTCATCCTCCCAAGGGGCAGGGTTTCCCGTAATGCCCCATTCGTGGTGCGAGCCGTTCAATCGCTCTGCACCGGCAAGGATCTATCTTTATCTCTATTTCTGTCTTCTGAGGAATGGCAATCGGCTGCATCGCGGACAAAAGCGCCTTGAGCGCGCAGGGTCGACTGCAACTCCGCAATCTCGACATCCCGCGGCGTCACACCGCGGTTGGCCGCAATGCCGGCCGCCGCTCCTGCCGCCTGCCCCGTCAGCCAGCATTGGGGAATTTCCCGCATGAAACCATGACTGTTCGCATCGCAGGAGATGTGACGCCCGGCGGCCAGCAATCCGTTCAGCCTCAGAGGCACAAGAGCTCCGTAAGGCACGGAAAGGACCGGAAACTTCGGCGAAACCGAGGGGCTGACGCCCACCTCGTCGGGTTGGATCGCGCCGCTCCCCCACTGGCTGCGCTCGATCCGCCCGACACCCGCCAGACGCCTCGTGTGCCGGACGCCGAGTTGCGGCGCGCTCAAGAGCATGTAGGCGTCCTTGAAACCCGGCGCATGCTTCCGGAAGAATTCGCAATGCGACTGCATGAACCGATGCGAGCGGATTTCGACCTCGGTCATGTCGTCCACGTTGAGCGCCGAGAGGCCCGATTGCCGGGGGCCCAGGAAAAGCGCGATGTCGTTGCGCCAGGAAACGTAGGGCGTCTGAAAGAACCCGAGCTGCTCGCGTCCCAACGTGTTGAAATCCGCGAATGCCTGCTCTTCCGTTCCGCGGAAAGTCAGCCATGTCTCCATGTCCACGCCGCCCAGCATGAAGCCCGTATTCATCGAGTGATGGACGTCGCCTTCCTCGATGTCGGCCTCGAAGCTTGCTCCCGCGCGGGCAAAGATGTCGCCGTCACCGGTACAGTCCACCACGACCTTGGCCATGATCGCCTGGCGACCCTCCTTGCTTTCGAAGATCACGCCCTCAACGGCGCCATCCTGCACGACCGGCATCGCTGCCCAGGAATGGAAGACAATCCGCACCCCCGCCTCGATCAGCATTTCCTGTGAGGTCAGCTTCAGTCTCTCGGGATCAATGGTCGGAGCCCAGGTGACGATGCCGTGAAAGGCGGATGTTCGGAGCCGCCAATGTTTTGCAAGATCAGGGTCCCGCACGCCCCAAAGCGCCCTGTCCGGGCCGGCCACGGCCTCAGGAGGAAGCCGGCCGATCGCCTCCTCGGCAAATCCGCGAATGACCTGCCGCCCTTCCCAATCGGTCATCCGGTCGATCCAGATCACGACGCCGCCCGTGGAAAGCCCGCCGAGATGATTGTAGCGCTCCAGGACCACGACCTCCGCCCCGGTTCTGGCCGCGGCAAGCGCGGCCGCGGTTCCGGATGGTCCGCCGCCTACGACCAACACATCACAGCGATGATAGAGGGGGATGTCGCGCGCCTCTTCCCGCAGAACGCCCTCGCCGTTGCGACGGGGGAAAACATACTGCCCCGATTCAAAGATATCGGAGCTCAGGAAGCGGTTTTCGCTCTGGCGTATCTCCTTCACCGATACGTTCCGATCATCCATGGCATTCTCCCTCATCTCCGCCGGCCGCCGCTCCCGAGCGAGCCGAAGCGAAATTTAGCCAGGGAAAGGCAGCCTCGAAAAGACACCAATATGCCGATAGAGCTTTCTCGATTCACGATAGATGAAGAAGTGCCGCCCATCGTTCTAGACCCAAGCTAACTTGTGCACCAACCTCACCCCCCTCTGGCCTGCCGGCCATCTCCCCCTCAAGGGGGGAGATCGGCTGGGCGCATCAGCTTCCCCAAAACAAGCGACCATGCTGGCTGGCGGGAGGTAATGAGACGGGAAGGTCATGCCGCTTGTGATCTCCCCCCTTGAGGGGGAGATGGCCGGCAGGCCAGAGGGGGGTGAGGTGAGGCAAATCAAAGCCTTGGCGGAAATCGGCAGAAAAAATAGCCTCCGATTTTCCCCGCCCCTCCAACCCATGCCTACAATCTCTCCGCTTCCGTCGCCGGAGTGTTTCGCGAGACGTTCGCGGGCAGGCGGGAGCCGGCGCTTCCATCCGAACCGTAACGTGCGGGAAAGGTGGAAGAGGTGAAAGCCATGGAGCGCGTGCCGAAAGGCGGTTGCTCCTATCAAGCCTCCCCCTGGCCGCCGGGTCAGGTTCGGTTGAGCCGTGCAAGTGGTGAGCCTGTCCCGAAAAGACGGGCGTGAACAAGACCACGCAGCGAGGCGAGATGATCACCTGTAGGGGCCGGAAGCCCCGAGAGAACGCCGAAGGCCACGCGAATGTGGAGCCACTTTTATTACTGTAATCCGAGGTTCCGCATTCGCGTGCGCTTCTCCGGATTGCTCTTTGAAAACCACGGCAGGAAGCTGCGCGTGGGCGAAAATGTTGGAAAAGCCTCGGCGAGGCACCCTATCTCTTCCCTGTGTTCGGCAGGCCCGAAGGGGGGCGGACGCGGCACGCCCTCACCTCAGCAAACCGCCGATCAACTCCGCAACCCCGGAGCCTCATAACCCGTCCGTTCCACATATTCGGTATACCCGCCGTCATAACGGTGGATGCCGTCGGGCGTCAGTTCGAGCACGCGATTGGAAAGTTCGGCGAGAAAATGCCGGTCGTGGCTGACGAACAGCATCGTCCCCTCGTATCCCGACAGCGCCCTGATCAGCATTTCCTTGGTGTCGAGGTCCAGATGGTTGGTCGGCTCGTCGAGGACCAGGAAATTGGGCGGATCGAAGAGCATCGCAGCCATCACCAGGCGTGCCTTCTCGCCGCCGGAGAGAACCCGGCACTTCTTCTCCACGTCGTCGCCGGAAAAACCGAAACAGCCGGCGAGCGTGCGCAAAGCCCCCTGGCCCGCGCGCGGAAACTCGGCTTCCAGCCATTCGAAAACCGTGAGATCCCCATCGAGCAGGTCCATGGCATGCTGGGCGAAATAGCCCATCTTGACGCTGGCGCCCACCGTCACGCTGCCCGTGTCCGGTTCGGTGGCGCCGGCCACCAGCTTCAAAAGCGTCGACTTGCCGGCGCCGTTGATGCCCATGATGCACCAGCGTTCCTTACGGCGGACCATGAAGTCCAGCCCCTCGTAGATCGAACGACTGCCGTAAGCCTTGTGAACGTTCTTGAGGTTCACCACGTCCTCGCCGGAGCGCGGTGCCGGCTGGAATTCGAAGGCGACCGACTGTCGACGCCTGGGCGGTTCAACGCGCTCGATCTTGTCGAGCTTCTTCACCCGGCTCTGCACCTGCGCGGCGTGACTGGCGCGAGCCTTGAAGCGCTCGATGAACTTGATCTCCTTGGCAAGCATCGCCTGCTGGCGCTCGAACTGCGCCTGCTGCTGCTTTTCGTTCTGGGCCCGCTGCTGCTCGTAAAAGCCGTAGTCGCCGGAATAGCTGGTGAGCGACCCCGCATCGATTTCGATGATCTTGTTGACGATGCGGTTCATGAACTCGCGGTCGTGCGATGTCATCAGCAGCGCACCATCATAACCCTTCAGGAAATCTTCGAGCCAGATCAGGCTTTCGAGATCGAGATGGTTCGACGGTTCGTCCAGCAGCATCACGTCGGGGCGCATCAGCAGAATGCGGGCGAGCGCCACGCGCATCTTCCATCCGCCCGAAAGCTTGCCGACGTCACCGTCCATCATCTCCTCCGTGAAGCTCAACCCCGCCAGCACCTCGCGGGCGCGGCCTTCCAGCCCGTAGCCGTCGAGTTCCTCGTAACGCGCCTGCACCTCGCCGTAACGCTCGATGACGGTCTCCATCTCGTCCATGCGATCCGGATCGACCATGGCTGACTCGAGTTCGCGCAACTCGGCGGCGACGACACTCACGGGGCCGGCGCCTTCCATCACCTCGGTTACCGCGCTCACGCCCGCCATCTCGCCGACGTCCTGACTGAAGTAACCGATGGTGATGTTCTTCTCCGTCGCGATCTGCCCTTCATCCGGCAGCTCCTGCCCGGTGATCATCCGGAAAAGCGTCGTCTTGCCGGCGCCGTTCGGGCCGACGAGGCCGATCTTTTCGCCACGGTTCAGCGCCGCGGAGGCTTCGATATAGAGAATGCGGTGGCTGTTCGACTTGCTGATGTTTTCGATGCGGATCATGGGAGGACTTCAATCGTTCATGGCAACAAAAAAGCCGGATCGTCTCCGACCCGGCTTTTCTATCTCTTGTCTGCGAAATTTATTCGGCGCTGTCTTCAGCGGCCTTCTTCTTCGGCGCAGCCTTCTTCTTCGGAGCGGCAGCTTCCTCGCCTTCGGCCGCATCAGCAGCCTCGGCCTTGGCGGCAGCCTTCTTCGGAGCGGCCTTCTTCTTGGCCGGCTTCGCGGCGGTTTCGCCTTCCTCGTCTTCGGCGAGCAGTTCTTCCTTGGTCACCGTCTTGTCAGTGACGTTGATTTCGGAGAGCAGCTTGTCGACGACCTTTTCTTCGAAGATCGGCGCACGCAGCGAGGCGGAAGCACCCGGCGTCTTGCGGAAGAAGTCGAGGATTTCCTTCTGCTGGCCCGGGAACTGCTGGAGCTGAGCATAAAGGGCGCGCTGCATTTCCTCCTCGGTCACCTCGACGCCGGCCTTTTCGCCGATCTCGGAGAGAACGAGGCCGAGACGAACGCGGCGTTCGGCGAGCTTGCGGTATTCGGCGCGGGCGTCTTCCTCGGTCGTGCCTTCGTCCTCGAAGGTCTTGCCGGACTGCGAGAGATCGGTGTTGATCTGGCGCCAGATGTTTTCGAATTCCGCATCGACCAGGCTCTGCGGGGTGTCGAACTGATACATCTCGTCGAGCTGGTCGAGAATCTGGCGCTTCACCTTCTGGCGGGTGACGCTGCCATACTGGCTTTCGATCTGACCGCGGACGATCTCCTTCAGGCGATCGACGGATTCGATGCCGAGCTTCGTGGCGAGCTCATCGTTGATCTCGATGGCGGCCGGGGCTGCAACGTCCTTGACGGTAATGTCGAAGGTCGCTTCCTTGCCGGCGAGATTTGCCGCCGGATAATCGGCCGGGAAGGTCACGGTGATCTGCTTCTCGTCACCGGCCTTGACGCCAACCAGCTGATCTTCGAAGCCCGGGATGAAGCGGCCGGAGCCAAGAACCAGTTCGGCATCCTCGGCAGCGCCGCCGTCGAAGGCTTCGCCGTCGACCTTGCCGAGATAGTCCATGGTGACGCGGTCGCCTTCGGCAGCCTTGCCCTTCTTGCTCTCGTAGGTGCGGGCGCTTTCTGCGACCTTCTCGATCTGCTCGTTGACCTCGTCTTCGGTGACTTCGACGACTTCACGCACGACGGAGAGACCGCTGGTCGGCTTCAGCTCGATCTGCGGGATGACCTCGTAGGAGACCGTGAATTCGAAATCGGTCTGAGCGTTCAGGATCTTCTCGGCTTCGGCCTCATCCTCGGTCATCGTGACCGACGGCTGGGTAGCGGACTTTTCGCCGCGATCGGAGAGGATCTGGCTCGGGCGTTCGTTGACGATCTCCCTGACCAGGTCGGCCATGATCGACTTGCCGTACATCTTCTTCAGATGCCCGACCGGAACCTTGCCCGGACGGAAACCATTGATGCGGACCTTGTCCTTGGCGTCGGCGAGACGCTGGTTGAGCTGCGCTTCCATATCCCGCTTCGGGATAACGACCTTGATTTCGCGCTTCAGCCCTTCAGCGAGCGTTTCGGTAACCTGCATTTTTAAACCTTCATATCGTGGCGGCGGTGCCCAAATATCTGGCGTCTACAGCCGTAGTTTCAGTGAGCACATCGCCGGAACTTCAAAGAGACCAGCCGCGGCTTTGCGGAGCGCATGTCGTCCAGCCGAAAGCGGCTCCGACCGCACTCCCGGCGGTTCTGGTGCGGGTAGAGAGACTTGAACTCCCACGCCTTGCGGCACCAGAACCTAAATCTGGCGTGTCTACCAATTTCACCATACCCGCGCCCCAACCGCGTCGAAAATCCTCGTGGCCAGAGGCCTTCCGGAGCGCGCGTCTCTATATCACCCGTTTCAGCCCACGCAAAGGAAAAATGACGCTTTTTTGGCGCTTCCGGAAAAGCCGGGTTCCTGCAGCGGAAGCAGGCCGAAACCGGCTTGAGGAAGATCAATAACTTTTTATTAAATTCGAATATGCATACTTAGAGTCGCGAGCAATGGAAGCCATGCATCAGTCGCATGCCATCCATTCGAATATTGCACTGCACAATGACGACGCAGTCTCATAGTATGCAGATACAGAGATTGATTGGAACCGATTTCGCTCTCTCTGGCTCGGGCGGTCTGGCACCCGCCCGGAAGAAAGAAGTGCCCTCGGGATTGAACCCGTGACAGGAATTCGGGCCACGCACTCCTCCTCCCAGCGTAAGCCCGATGGGACTGGCGATCCTCCTCCTCCCAAATCGCCGGTCATTACAAATGACGCCCACCGGACCTCCTCCCCCGGTGGGCGTTATTTTTTTGCCCCGCAGCATAGAGCCTTGCAAACTTGCCTATGAATTACCCAGGAAGCCGCCTGGTTAATCGTTTCGTAATGCGCAGGACGCATAGGTGGCATACCTAATGAGCGCTGTTTCTTTTTGCGGCGCAACATATATTAGCGGTCATGAGATCGAAGTCAGCGCCGAAGGGGCTGCTGGCAAGGACCCGAGAAAAGGACATGACCATGAACATCGCACAGAAGATCAGCAGCTGGCGCAAGTACCGCGAAACCGTCAACGAGCTCGGCCGCATGAGCGACCGTGAACTCAGCGACCTCGGCATCGGCCGCGCCGACATCCGCCGCGTCGCTCGGACCGCAGTCGGCTTCTAAGCCGCTCGACATATTCGCGTCAGCGACCTTTGGAAAGCGCCTCCTCCGGGAGGCGCTTTTCGTTTGTGCCCCGAAATTTTACGCCTCAAGCACCTGCCCACTTTTCAAGCTTAGCCGGAAAATTCATCAACCCCCTGCACATTTGCATGGCAGTCGCATATTTTTTGCACTGCACTTTCTTATTATGCGGTTGTATAAGACGGTCATCGCTGATGCCGAGACAGAGCGTCAGGACAAAGATGAAATTCGAGGAAACAACCATGAACCCGATCCGCATCGCTAAGAACTGGATCAGCTACCGCCGCACGATGAACGAGCTTGGCAATCTTTCCAACCAGGCGCTCAACGACATCGGTCTGACCCGTTACGACATCCGCCACATCGCGGCCCGCTCCTTCCGTTAATCCGCTTCTCGCACGCGGGCCCGCGCGGTATCAAGCCGCTGCGACGAGAGGAATAAGTCCGGGAGAACATCCAAGGACGTATCAAAGGCACCTTCTGAGGTGCCTTTTTGATTCCGGCCCATTTTTGATTCCGGTCAAGCAAATGGCGTGATATTGAGCCGGCCATGAACACGAATTCTTTCTCCCCCATTCATGTCGTTGGCGGCGGCCTAGCCGGTTCCGAAGCCGCCTGGCAGATTGCATCGGCCGGTATCCCCGTCATTCTCCACGAAATGCGCGGCGTGCGCGGCACGGACGCCCACAAGACGGATGGACTGGCCGAGCTTGTCTGTTCGAATTCCTTCCGGTCGGACGATGCAACGTCCAACGCGGTCGGCGTCATCCACGCGGAAATGCGGCTCGCCGGTTCGCTGATCATGGCCTCGGCCGACAGGAACCAGGTGCCGGCCGGCGGCGCACTTGCCGTCGACCGCGACGGTTTTTCGGAAGCCGTCACCGAAGCAATCGAAAAGCACCCGCTGATCACCATCGTGCGCGAGGAAATCCAGGGCCTGCCGCCCCGAGAATGGGATCTCGCGATCATCGCGACCGGTCCCCTCACCTCGCCGGCCCTCGCCGCGGCGATCCAGAGCGAGACCGGCGAGGATCAGCTCGCCTTCTTCGACGCGATCGCGCCGATCGTGCATCGCGATTCGATCGACATGGACATCTGCTGGTATCAGTCGCGCTATGACAAGATCGGCCCCGGCGGCACCGGCAAGGATTACATCAATTGCCCGATGGACGAAGCTCAGTACAACGCTTTCGTCGATGCGCTGATCGCCGCCGATACGGTCGGCTTCAAGGAATGGGAGGGCACACCCTATTTCGACGGCTGCCTGCCGATCGAGGTGATGGCGGAGCGCGGCCGCGAAACCCTCAGGCACGGGCCGATGAAGCCGATGGGCCTTACCAATGCCCACAATCCGACGGTCAAGCCCTATGCAGTCGTTCAGCTCCGCCAGGACAATGCGCTCGGCACGCTTTACAATATGGTCGGTTTCCAGACGAAGCTGAAATACGGCGCGCAGGTCGACGTCTTTCGCCTGATTCCCGGTCTGCAGAACGCAGAATTCGCGCGTCTCGGCGGCCTGCACCGCAACACTTACATCCATTCGCCGGTGTTGCTCGACAGGACGCTGACGCTGAAGAGCCGGCCGGGCCTGCGTTTTGCGGGCCAGATCACCGGCTGCGAAGGTTATGTGGAAAGTGCCGCGATCGGGCTGCTCGCCGGCCGTTTCGCCGCCGCCGAACGCAAGGGTGAACCGCTTGTTGCCCCACCGGTCACAACCGCTTTCGGTTCCCTGCTCGGCCATATCACCGGCGGGCACCTGGTTTCGGAGGACGAACCGGGCAGGCGCTCCTTCCAGCCGATGAATATCAATTTCGGGCTGTTTCCCGAGCTGGAGCCGGGTTCGATCGTCAGGCCGGAAGGCGTCAAGCGCTTCCGCGGCAAGGACAAGACGGCCGTGAAGCGGCAATTGCTCTCCGCCCGCGCGCTCAGGGACTGCACTAGCTGGCTCGGTCGGGAGTGACGTCTTCGGCCGGGGCCTCCGCCTCGGCCGGCGCCTCCGCAATCTCATCGATCTCGCGATCCGTGACGCTGACGTAGTTGTCGAGCAGCCAGAGGGAGACTTCGGCTGCCTCCTTCTCTGTCGGGAAGACGAAGGTGCCGTTCTGGGTGGGCGCATCCAAGAATTCGACGCTGAAACCCTTGGCGTCCGGAAGGGGCGTGACACGCACACGTCCCGGCTCGATCAGATGGCAGGCGTAGTGGTTGCGTCGGCTGCGCATGAAGCCGGCCTTGTTGTCGTGCAGACGCACGAAGAGCGCCTCACCATCCGCCGTGACATGCAGGCTACGGATCGCTTCATTGGGAAAGGCACGGCCGAATTCCAGGATCGCCAGACCGGTATCGTGACGATTGCCTTCGGTGCGCTCCCCGCTGACGAGGCGGGTCACGTAATAGGCAAGCCCCATCAGGAGCACGAAGATGATCGACCAGACGATGATGGGGCTCACATCGCTTCTCCTTTGATGGGCCTACCTCTGCCTATGCCTCCTTTAGCCGGCGAGGCTTGTGCGAATTTGGTGTCCGTCAGAAGCGGCGGCTGACCGCTGCTTTCAAAAGGCGGAGCTGACGCCGCCATTGTGGAGATTGCAGGGACGTATCAAGCACAGCCGCGCCCGCCCGCACGGCCTGACGCAGAACAGGTCCGGCAAGCGCCACCGGCAAGAAAGCCGGCAACACGGAGGCCGGAACGGCACCTGCCTTTCGCGCCCTGGCCAAATGTTCGAGCCCCAGCCCGGCGAAAGCCTCGATGGCAGCAGAGATACGCGGCTTGTCTTCGCCATCCAAGAACGTGTCGCGGTCCAGTCCAGTCGCCGAGAGAATATCGAGCGGCAGGTAGAGCTGGCGGCGGCGGCGATGGATCGGCATCAGCAGCAGGAAGCCCGCGATCGCCTGCGCCACACCGGCATGGCCGGCCGCGTCGGGCGAACGGGCAGCATCGTCGGGGCTGAGGATCAGGCTCGCGAGCTGGATCAGCGCCGAAGCCGTCTCACCGGCATATCCTTCAAGCGCGAGCCTGTCGGTCAGCGGGTCGTCGTAGAGATCGAAGATACGCGCTTCGATCATATCGACAAAGGTCTGGCGCGGCAGACGGTACTTCTCGATTGCGCCGAGCAATTCGACGGCCACCGGATTGCCGCCACTGTCGCCCTGGGCATTGCCTTCCAGAAGGTCGCGCCACCATTGCAGGCGGATCTCGCCCGGCAGCGGTTCCCGCACCACGTCGCGCACGCGAGCAATCTCGGCATTGAACGCATAGAGCGCGGCCAGTGCGCCGCGCTTGTCTTCCGGCGAGAGGAGGCAGGCAAGATAGCGGTCACGATCCGTCTCGCGGAGCATGGCGAGGCAGGGATCGGAGGCCTGTTTCAGACTTTCAGCCATATCAGACTGCAATCAGCGCAGCCGCCACGGCGCGCGATTCGGCCAGCATGATATTGAAGGTGCGGACAGCGGCCCCCGTGCTCATGGGATCGGACGCGATGCCCCTCTCCTTCAGCGCGGCTTTCAGATCGGCGGGGATCGGCTTCAAATTCTGGCCGGAGCCAACCAGCAGGACTTCGATTTCGCCGGATTCGGCAAGCACCTTGGAAAAGGCCTCAACCGTCAGCGGATCGCCCTCCTTCATATCCCAGCCATAGATGCCGGACGGCAAGCAGAGCAATGAGCCGCGATGCGACATATCGGCAAAGCGAAACCCGCCGTTGCCATAAGCATCGATGGGAGCGCGACCGGGAAAATGGGCTTCGCGAATTTCGATGCCTTTCGCCATGGTCGAGAGCTTTCTTGAGAAAGTTTCGGGCCGGACGATCCGGCCCTCGGGAAGTTCAACGGACTTGCGGCAACCGCGTTCCGATTGTCCGATCAGGCTTCGGTCTTGACCGGCTCGCCCTTGACGCGGACTTCCGCAATATAGGCGCGCATGGCGCGGATCTTCACACCGTCGGCGATTTCGACTTCCAGTTCGGCGTCGTCAATGACCTTCGTGACCTTGCCGGTAATACCGCCACCAAGCACGACCTGATCGCCGCGGCGGATGTTGGAAAGCGTCTCGGCACGCTTCTTCTGCTGGGCGCGCTGCGGCCGGATCAGGAAGAAGTACCAGACCACCATCAGCGGCGCGAAGAGGAAAAGCATTTCAAGGCCGGAGCCGAATGCCGAGCCTCCGGGTGCGGCGCCTTCGGCCTGGGCGAATGCTTCGGTAATGAACATCAACAACTCCTAAGATTACCGGAGACGTCGAAGCCCCCGTTTCAAGCCGCCGGAATATAGTTGTGACAGACTGGAATGCAACAGAAACACGCCTTTCCCGTACCAAATCCACGGCTCTCAGGCTTTTGATCCACAAACGAGCGTGTTACCGCACCGTAAAACGGCTCCGAGCGGGTCGACAGGACCGGAGAAACACCATGAGCGACGATTTCAACACCCTGATCCTGGCCGAGGTCCGCAGGCTGGCGGATGCGCTGGAGCGACTTGCCGGCCCGCCGCCCGCGGTCAACGACTGGAATGCAGCCGAGTGCTTCGTGTGGGTGCCGGCGAACCAGCGCCTCCAACCGGTCCCGCGTCCGAACCGCGTGGCGCTGAAACTGATCCGCGGCGTGGACCACGTGCGCGATATCCTGCACGAGAACACCCTGCGCTTCGCCGAAGGTTTCCCGGCCAACAACGTGCTTCTCTGGGGCGCGCGCGGCATGGGTAAATCCTCGCTCGTCAAGGCGGTCCACGAAGACGTGCGGGTGGCGACCGGCATTTCGCTGAAGCTCGTCGAGGTGCATCGTGAGGATATCTCCTCGCTGCCGGACCTCCTCGATATCCTGAAAACCTCCGGACATCGGGTCATCGTCTTCTGCGACGACCTGTCCTTCGACCATGACGACACGGCCTACAAGTCGCTCAAAGCAGCACTCGACGGCGGCATCGAAGGCCGCCCCGACAACGTGCTCTTCTACGCCACGTCCAACCGGCGCCATCTCCTGCCGCGCAACATGATCGAGAACGAGCAGTCGACAGCGATCAACCCTTCCGAAGCCGTCGAGGAAAAGGTGTCGCTTTCCGATCGATTCGGGCTCTGGCTCGGCTTCCACAAATGCAGCCAGGACGATTATCTGACGATGATCGACGGCTATGCCGACCATTTCGATCTCGGCCTCGACCGCGAAACGCTGCACGCGCAGGCACTTGAATGGGCGACGACGCGCGGGGGCCGCTCCGGCCGCGTCGCCTGGCAATATATCCAGGATCTCGCCGGCCGGCTCAGGAAGTCCCTGAACCGGAACTAAGCCGGGATTTCCACAGTTCGCCAAGACGGGAGAGCTCCTGCCAAGCGGGAAACCCTCTCCGGTCATTGCCGACCGCTTCGTCGATCGCCTATGCTCCAAGCCGTTCGGACGGTCTTTCCATATGCGGCTTGACTCCATTAGGTCAATCGTCCTAAATCGCCTAGGACAATTGACCTATAGCACTCACGGCAGTTCTCCCAGCGATGCGGGGCCGAAGTGAGTCAATGGAAGCCGGAGGAGAACGGGCCGCATGAGCGCAGCGGATACACGCCAGCAGATTGTGGACGCCGCCGACCAGCTCTTCTACGAGCAGGGTTTCGAAGCCACGTCGTTTGCAGACATCGCGTCGGCCGTGAACCTCTCGCGCGGCAATTTCTATTATCACTTCAAGACGAAGGACGAGATTCTCGGTGCCGTGATCGCCCTGCGGCTGGCCAATACGCGACAGATGCTCGAGACATGGGAGGCCGAGGGCAGAGAGCCGGCGGACCGCATCCGCTCATTCATCCACATCCTGATCATGAACCGGGTGAAGATCATGGCTTACGGCTGCCCGGTCGGCACGCTCTGCAGTGAACTCGCCAAGCTCGACCATATCGCCAAGGAAGAGGCGGCCAAGCTCTTCATCCTGTTCCGCGACTGGCTGGCGCGCCAGTTCGCCGCTTTCAGCCGGGAAAAAGACGCCGAAGCGCTCGCCATGCACATCCTCATGCGGAGCCAGGGGGTTGCGTCGCTCGCAACGGCTTTCCACGACGAGAGCTTCATCCGGCGCGAAGTCGACGGCATGTGCGACTGGCTGGAGGCACTGCGCCCAGACGAAACCATTCAATCCTAAACCACATGGCACCATCAAGCCTGAAAGGGGCTCAGCATGTTCATCGTCACGCTCAGATTTTCCGATAGCAAAGCGAAAGCTCCGCAATTCATGGAGGGCCACAATGACTGGATCAGACGCGGCTTCGAGGATGGTATTTTCCTGTTGACCGGAGGCCTTCAGCCAAGCCTGGGAGGAGCGATCCTTGCGCACCGGATATCACGCAGCGAACTCGACGCAAGGGTTCTGGATGACCCGTTTGTGGCCGAGGGTATCGTGAGCGCCGAAATTCTCGAAATCGCACCGGGCCGCACCGACGAACGGCTGGCTTTCCTGAAGGCATGAACGACCGCCTGCGGCTTCACGCCCCCAAGACGAAAAAAAGCCCGGCACTGCCGGGCTTTTCTTCATCCCCCTTGAGACGCACTACTCTATTCAAGGTAGGTGACAGGGTTGACCGGGGTGGCGTCCTTGCGCACTTCGAAATGGACCTGCGGTCGCTTGGCGTCGCCGCTCATGCCGGAGGCGGCGATCGTCTGGCCGCGGGTGACCTTCTGACCGCGGGCGACGTTGATGCTGCCGGCATGGCCATAGACCGTGACCTTGCCATCGTCGTGGCGAACGAGAACCGTGTTGCCGAGCTGTTTCAGGCCGTTGCCGGCATAGATGACGACGCCGTTCTCCGCAGCCTTGATCGGCGTGCCTTCCGGTACCGAGATGTCGATGCCGTCATTGCGGTTGCCGTCGACATTCTGGCCGTAACCGGCGATGACTGCGCCATTGACCGGCCAGCGATACTTGCCGATGCCGGTGGACTGGGGAGCCACGGCGGCGACGTCCGCCTTCTTCTCGACCTCGGAAACGGAAGCCGTTTCGACTGGCGGCTTTGCAGCAGCCGGAGCGGATGCCTGGACAACCGGGGCGACGGCGGGAGCCGCAGGCTTCGGCTGAGCGACGGGCTTTTCCACCGGTTGCTGCGGAATGGACGCCGTCTTTAGCGTATCGGCGGAGCGGGCAGGTGCACCCTTCGCCACCTTCAGCGTCTGGCCGACACGAATATTTCCGGTCGTCAGGTTATTGACCGCCTTGAGCTGGTCGACCGACGTGCCGGTCTCGCGAGCGATTTTTGTAAGGGTGTCGCCCGGCTTGACCGTGTAGGTATCGCCAAGCGGCTTGCCGCCCGCAGGAGGCGTCAGCTTGGCGGGCTCGGCAAGCGCCTTGTCCCGTGACGGCGTCGGCAGAACGGCAACCTTCTGTTCAGGTTCACGCGCGGGGGCAGGAGCCTTGTTCCGCAAGTCGATATCGCCGGCTGCGGTCTTGGCGGAGTTGGGAGCCGTTCCGAACGTCGGGATGATGACGGCCTGGCCCGGAGCGATCGACCCGCCATTCGCCTTCAGGATTTCCTTTTCCGGCACACCATAGCGCCCGGAGAGCGTCGAGACGGTTTCACCGGGCCTCAATGTCACTCTTGGCGCATTGACGGTGGACCAACCCGACATGGGCTTCACGGTGCCGGTCGTGAGATTGTCCGCTTTCGAGGCAGCCGCAGACGGAGCAGCCAGTCTCGGCGCGCTCGACCGATCACCCGGGAACGGCTGTGCCAGCGCTTCCTGACGGTTCACAGGATCGCGGACGGCGGACGGAGCGGAAAGCTCGGAACGCTGGACGGAAACAGGAGCGGAGGCGACGCGGGCAGGAGAAGAGTAACCGCCGGAATTACCCGGATAGGGTTGAGCCATCGCAGCGCCACGCGAACCATAATCGTTCTGCGGGATCGGCGGCAGGTTCTGGCCGGAACCAAGGTCGGCCTGCGGTGTCGGCGCTTGACCGTAGGCCCCTCCCCCCTGGCGCTGCGGAATGGACGCCGTCGTGATATTGTCGGAATTCGAGAAGAGGCCCGAGAAGCGTGTCGCATCCGAGCTGCACCCTGTCGCGGCGCTGGCGAGAAGCACTGCCACAGTAAGCTTGACAGTGGATTTTCCGAATTTCGGAGAACTCTTGAAACGCATGACTCGACCTACAGATACGCAACCATCGTGTAGGTGATTAAAACCCGTTAGTCTTACCGTCGGGTTAAAGCCCGCGTCCTGCTCCAAGATTTTTGTCAAATTGATAACCATGACTCCCGGAAGGCTTCCGCGTCACGGCGAACATGGCTGTCTTTGGCATCAAAGCGCCGCCGCGATATGCGGCACGATCGGCAGATACGGGACGGTAAAGAGGTCTTCCCGTTCGAATCGGCTGCCGGTCTTGGTCAGCCTCAGCATCATGCAGGTGTCGTCATCGATCATCAGCGGCGCAATCATCGAACCGCCGTGGGTCAATTGCTCCGCATAGAATCGCGGCAGCGATGGAAAGGCGGCGGTGACGAATATGCGGTCGAAGGTCCCCTCGCCGGGCATGCCGTTACTGCCGTCTGCCTGGCGCACCACGACATTGCGCAGCCCCAGTGCATCCATGCGGCCCTGGGCGGCGGCCACCAGCGTGCGGTAACGTTCGACAGTCAGCACCCGCTCGGCAATACGCGCCATGACCGCAGCGGTGAAGCCGCTACCCGTGCCGATTTCGAGCACGCGATGGCCGGGCTTCACCTGCAGGCGGTGGAGCAGCCGAACCGCCAGATCGGCTCCCTCCATGAAGGAACCGCAATCGATCGGCACTGTCCGGCTGGAATAGGCTTCGTCTGCGAACGGAGCCGGGACGAATTGCGAGCGAGGCGTCTGCTCAACGGCCGTCAGAAGGTCCAGGTCGGAAATACCTTCCGACCGAAGGCGCAGCACGAGCGCCGCAAATCCTTCTTTTTCGACCATGCCCGATTTCAATCGGTCGCTCCGAATCCCAATGCTTCTGCCAGTCGATCCTGAACCGAATGATCGGTCAGGTCCAGTTTCAGCGGCGTCACGGAAATCTTGTTTTCCTTCAGCGCCTGAATATCGGTTCCGTCGCGGAAGTGTCCCTTCCGGTCGCCGAAGCGCAGCCAGTAATAAGGCAGGCCGCGTCCGTCCTGACGGGCATCGATCGTCAGGCCGAAATCGAGCTTGCCCTGGGACGTTACCTCGACACCCTGGACATCCTTCGGCTCGCAGTTCGGAAAGTTGAGGTTGAGGAACGTGCCGTCAGGCAATTCCACATCGGCGAGCTTGCGGATGAGATCGGGCGCATAAAACTCGGCCACGTCCCAAGGAGCAAAACGGCCGTTGTCCCGGCGTACGGCCTGGCTGAGTGCGAGCGAACGGACACCCTGCAAGGTACCTTCGATCGCGCCCGCGATCGTGCCCGAATAGGTGACGTCATCTGCCATGTTGGAACCGTCATTGACGCCCGAAAGCACGAGATCCGGTTTTTCCGGCAGAATTTCGCGGATGCCCATGATCACGCAATCCGTCGGCGTGCCCCGCAGCGCAAAATGCTTTTCGCCAACTTTTCGGAGCCTGAGCGGTTCGGACAGTGTCAGTGAATGGGCAAGGCCGCTCTGGTCGGTCTCCGGCGCAACGATCCAGACGTCGTCCGAAAGCTGCCTTGCGATGCGCTCCAGCACCGCCAGGCCTTCGGCATGGATGCCGTCATCGTTCGTCAGCAGGATCCGCATCAGGCGCGCTCGATCTTCTTGATTCCGCCCATATACGGCAAAAGAGCGTCCGGAATTGTGACCGAACCATCCTCGTTCAGGTAGTTTTCCATGACCGCGATCAGGCAACGGCCGACAGCGACACCCGAACCGTTCAGCGTATGGACGAATTTCAGATTCTTGTCGTCCTTCACCCGATAACGGGCATTCATGCGGCGCGCCTGGAAATCACCGCAGACGGAGCAGGACGAGATTTCGCGATAGGTGTCCTGGCCCGGCAGCCAGACTTCGATGTCGTAGGTCTTGCGCGCGCCGAACCCCATGTCGCCGGTGCAAAGCGTCACGGTGCGGAAATGCAGGCCGAGACGTTTCAGGACGTTCTCGGCGCATTCGGTCATCCGCTCATGCTCGGCGATCGAGCTTTCGGCATCGGTGATCGAAACGAGCTCGCATTTCCAGAACTGGTGCTGGCGCAGCATGCCGCGCGTGTCGCGGCCGGCCGAACCCGCTTCCGAACGGAAAGACGGCGTGAGCGCGGTAAAGCGCAGCGGCAGCTTCTCCTGCTCCAGCACTTCGCCGGAAACGAGGTTGGTGAGCGTCACCTCGGCGGTCGGTATCAGCCAGCGGCCGTCAGTCGTGCGGAACAGGTCCTCGGCGAATTTCGGCAGCTGGCCGGTGCCGTACATGGCTTCGTCGCGCACCATCAGCGGCGAGGAGACCTCCGTATAGCCATGCTCGGTCGTGTGCATGTCGAGCATGAACTGGCCGAGTGCGCGCTCCAGCTTGGCGAGCTGGCCGGTCAGCACCGTGAAACGGGCACCGGAGAGTTTTGCGGCACGCTCGAAATCCATGAGCCCGAGCGCTTCGCCGATCTCGAAATGCTCCTTTGCGGCATGGTTCCAGCGCGGCTTTTCGCCGACGAGGTGCTTGACCACGTTGTCGTGCTCGTCCTTGCCGACCGGCACGTCATCGAGCGGAATGTTCGGGACACGCGACAGGGCATCATCGAGGGCGGCGATGGCGGCGCGCTCCTCCTGCTCGGCAGCCGGCATCATGTCCTTGATCTCGGCGACCTCGGCCTTCAGCTTTTCGGCAAGCTCGGTGTTCTTCTGTGCCATGGCCGCGCCGATCTCCTTGGAGGCGGCGTTGCGGCGGGACTGCATGTCCTGAAGCGTCTGGATGACGGAGCGGCGCTTGTCGTCCAGCGCCAAAAGAGTTGCCGCCATGGGCTCGGCGCCGCGCTTCTTCAGCGCTTCATCGAGAGCCCCTTCGTTTTCACGGATCCACTTGATATCGAGCATCGTCCCTTGCCTTCAAAGCGAAACGCCGCGTGCCCGGCGAGAGACGGAAGCTCAAGCCTTTTCCGTCTCGGCAACGTTCGAAGAAGCCTGCTCCTGAAGAGCATCTTCAGCACGTTTGCGCTCCACGAGTCGTGCGGCGTAGATGGAAATCTCGTAGAGAAGGATGGTCGGCAGCGCAAGGCCGATCTGGGACATCGGATCGGGCGGGGTGAGTACCGCAGCGACCACAAAGGCGATGACGATCGCGAACTTGCGTTTTTGCCTTAGCCAATCGCTCGTCAACAGACCGACACGGGCAAGCAGCGTGGTGACGACCGGAAGCTGGAAAACCAACCCGAAGGAAAGTACCAGCGTCATGATCAGGCTGAGATATTCCGACACGCGCGGCAGGAGTGAGATGCCGATCTCGCCTTCGCTCGGCGCCTGCTGCATGGCCAGGAAGAACCACATGACCATGGGCGTGAAGAAGAAGTAGACGAGCGCGCCGCCCATCAGGAACAGGATCGGCGAAGCAATCAGAAAAGGCAGGAAGGCCCGTCGCTCGTTCTTGTAGAGACCGGGAGCGACGAACTTGTAGAGCTGTGAAGCAATGACGGGAAAAGCGATCACCAGCGCACCGAACATCGCCACCTTCACCTGAGTGAAGAAGAATTCCTGCGGCGCGGTGTAGATCAGTTCCGACTTCGCGAGGTCAAGTCCGGCCCAGACGACCGCCCATTTGTATGGGATGACCAGCAGGTTGAAGAGCTGCTTGGCAAAGTAGAAGCAGACCACGAAGGCAATGAAAAATGCGCCGATCGACCAGATCAGCCGGGTGCGCAGCTCCATCAGGTGCTCGATGAGTGGCTGCGGCTTGTCTTCGTAATCACCGCTCATGCGTCGCCCTTCTGGGTATCGGTCTTTTTCGGTGCACGCTTGCGGACCGATGTCTTCGCGGCCGCCTTTTCCATGGCCTGAGTAACCGGGGCCTGGGTGACCGGGGCCTCAGTGACCGGCGCGGACTTCGCCGAGCGGCTGCGTTTCGGTTTTTCAATCGCAGCCGCCGCCGGAGCCGAGACATCGGCAGCGGATTTCGCCCTGGTCACGGTCTTGCGCCCAGCCTTCGGCTTCTCGGCGATGGCGGCAGGCGCCACGGCCTCCGGCGCGGCCGGAACGGGGGTCAGCGGCTGACTTGTCGCGGGCGCAGGCGCCGATGATGGCTCGCTTGCCGTCACGGCTTCACCAGCGGAGGAGCCCTCAACAGCCTGCTGTGCCTCGGTATCGACCTTGGCCGCAGCAGCATCCGTCACTTGCGTCGCCTTCTGCAGATCGGCCTTGATCTCCTGCCCCATCTGCCGGAGCGGATTGATCGCGTCGCGCAGGGCATTCGTCGGATTCAGACGCTGTGCGTCCGAGATTGTCTTGCGGACATCGTCAAGTTCCGATTCCCGCAAGGCCTCATCGAACTGCGTCCGGAATTCGCCAGCCATCTTGCGCAGGTTGGCCGTCATCTTGCCGAACGCCCTCAACATGGGCGGCAAGTCTTTCGGACCAACAACGACGATCAAGACAATCGCGATGACGAGTAGCTCGGTCCAGCCGATATCAAGCATGCTAATGAGGCTCCTGAAACCCTAAACCCGATCTTAGGACCGGCCGGTTTCCTTGACCTCGTCAGGCTTGTGATCGACGGTCTTTGCTGTTGTCGCGTCCGCGGCCTCGTCGTCAGTCATGCCCTTCTTGAAGCTCTTGATGCCTTTTGCGACGTCGCCCATCAGCTCCGGAATCTTGCCGCGGCCAAAGAGGACGAGCACGATGACCAGAACGATCAGCCAATGCCACACACTGAAAGAACCCATAGTTCAACTCCATTAGATCTGTTTAATCGATGTAAGCTCTTTATGATGCTTTTTCAAACACCAAAATGTCCTCGATAAGTACCGTTATCGAGACATCATTTGCCCCGTGCGGTAAACGGTCGGCGCGGATGCGCGCGCGGATCGGTTCCTCGATGCCGGGGACCGCAAGCGTGAGGAATTCCACCACCCCCAGAAACCGCCTTGAAAGGACACGTGCCGGGATCGCCCCACCTGCCGGCACCACATCGACGTCGGACAGGCGAACGGCAACGGAGACCTCTCTGCCCTCACCGATGTCGCCGGCGGATACGTTTCCGAGCGGCGTCGCCACCCTACCGTTCCTGACCACGCCGTCGAACTCATTGATTTCCGAGAAGAAACCGGCGGAAAACAAGCTGGAAGGCCGACGATAGAGGTCATCCGGCGTACCCACCTGCACCAATCGACCATCCTTCAGAAGCGCGATCCGATCGGCCATCCGCATCGCCTCTTCGGCGTCATGCGTGACGACGATAGCGGTCGCGCGGCTTTCCTTAAGGATCGTCAGCGTATCGGCACGTATGGCATCCTTTAACCTGGAATCGAGGCCGGAAAAGGGCTCATCCATCAAAAGCACGCCCGGTCGTGGAGCAAGTGCACGGGCAAGCGCGACGCGTTGCTGCTCGCCACCGGAGAGCGCATGGGGGTATTTTTCCGCATAGTGCGACAAGCCGACGCGCCGCAAAGCCGCCCCGGCCTCCGCAATCGCCTCCCTGGCTGTAAGCGCCGTCAGGCCGAAGCGGATATTCTCCAGAACCGTCATATGCGGAAAGAGCGCAAAATCCTGGAACATCAGCCCGACGCCCCGCTTTTCCGGCGGAAGAAACACGTCCGGACCAGCCACTTCCCGATTGTCGATGGTAACCCGGCCATGGCTCTGCGCTTCGAGGCCGGCAGCAATCCTGAGCAGCGTCGTCTTGCCCGAACCGGAGGGACCGAGCAGGCACAGGACCTCGCCGGGCTCAGCCGTCAGCGAAATGCCGCGGATCGTCTCCTTGCCGTGATAGGCATGGCGGATGTCCTCAAAGGTCAACCGCGAGGCGAACGTGACGCTGACTTTCTGTCTGGTCTCCTTGGTGGCCGACTGTGCCGATTTCATCATATTCCTGCCCGCTCGCACCCGCCAAGCCGGGCCTTCAAAGAAATCTGACGCTATTCCTCCGCTTCACCGCCCGGTGTCAAGAGGCCGAGTTCTTCAAGGTCGAGTTGCGTAATCGGGTCCTCATCCTCCGCAAGCTCCTCAACATCCTGCGGGATCGGAATCGCAAAGCCCGGCGGGATGCGGCCGGACAGGAGACCCGCACCCTTCAATTCTTCGAGACCGGGAAGGTCGCGCAGTTCTTCCAGGCCGAAATGATCGAGGAAGTCCGTCGTCGTACCGAGCGTCACCGGTCGGCCCGGAGTACGGCGACGACCACGGAAACGCACCCAGCCCGCCTCCATCAGCACGTCGAGCGTTCCCCTGGAGGTCTGCACGCCGCGGATTTCCTCGATCTCGGCGCGTGTCACAGGCTGGTGATAGGCGATGATGGCGAGCACTTCGAGCGCTGCACGCGACAGTTTCTTCGCCTCGTTTTCGTCCTTGCGGATGACGAAGGAGAGATCGGCCGCCGTGCGGAAGGCCCAGCGGTCGCCCGTCCTGATGAGATTGACGCCGCGCGGCGCATAAGCGTCCGCCAGCCGCCGCATCACGCCCCCGATATCCGTGCCGCGCGGCAAGCGTTCGGCGAGAAAGGCCTCCGAAACCGGCTCTGCGGAGGCGAAGACCAGTGCTTCCGCGATCCGCTCGACATCCGTCAACGGAAGATATTCGGGCTCGGCCCCATCCCCCGCCGCAACCGGCAGATCGTCGTCGTCTTCAGGCATCAATCTGCGTCTCCCGTGACAGACTGCGGCATAGGCCGCCTGCCGGACGCCTGCCCCTTGCGCAGATAGATCGGTTGGAAAGCGCCCTCCTGGCGGATTTCGAGCTTGCCCTCACGCACCAGTTCCAGCGAAGCGGCGAAGGCACTGGCTGTCGCAGTCACCCGGTCCTCCGGGGGAAGGTAAGGCAGGAGATAGTGCTGCAGCGCCATCCAGTCGGCGACCTCCCCGAGCATGCGGGTGAGCAGTTCGCGGGCATCGACCAACGACCAGACCTTGCGCCTCTCGATCGTGACCTGCGTGACCGCGTTGCGCTGCCGGAGGTTCGCGTAAGCCGACAGCAGATCGTAGAGCGACGCGTCGTAGGCGGACTGGACGCGCTGCGGGATATGTTCGGGCGCGCCGCGGGCGAAAACATCGCGGCCAAGCCGGTTGCGGTTGATGAGGCGGGTCGCGGCTTCCCGCATCGCCTCCAGGCGCTTCAGGCGAAAGGCGAGCGTCGCCGCCATTTCCTCGCCGCTCGGGCCATCGTCGCCCTTGGCCTGCTGCGGAATGAGAAGCTTGGACTTGAGGTAGGCAAGCCAGGCCGCCATGACGAGATAATCGGCGGCAAGCTCGATGCGTACCCTCCGGACGCTTTCGATGAACTGCAGATATTGTTCGGCCAGCGCCAGGACGGAAATGCGGGAAAGATCGACCTTCTGGTTTCGGGCAAGATGCAAAAGCAGGTCAAGCGGGCCTTCGAAACCACCGACATCTATCACCAGGGCCGGCTCGTCCGTCGCCCTTTCGACGCCCTGCCAGAGCTTGTCCATCGGAATGGCATTCTGCGATGTAACCATAGCCATTGCCCTATCCCTTCCGCTTCAGGAGGTGGCGAGCAATCCATGAAACTCTGCCCGGATCACGTCCTCGTCGGCGCCGTCGCCCGGTCCGAAGGCGGCCTCCACCGCCTTTGTGCGCCTCAGCGCCTCGCCGGCAAGCGGGATCGCCTCTTCTACCACCGCCTTCATTTCCTCCATGACGCCGTTGCAATGCAAGACGATATCGCAGCCACCCCCAACTATCCTCGCGGCACGCTCGCCGATCGTGCCTTTCAAAGCGTTCATCGACGTGTCGTCGGACATCAGGAGGCCGTCGAAGCCGATATGGCCGCGAATGATCTCCTCGATCACCTTGCCGGAAATCGTGGCCGGTTCGCTCGGGTCGATCGCCGTGAAGACGATATGGGCGCTCATCGCCATCAGTTCGTCCTTCATCGCAATGAAAGGCAGGAAATCGTGCGCTTCAAGCTCGGCACGCGAGGCGGTGACGACCGGAAGCTCATGATGAGAATCCGCCATGCCGCGGCCGTGGCCAGGCATATGTTTCATGACCGGCAGCATGCCGCCGGCCTTCAGCCCTCCGGCCGCCGCCTTGCCCATCTCGGCCACCGCCTGGGGATCATAGCCGTAGGCGCGGTCGCCGATGACGTTGCTCGCCCCTTCGACCGGTACATCGAGAACCGGCAGGCAGTCGACATTGATCCCGAATTTCATGAGATCGAAGGCATGCAGGCGCGACATCAGCCAGGCTGCGCGCAGGCCGTTGTCACGATCCTGCCGGTAGAGTTCGCCGAGTACGGCGGCGGACGGATAACGTTCGATCATCGGCGGGCGGATACGCTGCACGCGGCCGCCCTCCTGATCGATCAGCACCGGCGCATCCGGCCGGCCGACGCTGTCGCGCATCGCCGCCACGAGATCGGTGATCTGTGCCGGCTCGATGCAATTGCGAGCGAAGAGGATGAAGCCCCAAGGCCGCTCGTCCCTGTAAAGCGCGATTTCGTCCGGAGTGAGGGTCGGGCCGCTCGAGCCCAGGATCATTGCTTTTGATTCGCTCATGGTCCGATCTTAGATGATTGGCTTGAAACGAAAAACGGGGCGCTGGACGCCCCGTTCGATCTCTTTCAATGGCAGGTTCCTAACGGGCAACCAGGCAGTTCCCGCCCGCTGCGCGATATTTTTCGCAGAGCGCCACGGCATCACTCTTGCTGCCGGCCGGAATACGGACACGGTAGAAGGTCCCCTTGCCGGCAATTTCGGCTGCCTTGATGTCGACGCCGCGGCCACCGATCACACCGGCATATCTAGCCGACAGGTTCTGATAAGACTTCTGGGCCTCGGCCTCTGAGGGCAGCGAGGCGATCTGGATCAGATACCCGCCCGCGCCGACCGAAGCACCCTGGGCCGACGTGGAAGCCGGTGCTGCCGCTTGCTGGTTCGAAGCGCGGACATTGCCCTGATCCGTCACGGCGGCGACCACATTGACCGGCTGTTCCGCCGGGCGCGCGATCGGAACCGGAGCACGGATCACCGGTGCGGGATCCGAAGCCTCGACCGGAACTTCCGGCGCTGCAGCAGGCTCGACCGGAGCTGCTTCGACCGGAGCCGGTGTGCCGGCCGGCGCTACCGGGTCCACCTTTGCGACCTCGACCGGCTCGGCTGCACGAGCCTGCGTGGAGACAGGAACGATGCCGGCCGCACCGGCGCTAGAAGCAGCGGGGACCTGAGCGGGAGCTGCGGGAATCGAGGCCGCCGCGGGCTGAGAAGCGGCGGCAACATCCACCGGCTTGGTGCCGGCTGCCGGCATCTTTTCAGGCGCAGCGAGCGCCGGCGCCGCGACTTCCTGTTCCACCAATTTGCCATCCGGACGGACGATCATCGTCTTTACCTTCCGCGGCATGACCGTTACCGGCTGCTGCTCGGCAGGTGCGGCCGCCTGTTCGAGCTGCTGCGGCAGAAGGCGCGGGTCTTCGGTCTCGCCGATCTCCGTCGGTTCGATCTCGTTTTCCCCTTCAAGCGGCAACGTATCAGGCATCAGGGTCTTCTGGACGACATCGACAGGCTCTTCGTTCGAAGAAATCAATGTCTCCTGCTTCGGTTCCTGCGATGCGACGCCCGCCACCCGGTCGTAGACGGCCTTGTCCTGGTTGGGAACGGTCTTGCCGCCCGGATTTTCCGGGGCGACCTTCACCGGATCGGTGTCGGCGGCGATGACGACCGGCTCACCGCCTGAGACGGCGTCCGATATGCCGCTACCGAGCCAGGCATAGGCCCCGACGCCGCCAAGAACGACGACACCGGCAACAACCAGCGGAACGGCCCATTTCTGCATGACGGAGCGACGCGCATTTTCCACCGTCGCAAGATAATCGGTTTCAGCGTATTGCAGCTCTTCATGCTCTGCCGGCGGCAAAGGAGTAGCAAGGCTGCGCCGGAAATCCTCCTCCAGCGCGCGCTCGAAATCATCGAGATCGCCGCTCGACGGACGATTGGCTTGAGCCCTGCGCTCTCCTCCCGCCTGCACCGAAGCCGCTATGTCGATTTCAGGCTTCCGGTGTTGCGCGGCATCTGCCTTGTCCGGCGTCATCAGAAGCGTCGCCAGCTCGGCATCGATATCGAGGTCGTAGTCCGGACGATAGACTGGCGGCTGCTCCGGTTCTTCAGCCGGCAGCGAGGGCACGTCAAGCTCAGCGATCGCCTCAACCTGATCTTCGGAATCAGCAATCTGGGCAGGGTCAAACGGCAAGTCGGCGAACAGCTCGACCTCTTCGGCAGTCTCCACAGGCGCTGTTGCGGCAGCCGGCGCGGCGACAGGTGCAATCCGCGCGGCGGGGATTTCGAGCCTGGCAGGTGCCGTGTCGGCGGCTTTCGCAGCGGGCTCCGCCACCGTCTCGGGCTGCCTGTTCGCTTCCTCCGTGACGATGTCAGCGAGATCGAGTTCGAGATCATCGAGGGCAAGCTCGAATTCCTCGTCGGAGAAAGGATCCGTCTCTTCGACGATCGGTATCCTGGCCGCCGGAGCTTCGGCAGCCGGAACGACCGGCTCGACAACCGCCGAGGTCATAACGAACGCTTCCGGCACCTTGTCTGCGACAGGGGGCGCCAGCGGTCTGGCCTCGGACGGCAGTTCATACCGCTGGACGTCGTAGATCAATTCATCAAGCTCAGAGAACCGATCCGGCGCGGATGCTGATTCAGCCGTGGCGACGGGAGCTGGAGGGGCCGAAGGAACAGAAGTTGCAGGAACCTCTTCGGTCTCGGCCGTCAGATCAGAAATCGGGGAGCCTGCGGCAACCTCGGCAACCGGAGCTTGCTCTCGTGCCGCAGCCGGAAAGTTCTCAGGAGCTTGTGCATCGGAGGCATGCCCGTCCGGCACCGGCGCGGCCGGCTCTTGCCTGGGAGCAGGTGCTGTTGCGCGGGCGACATTGAAATTGACGAGCGGCATGCGGAAACCCGGAGTATACCCCTTGGCTTTCGGTTCCGGCTTCACCTCCGGCTCAGTTTCGACAACCGGCTCGCCGATCGAGCTTTCCAGCTCCGCAGCAAGATCGAATTCCTCGATGGGCTGCTCTGCCGGTTCTGCGAACGAGGCAGACACCGCAACCGTCTCGTCGGACACATCGGGAATCGGCTCGACGGAATTGGCATCCAGATCCGGCTTGCCGACGGACTGAGAGGCATCCACCGTTTCGACCGCGAGCGGCGGCTCCTCGTCGCCGAAACCGAAATCGTCACGGTCGCGCATGTCGTCCCTTGATGGCGGGAAATCCGGCGACAGTTCCGCAACACTCGGCTCTGCCGGGACGAAGTCCGGCTCCTCAAGTTCCACCGGCGGGCCGGAAATGGAAACAGCGGGGGCAGGTTCGACCGAAGCATATGGCGCGTCGTCCAGCGTGATATCCTGGACAGGATCGAGACGGGGCGCATCATAACGCTCGAACTCGCGAAGAAGCTCGTCTTCGAGGTTGAGCGTCGTTTCGTCCTGCGGCGCGGGCGCCACAGCAACCGGCGCCTCCGGTTTCGGGACGGGCCGATCCTCGTAACCTACGATGCGGGCGAGTTCTGCCAGCGGGTCGTCATCGGCAAAGAAATCCGGGAAATCATTCCGGCTACGCACAAGGTTGTTATCTGCCATTACCTCGTCCACTCACCTACATTGCTACGCATATGCCAGTGCAATGTGGGGAAATGGTGGCGTTTCTTACCGCATTTCTTCCGGTGCTGCTGTGCCCGTAATTGCAAGTCCTGACTTCAAAACGGAGGCGACAGCATGCACCAGCCCAAGCCTGGCAACGCTCAATTCTCGGTTTTTATCGTTAACAAAACGTAATTCCGGTTGTTCTTTGCCCTTGTTCCAATGAGCGTGGAAGAAACTTGCCAGATCATAGAGGTAAAAAGCAAGGCGATGCGGCTCTTGTGCGAGCGCCGCCGCCTCAACAATCCGGGGATATTCAGCAAGCTTGGCAATCAGCTGCAACTCATTGGGATCAGTGATCAGTCCGGTCGAGGACGACAGGTCCAGCGAATCAATGTCAAGATCCGGAAATGCTTCCTTCGCCTGACGGAAAACTGAAGCACAGCGGGCATGCGCATACTGCACGTAGAAGACCGGATTGTCCTTCGACTGTTCCGTCACCTTGGCGAAATCGAAGTCGAGAGGCTCGGAATTCTTGCGATAGAGCATCATGAAGCGCACGGCGTCGCGGCCAACTTCATCGACCACGTCACGCAGGGTGACGAAGTTGCCCAAGCGCTTGCCCATCTTCACGGCTTCGCCATTGCGGAACAGCTTGACGAGCTGGCAAAGCAGGACAGTCAGCTTTGCCTTGCCGCCCGAGACGGCACGCGCGACGGCTTCCAACCGCTTAACATAGCCACCGTGATCGGCGCCGAGGATGTAGATCATCTCGTCGTAGCCGCGGTCGTACTTGTCCTTGAAGTATGCAACGTCGGCGGCGAAATAGGTATAGCTGCCGTCGGACTTGATCAGTGGGCGATCCATGTCGTCGCCTACTTCGGTCGAACGGAACAGGGTCTGCTCGCGGTCTTCCCAATCTTCGGGCAACTGACCCTTCGGAGGCGGCAGTGTGCCCTTGTAGACATGTCCCTTGAAGGTCAGGTCATTGATCGCCTGACGGATGCGCTGGGCACCATTGGCATGCAGGGTGCGCTCGGAGAAGAAGACGTCGTGATGAACGTTGAGGGCATCGAGGTCGTCGCGGATCAGCGCCATCATGGCGTCAATCGCCTTGTCCTTGACGATCGCCATCCAGTCTTCTTCCGGCATGTTGTGCAAACGCGGGCCGTATTCGGCGGCCAATTCCTGGCCGACCGGCACGAGATAGTCGCCCGGATAGAGGCCTTCCGGGATCGCGCCGATGTTTTCACCCAGCGCCTCGCGATAGCGCAGGAAGACGGACCGGGCGAGCACGTCGATCTGCCCGCCGGCATCGTTGATGTAGTATTCCTTGGTCACGTCGTAGCCGGCGAACGCCATGAGGTTCGCAAGCGCATCACCCACCACCGCCCCGCGGCAATGACCGACATGCATCGGGCCGGTCGGGTTGGCGGAAACGTATTCAACATTCGCCTTCCTGCCTTGCCCGAGCGTCGAGCGGCCGTAGCCCAGCCCGTCCACAATCACCGAAGAAAGCAGCCGCTGCCAATAGCCGGTCGCGAGGCGGATATTGATGAATCCGGGGCCGGCGACGGAAACTTCGCTGACATCGGAATCATTGCGTAGCGCCGCGGCGATGATATCGGCAAGCGCGCGTGGATTGGTGCCGAGCGGCTTTGCCAGCACCATGGCCGCATTGGTGGCGACGTCGCCGTGACTCGGGTCACGCGGCGGCTCGATGGCGATACGTCCAAAATCGACTTCGCTTCGCTTTTCCTTGATGATATCAAGAGCTTCCAAAGCGTTCTTAATTCTAGTCTCGAAGTCGGCGAACAGATTCATATCACTCATCCGCGTGGAAAACCCGCGCGGGCCCTTGGAAAGCCGTTGTTGTTGGCCGGGTGCCTAGCGCAAATCGGGTGTGTGGTCAAACAGCGCGGCATGCGCCTTTATGGCATAGGTATCGGTCATGCCGGCCAGATAATCCCCGACATGACGCGCCCTTGCTGCTTGGCCGAGCCCCGCGATATGATCGACCCAGTAGTGGCTGCGCATCAATGTCGGATCGTCCATGTAGGCCTTGAAAAGGTCCTGGACGATCTGCGTGGCGCCGGCGCGGATGCGCATGATGTCCGGATGGCGGTAGATGTGCGAAAAGAGAAGCTTCTTGATGCGGCGGTCGGTCTCCGCCATTTCTTCGGAAAAGGTGGCGATCACGTGGTTTGCAGCGCGCACATCGTCGGCGCTTTGCGGTTTCAGCTTCTTGAGATTGTCCTGCGCCACGCCGATCACATCCTCCACCATGTGAGTGATCTGCCGGCGCGTGACCTCGTAGGCAAAACGGCTGGGCTCGAGATGCGGATAACGCCCCCTCACCTCCGCCATCAGGCCGGCCAGGAACGGGACCTCCTCCAGCATCTCGAAGGTCAGGAGTCCGGAACGCAGCCCGTCGTCGATATCATGGGTATTGTAGGCGATGTCGTCGGCAATCGCCGCGACCTGCGCTTCGAGGCTTGCATAGCTTGCGAGTTCCAGGTCGTGCAGTTCGCAATAGTCCCGGATCGGCTGCGGCACCGGTCCGTGTATCCCCTTGCGATCCTTCGTCAGGAGCGGGCCGTTGTGCTTGACGAGCCCTTCGAGGCTTTCCCATGTGAGGTTCAGCCCGTCGAACTCCGCGTAACGGCGCTCGAGCTTGGTGACGACCCTGAGCGACTGGGCATTGTGGTCAAAGCCGCCATAAGGCTTCAGCATCTCGTCCAGCGCGTCCTCGCCCGTGTGACCAAAGGGCGTGTGACCGAAATCATGCACGAGCGCCACCCCCTCGGCGAGGTCCTCGTCGAGCTTCAGCGCGCGCGCCAGGGCACGGGCGATCTGCGCCACCTCAATCGTATGGGTAAGCCGGGTGCGATAATGGTCACCATCCGGGCTGATGAAGACCTGCGTCTTGTGCTTCAGCCTCCGGAAGGCCGTCGTGTGAACGATACGGTCGCGATCACGCTGGAATTCCGAGCGCGTCAGGCTCTCTTCCTCGGGGAACATGCGGCCGCGCGACGCCCAGGGGTTGGCGGCGTAAACCGCACGCTCGCCGCTGCCAAACCCCAGCGTCCCGGTATCGATCATCATGCCTTCACCTGTTTCTTCACCAACGCCCTGCCGCCCATTGACGCGCCGTTCACGTCTTCATACCTATAGTAGAGCCGTGCGCAATGCCGGTGACAGTTATTCCCCGGGCCTTGAACCCGGCAGGAGACGGATATGGATGCAAATGTAACTCTCTCGGATGCAGCGGCAAAGCGGATTGCCGAAATCGTCAGCGCGGAAAACGGCAAGCAAGCCCTTCGCGTTTCCGTCGAAGGCGGCGGCTGTTCCGGTTTTTCCTACAAGTTCGACCTCGCCGACGCGCCGCAGGACGACGATGTCGTGGTCGCAAACGGTAATGCCAAGGTGCTGATCGACAGCCTCTCGCTCGTCTATATGGCGGGTTCGGAGATCGATTTCGTCGACAACCTGCTCGGCCAGTCCTTCCAGATCAAGAATCCGAATGCAGTCGCAAGCTGCGGCTGCGGCACCAGCTTCTCCGTCTGACATCCATCTTCTCCCTTCCCAACGCTTCCTCTTTCGCTAAAAGAGGAAGCGGAAAACGGAGGGACGGCCCCATGAAGATCGCCACTTGGAACATCAACGGCGTCAAGGCACGCCTCGACAACCTGCGCCAGTGGCTCACCGATTCCCAGCCTGACATCGTCTGCCTGCAGGAAATCAAATCCGTCGACGAGGGCTTCCCGCGGCTGGAGATCGAAGCGCTCGGCTATCACGTCGAAACCCACGGCCAGAAGGGCTTCAACGGCGTGGCCCTGCTTTCCAAGATCCGTCCGGATGAAATCCTGCGCGGGCTTCCAGGCGACGACGGCGACGAGCAGTCGCGCTATATCGAGGGTGTCTTTTCCGTACCGCGGGGCGCCATACGCGTCGCTTCCATCTATCTGCCGAACGGCAACCCGCCCGAAGATCCGGTAAAATATCCCTACAAGCTATCCTGGATGGAGCGGCTGCGGCAACATGCGCGGAACTGCCTCCTCCTTGAGGAACCGCTCATCCTTGCGGGCGACTACAATGTCATCCCCGAGCCGCATGACTGCTTCGATCCGGCCGTCTGGGCGACGGATGCGCTCTTCCTGCCCGAGACGCGCGCCGCCTTCAGGCGCCTTGAAAATCTCGGTCTCGTCGACGCGGTCCGCGCGACGACGGACGCGACCAAGCTCTATTCCTTCTGGGATTATCAGGCCGGCGCCTGGCAGAAGAACAACGGCATCCGCATCGATCATCTGCTCCTTGCACCGGAAGCAGCCGATCGCCTGAAAGCAACCGCGATCGAAAAGCACGTGCGCGCCTGGGAAAAGCCGTCCGATCACGTGCCCGTGGTCGGGTTGTTCGATTTCAACTGAGCCGCGGGCGCCGCCGGTCCAAGCCTCTATTCGGCGCGCCTATTCAACGCCCCTGGCGAACTCCTGGGACAGCGCGATCGCGCCCCGGCGATCCTTTTCGTCGGCGACCGAGAAGGCTTGCTCCTGCAACTGCTGCATCCAGGAACAATCCTTCACGGTGCATTTGTCGAGCGCCGCCGTCATGAAGGCAAGCCCGCGCACCGTCTGGCCTTCCTGGAACAGCACGTTGCCGAATACGGCCATGGCGCCGGCGTGCCCGTTCCGACGCGCCTGATTGAGCCATTTCTTCGCCTGCTGGATGTTGGCGCCTCCGCCTTCGCCCGCGAGCATCATCTTCGCAAGCTGGAACTGCGCTTCCGCCACACCAAAGGTCGAAGCAACCTGGAAATAGAGCTGGCGCGCCTGCGACATGTCGGCCTTGACCGGGCTGCCCGGGATGCCGCGGCGATAATAATTGGCGAGCGACAGAAGCGCGTTGATGAAGAAGCCGGTATCTTCCGAACCGGGCTCGATGCCCTGGGCAGCGATCTCGTTGTAGATCTTGAACGCCTCGAAATCGTCTTTCGCGACGCCGTCGCCATAGGCATACATGTTGGCCAGCGCCCAGCGCGAGCCCGTATGGCCTTTCTCGGCAGCATAACGATAAGCTTCGACCGCGTCTTCCTTCTGCCCGTTCTTGTAAGCCTTGAAGCCGAACTTGAAGAGATCGAAAGGCCCCGACTCCTTGGTGATCCCCGACTTGATATCGAAAGCCGCAGCCGACCCCGCCATAACCGAGGCGAGCGACACTCCAAGAAGCAATACTCTCATGGATCCGATGCCAGACTTCGACATGTTTCAGTTTCTTTCACTTCGCGCGCAGCTTACAGCCGCAGCCCGAGCTTTGCTCGCCGCCAGAAAAGAGGTCGTCCGGGGATATCCCGTGCCTGCTCCTCCCGAGAGGCGAATGAAACTGTAGGTGCCGTTTCCGGCAAGACTTGGACCCGATACCGCGACTTCCGCGAGAAAACAGAACGGCGCCAAGATCCGCCTGCCAGAGCGCAAAAAGCCCGGCTTTTCACTCATAAACCCGCCCATGATGCTCCAATTGCGCGCCCCGCCCCCGCGGTCAGCGACTGTTACCCTTCTACCGCTGCGCCCCGTTTGTGGCGGGAAATGGACAGAAACCTCCCTCTCAAGGCGCCTGATAATAGTCCCTCAAAAGTGTTGCCAAATCGTCACAACGAAAGTCGCCAAAAAAAGAGCCCGGGTTCGCATCCGGGCTCCTGTAACAATCGATGTCGAAACTCAGAATTTCACCTTGAGCGAAGTCGACAGTGCCGCCACCAGGTCGTCGTCGAACTCGTAGGTGGCCTCGTCGCCTACATCAACGCCGCCGATCGTGGTCGGACCGGAATCCCCGCCCGTCAGGATGCCAATCACGCCTCCAAGACGGATCTCCACATTCTGGTTCGGAGAATAGGAAACGCCGGCACCAAAGAGCCAAGTGTCGGTCTGCGTACCGTATTCCTGAGATGTGCCGCGATCCCAGGTGACGCTAACGGCACCACTCCACTGATCATTGAACTTGTGACCAATACCGCCGGTGACCGTCCAACCGTCACGATAGCCCAGATCAAGAGAGGTGATCTCGACGCCGCTGTTGTAGAACGGAATGCGCTGCAACTGGCTCCAATCCGTCCATTTGACGGAGCCAAAGGCAAGCCAGTCCGGCGCAATGCCCGACTGGAGCTTCAGCTCGATCGCTTCCGGCATCGACGTCGATCCCTCAACCGGAATGATCAGCCCGCCGAGAGGATGAACAAAAGCCGGCACCTGTGTCAGATCAACCGTGCCGGTAACTTCGTTGAGTTTGACTTCGCTGTAGTACATCAGGCTCGCGCGAAGTGCATATTCCGGGATCTCGTAGGCCACGCCGGCACGCCAACCCCAGCCGTCGCCTTCGAGCTCCAGCCGGCCGATGCCTGTTGCTGCGAAACCTATCGCTTCCGGCGGAACCAGCAGACGTTCCTTGAAGCCATCCATTTTCAGATAGTTAACACCACCGATGACGCGGAATTGTCCGGGCCCCATGTCGAATTTGTAGGAGCAGGTCACTGCGTAATTGTCGCTGTTGACCTTCGTTTCGACGTTATCACTCGCACCGGCCCAATGGGCACCCGGATTGGTATGAGCACCATAGGGCTGAGAGTAATCGAACATGCAGTCCGCGGCATCGCCTATTGCGGCTTTCACGCCGACACGAGGAGAGAAATAGCTCTCGCTGTCATCCGCAGACGTGGAATATCCCGGGATCGTATTGAGGTTCCCGTTCAGAGGATTGGTATCAGTCACATTCTTCGCCTTGCGCTGCGGCATGACGAAAGTGGCTGTGGATTCAGCCGCAAAGCGCGACGGATCAAAAAGCAGATCGATATTATAGCCGCCGCGCTCAAGGCCTCCCGCCAAAGCCGACGACTGAAGGACCCACCCCGCCCCAAGAGCCAGAAGTCCCCTCGTTATGTGTCTACTTATCATAATTGTTCCCACTCCCTGGTAAGTGACGGGAATCACTGTAGATGGCGACTTCCAAAAGACAACTTTCGGTGATCGGAACCGTCGCAGCGCAAAAGCCTGCCAAATTTACGTAAACAACTGTGGAACCGGATGCTTGGGGGTAATTCCCGCACAAAATTACTACTTTCCCGTATCCAACACGCAGGTCGGTAGAATTTTCTCACGTGAACAAATTGATCCGTGTCAATTTTGCAACACCCTTGCTTTTCCCCTGTGTGCAGTTGCACAAAGGAACGCACGGAATGGGCGACCGGGCGTTACAAACAAAAAGCCGCGCCCATGGCTGGACGCGGCATTCGTTCCGACGCCGTGGAGAGGATCAGCCGGCTTCGGTGATTCTCTTTAAAGCCGTCTTGAGATTGGCCATCTGAACCTGCAGTTCGGCAAAGCGTTCGCGTTCGGCCGCCACCACTTCCGGATCGGCGTTGGTGACGAATTTCTCGTTCGCCAGCTTCTTGCCGATGCGGTCCAGTTCGCTCTCTGTCTTGGCAACCGCCTTCTCGACGCGCACCTTCTCCGCCGCAAGATCGATCAGATTGCCAAGCGGCAGGCAGGCGGTCGCCTCACCCACCACGATCTGGGCCGCTCCCTTGGGCGCAATGTCCGCAAGTTCGATGGTTTCGACACGTGCGAGACGCCGGATCGCCGCCTCGTGGCGTATCAGGCGCGACTGGCTGGTCTCATTTGCTCCAACCACGATCAGCGGTGCCACGGCCGAAGGCGGCACGTTCATCTCGGCGCGGGCCGAACGCAGGCCCGAGACGAGATCGACCAGCCAGTTGATCTCCTCTGCGGCCGCCCGGTCGAAGAATTCCGGGGCCGGCCAGTCGGCGTGGCAGAGCAGGCTGTCGCGCGGCGCCGTATGGGCCCAGAGCTCTTCGGTCATAAAAGGCATGAAGGGGTGGAGGAGCTTGTAGGTCTCCTCCAGG
This sequence comes from Neorhizobium phenanthreniclasticum, assembly GCF_040066075.1. Classification (NCBI taxonomy): domain Bacteria; kingdom Pseudomonadati; phylum Pseudomonadota; class Alphaproteobacteria; order Hyphomicrobiales; family Rhizobiaceae; genus Neorhizobium; species Neorhizobium phenanthreniclasticum. The sequence goes on from NZ_JBEAAL010000037.1 coordinate 42,868, forward strand.
ACATAGGCCGCGCAAGCTTGGGACTCCGCCTTCGCCTTCTCGTCGTCACCTGCAAAGACCGGCTTCAGGAATTCGAGATACCAGTCGCAGACCTGGTTCCAGACGAAGCGATAGAGCGCGCCCGCCGCCTCGTTGAAACGCTGCGTCTCGATTGCCTCGGTCACATCGCGGATCGCCGCGGAAAGTTCCGTCAGGATCCAGCGGTTGATGGTGAGCGTCGCAGTCTCCGGAATGAACGCCGGATCGCGCTTGACGCCGTTCATCTCCGCAAACCGTGTGGCGTTCCAAAGCTTGGTGCCGAAGTTGCGGTAACCGGCGATGCGGGCCGGATCGAGCTTCACATCACGGCCCTGCGCCGCCATGATGGCCAGCGTGAAGCGCAGCGCATCGGCGCCGTATTCGTCGATCAGTTCCAAGGGGTCGATAACGTTGCCCTTCGACTTCGACATCTTCTGACCGTTCTTGTCGCGCACCAGAGCATGGACGTAAACGGTATGGAACGGCTCGATCCCGTTGCCCTCCTCGTCCTTCATGAAGTGCAGTCCCATCTGCATCATGCGGACGACCCAGAAGGGGATGATGTCGAAACCCGTGACCAGAACGCTGGTCGGGTAATATTTTTCGAGCTCCTTCGTCTTGTCCGGCCAGCCGAGTGTCGAGAACGGCCAGAGCGCAGACGAGAACCAGGTGTCGAGCACGTCCTCGTCGCGGGTCAGGATCTCGCCGGGCTTGAAGTTCTCCAGGAGGTCCTCGACATAGGCCTTCATCGGCCCTTCATGTGCAAGATAGTGCTGGATGGCGGCCTGAAGCGCTTCTTCCTCCGTCCTTTCGACGAAAACCTGGCCGTCCGGACCGTACCAGGCGGGTATCTGGTGGCCCCACCAGAGCTGGCGGGAAATGCACCAGGGCTGTATGTTTTCCATCCATTGGAAGTAGGTATTCTCCCAATTTTTCGGAACGAATTTGGTGCGTCCCTCGCGAACCGAGGCGATCGCCGGCTGGGCGAGCGTCTTGTTGTCGACGAACCACTGTTCGGTCAGCCGCGGCTCGATCGGCACACCGCCACGGTCCCCATGCGGCACCGTGTGCTTATGCGGCTCGATCCTGTCGAGCAGTCCGGCTTCCTCGAATATCTCGACAATGATCTTGCGGGCCGTGAAACGATCCTGCCCTTCCAGCCGATCCCAGGCACCGTGAAGCGCTGCGGGATGATCCAGGCCTTCCAGGAAATCCTCGTTGTCCTTGACGGTGATGGTCGCATCAACATTCATGACGTTGATGGCGCGCAGCCCTGCGCGCTTGCCGACCTCGAAGTCGTTGAAGTCATGCGCCGGCGTGATCTTGACGGCGCCGGTTCCGGCGGTCGGATCGGCATAGTCATCCGCTACGATCGGAATTTTCCGGCCGACGATCGGCAGAATGACATGCTTGCCGACGATCGATTTGTAACGCTCGTCCTCCGGGTTTACCGCAACGCCGGTATCGCCCAGCATGGTTTCGGGGCGAGTCGTGGCGACGACCAGATAATCACGCGTCTCGAATTCGGTCGGCTTGCCCTCTTCGTCGAACGCAATCGGATACTGGTAGGTGACGCCCGGCTCCAGCGGATAACGGAGATACCAGAGATTGCCGCTGACCTCATGCTGTTCCACTTCCATGTCGGAGATGGCGGTCAATAGCTTCGGATCCCAGTTGACGAGGCGCTTGTCCTTGTAGATCAGGCCCTGCTTGTAGAGCGTGACAAAGACTTCGAGGACGGCCTGGGAAAGCCCCTCGTCCATGGTGAAGCGCTCGCGCGACCAGTCGCAGGAAGCCCCAAGACGCCGCAACTGGTTGAAGATCAGGCCGCCGGATTCCTCTTTCCATTCCCAGACCTTCTCGATGAAGGCCTCACGACCCATTTCGCGGCGGCCTGGGAGCTGGCGCTCCATCAATTGGCGTTCAACGACCATCTGGGTTGCGATGCCCGCGTGATCCATGCCCGGCTGCCACAGCACGTCCTTGCCGCGCATGCGCTCGAAGCGGATCATGATGTCCTGCAGCGTGTTGTTGAGCGCATGGCCCATGTGCAGAGAACCGGTCACGTTCGGCGGCGGGATCACGATCGTGAAGCTTTCCGCTCCGGGCTTGGCATTGGCGCCGGCGCGGAAGGCATCCGCCTCGTCCCAGGCTTTGGCGATCTTCGGTTCTACGGTTGCGGAATCATAGGTCTTTTCGAGCATTTCCTGACCCGGTTCTGTTCTTGGGAAGATATCGCGGTGTAAATAGGATGGGCTGATCCAAGTCAATAAAAAAGCCGCCCCGTCGCCGGAGCGGCCGTTTCAATCGGTCTCGGCTATGCAATCAGCGGCGCGGGCCGCGGGCCACACGTTCGATCTCCTCGCGCACCAGGCGCTCGACCAGCGTCGGAAGATTGTCGTCCAGCCATTCCTGCAGCATCGGGCGCAGCATGTCCTGCGCCATCTCTTCCAGCGAGCGATGCTCAAGCCCATTGAACACCGCAGCCAGTTCGCTGAAGGATCTCGCGACCTGCGCCCCCGCTTCGGCTGACAGGAGATTGGCGGCTTCCTCGATCCTGGCCGGCAGGCTCTCAGGAGCGGGTTCGGACATGAATTGCGGCGCCGGCCGAAGGGGCATCTCCGCCTCCGGGCTCTGCTCGGGCGTTTCGAGAACCGGGGACGGCGCCTGGTGAACGGCTTCCGGCGCTTCTGTGACGGATGCAGCCTGCGGGACGAGAGCAGCGGGGGCTACCGCCGGCCCCGGCTCGCCGAAGTCAGACATGCGCGTCGTCCGAGGCCGCGCCTCCTCCTCCTCACGGTAGGCTGGAGCAGGGGCGGGCGCAACCGGTTCGGGAGCAACCGGGGCCGTGGAAAGGCGAACGCTGCCCGTTTCCTGCTGGCGCGCGGAGGCGGCACGTACCCTTGCAGCGACATCGGCAAGCGAAAGCGTACGCTCCGGCTGGGCCGGCTCGCCCGACGGTCTTTGCACCGAATTCAGCGGCTCGTTGCGCGAGGGGATACCGGGATCATTGGCAACTCTATCCGGAATAAAGCCCGTCTCTTCCGAATCCTCCATTCCCTCTTCGTCATAGGCCGAAGACAGCGGGCGGGAGAGCACGTTTTCGGCGTTCGGCTCATTGCTTTCAATGATCCGGCGAATGGACGCCAGGATTTCTTCCATGGAGGGTTCACGCGCTACATTTGGCTGAGCCATTTTCATCCCCGCTGTTACCGGCACTCGATTCGGCTCCAAGCAGGAAACCCTGAATCGCAGACACTGTAAGGTGTCGGGGGGGCTGGAAACAACGACAACTGCCCCAGGCGTCCTACCGATACACAGTTTTATTGGCGATGTGAATCCCGGATGTCACACACTTGCCCGGGACGCGAAAGGCAATACGTTTCCAAACGGGAAAGAGGCCCCGCAGAGGCCCCTTCTCGTCCCCGCCTTCAGACTGCAGACGCGATCAGAAAACGAATTCTCTCATTTTGCGGAAGCCCGGAAGAGGTTTTACCGAGGCGTTGAAATAGGCGCTTTCGGAAATCACGCCCTGCTCCCGCACGAACATCTTCGCCTGGGCAGCATTTCCATAGCCCACGACGGCGATGAGGCGGCCGCCATCGCGAAGCTGGTCCAGCAAGGCGGTCGGCACTTCCTCGACTGCGCCGTTGATGAAGATCAGGTCGAAGGGCGCTTCGCTGGCATATCCCTTTTCCAGCTCGCCCGCCACGATCGCGACATTGTCGCAGCCAAGCAAAGAGAGCGTCTGGGTTGCCTGAGCTGCCAGCGCCTCGTCTGACTCGACCGACACGGCGGAACCGGCAAGCTGGGACAGAATGGCCGTCGCATAGCCGGTGCCGGTTCCGACTTCGAGCACGACGTCATCCTTGATGATCGTGGCGAGCTGAAGGAGCTTGGCCAGCGGCGAAGCCTCCATCAGGTAGCGCCCCGGCGCCACCTCGATGTCCGTATCGACATAGGCGAGCGACTTGGCCTCGGCCGGCACGAAAGCCTCGCGCGGTACTGTATAGAAGGCCCGCAGGACCGAGTGCGACGTGACATCGGTGGTGCGGATCTGATTCTCGACCATCTTTGCCCGTGCTGCTTCGAAATCCATCATCTCAGTCGTCCCAAATCACCCGGCCCGAATCACCCCGGCCCAAATCACCCAGCCACACGCCGGGCTCACGCAAGTCCGTCTTACTGACGGCGAGGCGTGCTTTCAAGACATCGCCCGGCTTCAGAGCAAAAAACTGGAGGAGATCGCCAAAGCGCCGCAGGCCGCGGACAGGTGAGGATCAGGCAAAGGCCGGCGGCGCCTCTTCCAACCTGCGAACGATCGTATAATCCCGGCGGTAGGACGTGCGCAGGCCATGATCCTTGTCGAAAGCAGACTGTTCGGCGGAGGTCAGCGGGAAAATGCCATCGGCGAAAGTGCCAGTGCCTTCACACTCATTGGCGGACTGACGATGGACGGTGATAATCCTGGTGATCATGTCGCTTTCCCTCCGTTCTGCCCATAAAGCAGCAAACAGGCCTTTCTGTTCCCGAGACTAAGAGAAGAAAGTTAAAAATTAACCATATTGCGGCGCACACAAATCCGCATGGTAAATGCCTGATTGAAAGGGAAAATCAGATTTGAGGAGACGGTTGAGGAGCAAGGAAGTTTTGGAGGCCTCGCCCGGAACTGCGAATCCATAAAGCGGCAACTGAAGGACATCGCCAGGATGATCGGGGGGCGGGGATGAGCCGCCGCGAATTCACGAAGACAGTCAAAGCCCAGATCGTCAAACGCGCCATGCTCGCGAGTGGTGAAATCGCCTGCGAGGGGTGCGGGCTCATTCTGGGGAAGAAAGCCTACGAGATTGACCACACAGTTGCTGACGCACTGCAGGTCGATAAGAACGCAAAGCTCACGGCCGACGACGGCAAGCTCTTGGGTCTCGACTGCTGCCATAAGCCGAAGACGGCCGGCGACAAAGGGAAAATCGCCAAGGCTAAACGCAATGAGGCGAACCACCTCGGCATCAGAACAGCGCCTGCCAAGCCGCTCCGCAGCGCCGGCTTCCCCAAAACAGAGAAAGCCGCCAAGCGGCAGCCGAAACTGTCCCTGCCATACAGGCCGCTCTATCGCGAGGACCAGCAATGATTCCCTTTTTCCATAGTCTGGACATTTCCTTCGGGTGGGGCCTTACCCAGCCGAGACTTCAATCAGCGTTTCGCTGGTTTCCCCTCTTGGGGCTCAGTCGATGCATCAACGGCCGCGTCGTCGCCCGGGTGTTTCTTGTCTTTGCCGGGGTTTTGATACGGCTGTTGATCTGGCTTAGACGTGGTCTGCTGGTCAGGCGTTGGGGTGTTCGGCATCTATCTGGTCCTTGTGCGGATTGCGACTAACACCCAATCCGCCAGACCAAGGTTGGTTCCTGAAATTTGCCACCGCTACGGAGCACGTCTGATGAGGAAGCCAACCTACGAACTTGATGCGCTGTTTCGCTGTGATCAAGGGCACCTAACGGTTCGACACGGCCAGTGTCGAACCCGCAGAGAGAGCTTGGGAGCCCCCGCTGCCTTGCACAGGAGATCGTCAGGACGAGGTGTCACCGGCAGGCGGGAAAGCCAGCCATCACCCCCTGCACTTATGGAGCCGCATCCCGACGATCGCGCGGTCAATCGATTTGCCGTCGCCATGAGGGCAAATCTCGTTGAGAAGAGAGTACAGGGTTACGGCAGCTGGGATCGACCGGACGAATGCACCATAGAGCATTTGTCCCGGCTGCCATCATTCGTCAGAGCAGGTAACCCCAGACGCCTTCAGGCGTATTTTCTGGCCATCCGCCCAAGATCTCGCATGGTCTTCACAGTCGAATTTTTGATCCTCAGACAAGTCATCCTCTGTGAGGCGGACAGTCCACTTGCCGAGTTTAGAGATGAGCTGAACAGAATTCTGTTGCATTGTTTTCGTCCTCGTGGGGGTGGACGCTCTCAAACTCTCGGTGGCACGGCCCTTAGCCATTACCACCGCAAAAATAAAACTGCGCCTCATCGAGATGGTTGTCGAGTCAATACTACTGCAGGTTTCCTCCGGTCGTGCCCACCTCCCAGGATGAAGGAGTGGCCGGAAGCCTCCACACATCCCGGCCACCCGCATACCGCTGGACCCCTTCCCCCAGAGAGATGCGGGATCAGTAGACAGGTTGAGGATGGGGGTTGCAAGCTCGCGCATGCCCCACCGCCCGGATCACATTTGGTGGGCAATCTACAACTGCTTAATGAAATAGACTGCACTGCCTCCGATAGCGGAGAAAGCCAAGATAAACAGGATCGCGCGGACGGTCCCCGTGATCATATTTGCCTCGTAGATGAAATCGAAGAAGCTCCGTCTCCGGTTGGACATGCGGCACCTTTGTCTGCGTCGATTCACAATGCCGTGGCTAGCGGTGCAGTCAAACTTAGTCAATCAAGTTTCCGTACTGCCACCCCCGCCCCGCAGACGTATATGCGCCCCATTTCGATTAAAGGCGATGAGGCGGAAGGGTATCGCGAGGCTCGTGGTCCTGAGTGGCGCAAAGCCTTCTACGTGCTGCGCGACTATCGCCTGACCAACCTCATGCACGTGGAAGGTGACGGGAATTGCTTGGTTGATTTGATGACCCGCGAGGGCGTTCCGATCAGTGATGGCGAAATGGAAATGGTCTACCTAACGGATGAGATCATGCTCGCGCTCGCCCCACCGGCGCAATCGAGGGCCACCCCTTCATCGCCGTCACCGTCCACCCACTCCCAGCGAAAGGGTGAGATATGAGCGACCTTCTCATGAAACGCCGCGTCGTCTTCTCGGAATGCGGCCTTTACCGATACCTGCTTGAGCACGATTTTGGCGGCACCGGTCCGGTGATCTCACTTGGGATGGTCAATCCGTCCAAGG
>NZ_JBEAAL010000038.1:0-45071 GCF_040066075.1 Neorhizobium phenanthreniclasticum
CGGGTGTTTTGGTGACGGACAACAATGACGGCCTCGGCCATCTTCCGGAGCGCAAGCAGCGGGAGTTGGCGCGCGCCTTGAAAATCATCTTCGAGGAATTCGAGGCGGCACAGCAGTCGAAGCTTTCAGAAAAGAAGAGAGCCGGGCGGATCTTGAAGGTCATCCTCTTTGGTTCGCACGCCCGCGGCGACTGGGTGGAAGACCGCAAGAGCGGTTACAGGTCCGACTACGACATTCTCGTTGTCGTCAACATGAAGAGCGTCGGGGAAGACAATGATCTCTGGCACGATGTATCCGATCATTTCCTGCGCGAATTGACGATCACCAAGGAAATCGAGACGCCGGTCAACATCATCGTTCACACGCTGCAGGACGTGAACGACCAGCTGGCACGTGGACGGCCGTTTTTTATCGACCTCATCCGCGATGGCATCATGCTCTACGAGAAGGAGGGCCATCCGTTCGTGCCACCGAAGCCGCTTGCCGAAGAAGTTGCGAGGAAGGAGGCTGAGGGTTATTTCGAGCAGTGGTTCAAACTTTCTAACCAAGCCCTTGAAGTAGCTGAACTTGCGCTCGCCAAGGATATATGGCGAGATGGTGCATTCATGCTTCATCAAGCTACTGAGCGCCTCTATCACTGCGCGCTACTTGTCTCGACCCTCTACTCGCCAAAGTCGCATCGCCTGAAATTCCTGCGATCCTCGGCCGAGCGGATCGACCCGCGCCTGATCGAGGCATGGCCACGAGATACCAAATTCGCGCGTCGTTCTTTCGAGCGGCTCGATCGCGCCTATGTCGATGCAAGGTATTCGCCGCATTATGAAATCACGGAGGAAGAACTTCGCTGGCTGATCGAACGCATAAAGGTTCTACTGTCGCTCGTCCGGATAAGCTGCGAAGAGCGCCTCGTAAAAATGCCGTAGCGTGCGCCGAGAAAGTGCGCGCGGGGGCGAGATTTGCTACGGCAAGGTTGACACGTTGCAAAGCGAAGCATGTGACGCTTCGTGACGCGTCCGCCAAGCGGCATGAGATGTCGCATTCCCTGACACGAGCCGATACCGACCGGGCCTCTTTGATCCCCTTCGTTCGTCTCACCATAACTTTGTAATCCAAGCACCCACGCCAGCTTAACGGCGGAGCCTGCCAGCGCAGGCGAAATTCCAGCTGCCGCGAGCTTATGCTTCCGATAGCCGCTGGTAGTGCCTTCCCCGGCCCGTCAGAAAGGGTGTGAGGCGTGCTCGCGCAATCGTTACTCTCGCAGTTTCGCTTGCCTGCTCCAACTGGGGCTCCGGTTAAGGAAGTGTTTATAGATTCATGAAAATGAGAGGGAGCCGCCGTTGATGCGGCGTCGCTGTACGGGAAGTCTGAGGACGGGCGGGACGGCCGCGCAGCGCTTGTAACCTGAGTAAATTTGCTTGCGCTTTTTGATCCGCAGGCGCTGTACGGAGTAAAGCATACCATGAACGCGAAGCCCTTCGCCCTGGCGTTGATCGCCGCATTTTCCACCACGCCCGTCTGGGCTGCCGACCTGACGTCCTATTCCGAACCGCCAGCCTATAACGAGCCGGCCACGCCGAACTCCGGCTGGGGCGGTGCCTATGTCGGTGGCGATCTCGGCATGTCGTCCCGCAAGCTCAACCCCTTCGACGGCGACAAGGGCCTGGTTCTCGGCGTCCATGGCGGCTACAACATGGACCTGGATTCCGGCGTCATCGGCGGCGAAATCGAGGCTTCCCATCTGGGCAACGTAAAAAGCCGCGTTCCGGGCGGCAATATCAAGGAACAGGGCCGTGTGGCTGCGAAGGCCAAGGCCGGTGTCGGCATCAACCAGACGCTCGTCTATGGCACCGCAGGCGTAGCGCTCACCAGCTTTGGCGATCACCGGGGCACCGATGGTCCCGATGGCTGGAAGCCGGGCTGGATCGTGGGCGCCGGCGTCGAGCAGAAGCTTTCCGACAATCTCTCGGCCCGGTTCGAATACAACTATACCATGACCAACGATGTCCGCAGCACCACCGGCGGCGTCAGCTCGAAGACCGACGTGCGTGACCAGGTGCTCAAGGCCGGCGTGAACTATCGGTTCTGAGCCGAGGCCTTCGGTCCCGGTCCGGGTCGAAGGCGGATTTCGGGGATTGAAAGATGACGGCGCTGCATGCCTGAACGGGGATGCAGCGCCGCTGGTTTTGTGGATCAGTCCTCGATGACCGGTTCGGTGGCCGCTTGGACGGTCATATCCTCGCGGACCTCGTCAATCTTGCCGACCGCAGGGCCGACGCCCAGAACATCCTGCGCCCACGACAATGTTTCGTCACTCACCGGCGCACCAGAAAAATCTTCCAGCGCATCACGCAGCGCCAGTTCGCCAAGCGCGGGGTCCGTCACGGCCGGATCCATGCCATTGGCGAGCTCATATTCTGCATAGGCCGTCACATAGGCTGAAAGCGAGGCCATGCGCGGATCGCTTGTGTTGAGATAGGCGTGATAGTTCCGCTGCAGCGAGTTAAGGCCGGCGAGCGTGGATGCTGCCGGCTTCGATGTCGGCACGGGCACCGTTTTCGAAACCTGACGGGGCGTATCCTTCCTGACCCGTTCCTTGCCGGAACCGCGATCGGCGGATGCCGAGCGGCTTTTGACCGAATTGCTGTGGTCCGAGGCCTTGTCACGGCCTCCGCCGTGGCCACGATCGCCCCCATGGCCACCGCCATTGCCACCACCGTTTCCGCCGCCATTGCCGCCACCGTTTCCGCCGCCACCGCCGTCACCGCCTTTGGCGAATGCGATGTCGGCAAATCCGGCCACACCTCCGCCGACGGAAACTACCACGAGCCCCATGGCCACGATGCCGTTCTTCAGGACGTTCTTCAGCTTCATCGCTTTCCTCCACACGCTCATTGCGAAAACGAATCGACGCTCATCGCTTCGCGCCTCCATTCCGTTACGTAAGTCTGGCGCAGCGGTCGGGACAAATCCATGGGCATGGGACCAAATATCCAGATCTCGGGACCAAGGTCGGGCCCCGGGAGGACTTTGGTCTGATGGGAGAGGGGTTTTGCCAAGCCTCTCTCATCAAAAGGAAGGTCGGCGGCGGTGTCCGGAGACTGTCTTCGCAGGGATGCGCTCAGGCTGTTGCCGAGCCTGCTGCCCGCCCGATCGCTTCCCGTTCGCTGCACGCATGACGAGACGGCATGTTCGCGTTATAATTCCGGCTGCCATTTTCCGGCCGGAGGAGAAAATGCGACACCTGCCCATGCCAAGTTCGTATCTTCCTGCATGTTGCGCGCTTCTGATGGCGTCCGCTGGTATCGTCGGAGGTGCTGCATCCGGTTTCGCCGATGCCGCGGAACCGGTCACTCTGGCGACATCCGGTTTCGATTTCAGGGACACGTCCGGAGAAGCCAGGGACCAGCGTGCCGAGCACGCGAAGCGGCTGAAGGTGCTGGGAACTGCGCTGCAGGAAGGTCTCTCCACCAGCGCGAGGATGAATGTTGTCCCGCTGACCTGTGGGGGCGGCAAATGCACGGCAAGAACCGCCGGACTGGAAGCGCTATCCGTCCAGGCCAGAGAAGCCGGGGCAAGATACCTGCTGGTCGGAGAGGTTCAGAAAATGAGTACGCTGGTCGGCGGGGTGAAATTCGCGGTGCTCGACCTGGTCAGCAACAAGCCGACCTGCGACCGGTTTCTGAGCTACCGGGGCGATACCGATGAGGCCTGGCGGCGCGCCGGGGCATTTGCGGCACAGGACATCGAAAAACGCTGCCTGCCGGAGTAGGGGTGGGGCATGCAGTCGCCGGCGGGATTGTTTTAAGCCGCGCCCATTGCCAACGCTCTTGCCGTGCCTTCCGGATTGACCGCGATGACCTTGAGATCGGCCTTGAAGGGACCAAGCCAAGCCAAAGGAGAAACGAGATGAGAACGACAACAATTCCAGCCGCGGTCCTGCTGGCCGCGGCAATCGCCGTCGGAAGTGCAGGCTTCGCCCTCGCGCAGACAAGCGGAGCGGATCCGCATCATCCGGCGGACTCGTCGCAGGCGGCCTCGCCCTCGGGAACAGAGGGCGTGACCGGACAGGGGCAGGGGACGCTGGGCTCCGACATGATGCCGGGCGGAATGATGGGGCGGGGCATGATGATGCAGCCCGGCATGATGGGGGGCATGCCGCCGATGGGCATGCGCGGGCAGATGATGAAGATCATGTTCGCAATCGCCGACACCGACGGGGACGGTGCCCTGTCCTTCGAGGAGGTGACGGCGGTCCACAAGCGGATTTTCGACAGCGTTGATGCGAACAAGGACGGCAAGGTAACGCCCGAGGAGATGCAGGCGTTCTGGCGGCAATAAGTGCCGCACCGGCGACTGCGGGATCGGCGACCCGCAACGCCGCTACGATCTCGGTTGTTCTGGCCGGTGTTGATTGCCGCTGAGAACTGACCCGTCGCAGCCCAATATTTCCATTGAGAATTCTCGGTGGAAATGCCGGGTCAGTTCTCAGTGGCAATCAACAGTCCCAGGTTTCTCATTGAGGTTGAGACTGCGAGCGGTGCGACTTTTGATGCGGCGTTTACCTATTACGCTTTATGGCAGACTCCTAATTTAACTCCCGAACAACAGCCTAAATGAGGGCAAGAAGAGATAACTTTCCCTGCGTGTGTTCAACTCGCGCTCTAACGGTTAGTGATCGAGTGCAGGTATCACGGTATTGTGGAACAAGCGCCACAAGCCACCAGCTAAGTGACTGCAAGTACCGCTCCAGTGTCGTATTGACGCACGAAATCTACCCGAGTACCGTTCCAGTGATAGCAGTAGTGCCGCCCTTGGACGGGAACAGGGATGGTATCCGGCCAGAAGATGCCGATACAGCGTTGACCAGGCTTTCGAACGCTGTTCCACAGGAGGCCATCGCTTCCAGCCGCCCGAAGTCTACGTCCCTCAACTTGCGAAGCGGTGTAATCGTCCGGATGCAGAACCTCAGGCACCGCGTTCACGTCGTCAAGTGCCCGGTCAACGCTGCCCACCAGGACACGAAAGTCCGATGTCCATCCTGGAGGCTGGGGCGTCGAACTCATGAATTTCTGTTGGTGATGGATTGTCTCGGCCAGCGCGACGTCTTCACTCTCGCCTGCATAGTAGATGCCATAGCTTCCATCCGTGAAGCGTCCTGGCCGCCCTGTTGAGCAATGGACGAATGGGGCCATTACGTAACTCGCGCCGGGGCCAGAAACGCGACGGTTGGCGGGCACCTTGCCTAGATCGCCTACTTCAAAACGAATCCGCGGATTGGTTTTTGCCTCGACGGCAACAAGGGCCTCCCAGTCGCGGGGATCGGCGATGTCCTCGAACAAATCGATGGGTGGATAGATCGATCGAATGATGCGGTAGGTCTTTGGCCAGCGCACATGGGAACGGACAGCAAGGCCACTTACCAAGCGCTGCGCTCCGCATCGAGCCATTCACGCATCACGGCAAGATCAGAAAGCTCGCCTTGCAGCATCACGTCCAGCGCCGACTTGCCGCCAAAGGCCGTATTTGGCGCTTTGATCCACTCATATCCCCTTGTCGGATCCTTAAACAGATGTCGCACCCCCTTATGGATACCCATCAGGTGAGCCATCCGCATTTTCAGGTCTCGATCAATACGTCCGACGCTGCCTTCTTTCCAACGTGCCCACGTTCGAGCTGACAAACCGCCAAGCAAGGTGCAAGCCTGCGCGTCTGTGAGCTTCCAGGCGTTGAAGAGGTTCACGGTGGTACGAGCAAGCGCCCCTGCTTCCTCATCGGTGATTTCCGTTGAGGTTCGGTTGAAGGGAGTTGAAGCAATGGGTTGAAGTTGCATGGCATCCTCTCTTTTTGGCGGAAGATTAGCATGTTTATGCCAATTGGCAAGATCCAGTTGCTTTCGAACGGGCCACATCACATCGACAGTGATGGGCTACCTACCTTCTTACCGAGGGCGTGTCCTTAAACTTCTTCATGATTTCACCCGCCCCTGATGGGCGATAGTTAGTTCAATCTGGATTAATTTAAGCTGCGTTCCAGAGTTGAACGGAACTTTTTCAGCCTGCGGATAGCGATGCTGCGAGGCTCTGCGGGCGTCGACGAGAATCTGACCACCAAGGTAGAGCCCGATCCGAACGAAGGTCGAGAGGCTCGGCTATGCTGACCACATTCCCTGTCGATGCCTGCAGGAAGAACCGCGCGCCATCGTCCAGGATCCCGAGCGCCGAGAGGCCGCCGGATGCTCCAGCTACGGTGTCGAGCGCAATACGGTTGTCGTAGATTTCCGGCCGGCGCGATGTCGTCACCGTGTGACCATGGACGACGATCGGACCGAAGTCGAAATCGCTTTCAAGGAAATCCGCGCGGATCGTGCGCAAGTCCTTCGTGGTCTGCTTCTCAATCGCGACGCCGGGTCGAAGGCCGGCGTGGACAAACACGTAGTCGTCCTCCGGAATGAGCGCCGCCGCTGTCCGCACTGCCTCGATGTGCGCCGGGTTCGCCATCAGGAGGTCGATGAGCGTTTCGTGAGCGTCTTCTATCCGAGGGTGGGGACGTTCGACATCCAGACCGTAGGACGCTGCGGTCGCCGCTCCGCCATTCGACATCCAGTGATCGAAAATGATTTCCCGCTTGTCCGGCCGGTCGAGGAAGTGGAGAAGGACTTCCTCATGGTTTCCCAGGATGAGCCTGCTGGCCGGTCGTTTCCGCAGTTCTCCGATCACGAGGTCCACCGCCTCCTTGCTCTGGGCTCCGCGGTCAATGATATCCCCACACCCGGAAGCTTGGGAGGGAAGACCGATAGGAGCACCATGCGCAACATCCTGCTCGTGCAGTCCAATCCCTATCTCGGAGAGATCCTCAAGGCGAGCTTCCAGCGTGAAGGGTTCAGTGCAATGCTGCTGGGATCTGTCAGTGAAATCCCCCGGAGTGCCGCCGAGACCGTTACGGATCTCGTAGTCCTCGAAGAGACGTCCGCCATGGGCGGTATCGATATCTTTACAGACATCAGGCTCGCGACCTCCGCCCCCATTCTCGTTCTTGCACGTGCAGAGGCGGAACGGCAATGGGCGGGGATCGCGGACGACGTGCTTGCGGCTCCATTCGCCGTTCAGGAACTTTTTGCACGGAGCAGCACGCTCGTGGGCAGGGGGGCGCTGCGTCGGACAATCTACGCGGCCGGGGATATTTCAATGAACCTCGAGATGCACCGGGTGACCAGGGGAGCACGTGTCATTCATCTGGGGCCCACCGAGTTCAGACTCCTGCAACTCTTTCTTGCCGAGCCCCAGAGACTGTGGTCCCGTGCCGAGATCGTCGATAAGGTGTGGTCACCGGGCAGGGACGAGCGCAACGTCGACGTTGATGTGAAGAAGCTACGCGCCGCCTTGAACCGGAAAGGGGAGAGTGATGCCATTCGCACGGTCCGCGGGGCGGGATACGGCATGGCGTAAGCCGCCGCACGCACTTGCCTTCGGCTGTTCAGCCTCCGGCAGCCTTGCCAAGATTGACGCGCTTCGACAGCTCATCCACGGTCTCCTTGCGCTCGCTGTAACGGTCCGTGAGGTATGGCGACACGTCCCTTGTGAGGAGCGTGAACTTGACCAGTTCCTCGCAGACGTCGACGACCCGGTCGTAGTAAGACGATGGCTTCATCCTGCCATCCTGATCGAACTCGAGGAAGGCCTTGGCGACGGACGACTGGTTGGGAATGGTGATCATCCGCATCCACCGACCCAGCACCCGGAGCTGGTTGACCGCGTTGAAGGACTGGGACCCGCCACTGACCTGCATCACCGCGAGCGTCTTTCCCTGCGTGGGCCGGACTGACCCGATCGAAAGCGGTATCCAGTCGATTTGCGCCTTCATGATCCCGCTCATCGATCCGTGCCGCTCGGGGGAAATCCAGACCTGACCTTCCGACCACTCGGAAAGTGAGCGCAACTCCTGGACCTTCGGGTGGCTCACCGGCTCCTCGTCCGGAAGTGGAAGTCCGCGTGGATCGAAGATCTTCACCTCGCACCCGAAGTGCTCGAGGAGGCGCCGCGTCTCGTGCGCCAACAGTCGGCTGTAGGAGGTTTCCCGGAGCGAACCGTAGAGGATCAGGATGCGGGGCTTATGGGTGGACATCGGCGGACGGAGGGCTTCTGCATCAGGGAGCATCAGATGCTCGTCGACGGCGGCGGGGAGGCTTGTCATTTCGTGTCTCCGTGGTCTTGTGCAGCAGCGTTGCTGTTCATGCCTGCTGGGATGGAAGTTGTTCCTGATCGACTGGAAGGCCCCGGCAGCATTCCTTCAGGAGGAATGATACGAGGTTGCCGATGGCGTCGAAGCGGGCGCTGTAGATGAGCGATCTGCTGTCGCGCCGCATCGAGATCAGGCCCGCGTGCTCCAGCTCCTTCAGATGGAAGCTGATATTGGAAGGGGAGGTGCCCAGTATCTCGGCGATCCTGCCAGCGGCCAGGCCGTCAGCGCCAGCGACGACCAGCGTGCGAACTACGTTCAGCCTGGTCTCCTGTGAAAGTGCCGCAAAGGCGGCTAGCGCCTGCTTGTCATCCATGATTCAATATCCGTTGAAATCTAATAATGCAGATATGTCACGGGACGGCTTGGTGCAAGGAGGAGTTGGAAAAAGATCCGGCACCTCGAGGGCGTGCCCAGCCATTGCTTTCGGCAGCCAATGGGTCGCTCGCTTGCCCCATCGTGCGCCCTTAAACATGCAATTCACTACTATAAGATGTATCGAGTAGGGCGCTGAGGGGGGGATGCCATGCCATTTCTGGACGACGACATCGTGCATCTGCGTAGGCCTGACTTCGTACCCTGCCACTGGCGCTATTTCGTCTATACATCAATTCATGGGCGCACCCACGGAGCTTGGTATGGCGGTAGTCGACGCTCGGATCCTCATTCTCTAGCGGACTTATCAAAACGTATTCGGAGACTGGAGAATCTCATCTCCAACAGTGTGTTCGCTCGCCGGATTCGAAGGGACGTCTTCAACACCTAGATCATCCGGCGAGCGAAATCCTCCAGGCCGCACCGAGATGGGTGAGAGAGCGGCTTTGGCTTCGTCGAGATGAGTACGCCCCTGCTCGGGAGTCGCGACTTAAATTCGTCTGGCTGGACACAGCCATTGAGATATCCAATCGAAGGACGTTCGAGCAGACAAAAAATTAAGCAAATACAGGCGTCGAAACGCCTGTATTTGCCGGACTTGCGACCGTCCCAACTCGTTGGCCGCTTTTGGCTTCCAGATCGGCCAGTAATTGGCCGTTTTTCGCCTTTTTAGCCAGTTCTAGGTTCGGTTTCTCACTGCTGTTGCCGCGAGTACGATGAGTACTCAAGAACACCCACTTGTACTTCCGCACGTGTCGCATTTCTCGCAGGTGCCGTTTCTTACCATAGTGAAATTCTGGCACTCGGAGCACATGTTGCCCGTATATCCCTGGGCGATGGAGCGCATGCGGCGTTCGTTCTCCACCTTCTTGGCTTCGGTCTTCGCGGTTGCGGCTTCGTCGGCTGCAGCATCGGAGAAGAGGCCGGTGGTCGCCTGCTGTTCCTCTGCCAGTTCCTCGACGATCTCTTCGGCAAGCTCCCGGGCGCGTTCCTCGTAGTCCCGCTTGAAGGAAACCACTTCCGAAGTGGAGACGGCGACGGTCGGCTCCAGCTTGCGGGCCGCAGCGCCGGCAAAGGCGGTGACGGTCGCGCCGGCCGAAGCCCGCGCCGGCGCTGCGGTCGCGGCACCCTTGGCTTCGGAGGCGGCCGGGCGCTCGCCGCCGATCTTCGGCACCAGCGTGGGCTTGTATCCGCGGGTCAGGCCTTTGGAGACGATGTCCGCCTTGCCTTCCGAGACACCCCGGCCGAGCGCGGTGTTGGAAAAGTCCGACGTGTCCACATGGGCGAGATCGTGGCGGCCGAGATAGGAAATCGCGAGTTCGCGGAACACGTAGTCGAGGATCGACGTGGCGTTCTTGATCGCGTCATTGCCCGTGACGATGCCGGCCGGCTCGAACTTCGTGAACGTGAAGGCGTCGACATATTCCTCGAGCGGCACGCCATATTGCAGGCCGAGCGAGACAGAGATCGCGAAATTGTTGATGAAGGCGCGCAGCGCCGAACCTTCCTTGTTCATGTCGAGGAAGATTTCGCCGAGACGCCCGTCGTCATAT
This sequence comes from Neorhizobium phenanthreniclasticum, assembly GCF_040066075.1. NCBI lineage: Bacteria > Pseudomonadati > Pseudomonadota > Alphaproteobacteria > Hyphomicrobiales > Rhizobiaceae > Neorhizobium > Neorhizobium phenanthreniclasticum. The sequence goes on from NZ_JBEAAL010000038.1 coordinate 10,164, forward strand.
TCGCCGGTGCGCAGGAAGATCGTGTGGCCGCCGATCTTGGCCTTCTGGGTGTAACCCTTGCGGCGGGCGGGCAGCTTTTCCTGCGAGCGGACGACCTTTTCGATGATCCGCTCAACGATCTTCTCCGTGACCTGCACCGCTTGGGCGGCAGCCGGCTGGCTGAGCAGTTCCTCGATCGCGTCGTCCGCATCGTCCTCATCGATCAGCGACGAGTTGAGCGGCTGCGACAGCTTGGAACCGTCGCGGTAAAGCGCGTTCGCCTTCAATGCGAGCTTCCAAGAGAGCATGTAGGCCGCGCCGCAGTCCGCGACGGTCGCGTCGTTTGGCATGTTGATCGTCTTGGAGATTGCACCCGAGATGAACGGCTGGGCGGCCGCCATCATGCGGATGTGGCTTTCGACCGAAAGGTAACGCTTGCCGATCTTGCCGCAGGGATTGGCGCAATCGAAGACCGGCAGGTGCTCGGCTTTCAGGAACGGCGCGCCTTCCAGCGTCATCGCGCCGCAGACATGGATGTTGGCGGCCTCGATGTCCTTCTTCGCAAAACCGAGATGTTCGAGCAGGTTGAAGCTGACGTCGGAAAGCTGCGCGTCGGTGACCTTCAGCGTGTCTTTCAGGAAGTCGGCGCCGAGCGTCCACTGGTTGAAGACGAACTTGATGTCGAAGGCCTGCTTCAGCGCTGCATTGACCGCTTCGATCTTTTCCGCGGTGAAACCCTTCGCAGCAAGCGTGGTGGGGTTGATGGCGGGCGCCTGGTTCAGATTGCCGTGACCGACCGCATAGGCCTCGATCTCGGCGATCTGCGCTTCGGAATAGCCGAGCGTGCGCAGCGCCTCGGGTACTGCGCGGTTGATGATCTTCCAGTAGCCGCCGCCGGCGAGCTTCTTGAACTTGACGAGCGCGAAATCGGGCTCGATGCCGGTCGTGTCGCAATCCATGACAAGGCCGATCGTACCGGTCGGGGCGATGACCGAGACCTGCGCGTTGCGGTAGCCGTGCTGTTCGCCGAGTTCGAGCGCCTTGTCCCAGGCGGCCTTGGCATGGGCCGCGAGATCCTGGTCCGGGTTGTCGGAATGGACGAGCGCGACCGGGTTGACCGACAGCGCCTCATAACCCGAGGTTTCGCCATGGGCCGCGCGGCGATGGTTGCGGATGACGCGCAACATGTTGTCGCGGTTCGGCGCAAAGTTTGGGAAGGGGCCGAGCTCGGCGGCCATTTCAGCCGACGTGGCGTAGGAAATGCCGGTCATGATCGCGGTGAGCGAGCCGGCGATGGCGCGGCCTTCCGCCGAGTCATAGGGAATGCCGGTGGACATCAAGAGGCCGCCGATATTCGCATAGCCGAGGCCGAGCGTGCGGTATTCGTAGGAGAGTTCGGCGATGCGCTTCGACGGGAACTGCGCCATCATGACGGAGATTTCGAGCACGATCGTCCAAAGACGCGTGGCATGTTCGTAATCGGCGATATTGATGCGCTTGGTGGAGGCATCCTTGAAGGCGAGCAGGTTCATCGAGGCGAGGTTGCAGGCCGTATCGTCGAGGAACATGTATTCCGAGCACGGGTTCGAGCCGCGGATCGGGCCGCCGGCCGGCGACGTATGCCAGTCGTTCATCGTCGTGTTGAAGTGGATGCCCGGATCGGCGGACGCCCAGGCGGCATAGGAAATCTGCTCCCAGAGGTCCTTAGCCTTCAGGGTCTTCATCACACGGCCGTCCTTGCGGGCGGTGAGGTTCCAGTCGCCGTCGTTTTCGACAGCGCGCAGGAAGTCATCCTTCAGCGAGACGGAGTTGTTGGAATTCTGGCCGGAGACGGTGAGATAGGCTTCCGAATCCCAGTCCGTGTCGTAGGTCTTGAACTCCATGTCCTTGTAGCCCTGGCGGGCGAACTGGATGACGCGGCCGATATAGTTTTCCGGAACCTGATCCTTCTTGGCGGCGCGAATCTCGCGCTTCAGCGCCGGGTTCTTCAACGGATCGAAGCAGTCTTCTCCAGTGCCGCCTTCGCAATTGACGCAGGCCTTCATGATCGCCTTCAGATGCCTGGCGACGATCTTCGAGCCGGTGACCAGCGCCGCCACCTTCTGCTCTTCCTTGACCTTCCAGTTGATATATTCCTCGATATCCGGATGGTCGATGTCGACGACGACCATCTTGGCGGCGCGGCGCGTCGTGCCGCCCGACTTGATGGCGCCGGCGGCGCGGTCGCCGATCTTCAAAAAGCTCATCAGGCCGGAGGAGCGTCCGCCGCCGGAAAGCTTTTCGCCTTCGCCGCGCAGCATGGAGAAGTTGGAGCCGGTGCCGGAGCCGTATTTGAAGAGGCGCGCCTCGCGGACCCACAGGTCCATGATGCCGCCTTCGTTGACGAGGTCGTCCTCGACAGACTGGATGAAGCAGGCATGCGGCTGCGGATGTTCATAGGCCGACTTCGACTTCGTCAGCTTGCCGGTGAAGGGGTCGACATAGAAATGGCCCTGGCCGGGGCCGTCGATGCCATAGGCCCAGAAAAGGCCGGTGTTGAACCACTGCGGGGAGTTCGGCGCGACGCGCTGGGTGGCGAGCATGTAGGCAAGCTCGTCCATGAAGGCGCTCGCATCTTCCTCCGACGAGAAATAGCCGCCCTTCCAGCCCCAATAGGTCCACGTGCCGGCAAGACGGGAGAAAACCTGACGTGCATCGGTCTCGGAGCCGTACTGCTCGTCCTTCGGCAGCGCCTTCATCGCTTCCGTGTCGGGGACCGAACGCCAGAGGAACGAGGGAACATCGTTTTCCTCGACCTTTTTCAGGATCTTCGGGACGCCGGCCTTGCGGAAATATTTCTGCGCCAGAACGTCGGTCGCGACCTGGGAGAACTGCGCCGGCACGTCGATGTCGGCCGCCCTGAAGACGATGGAACCGTCGGGATTCTTGATCTCGCTGACGGCCTTGCGGAATTCGATTTCCGCATAGGCGCCCTGGCCTGGCTTGGTGAAACGACGTTCGATGCGCATTGCCTTAATCCCTCGTCTGTTGGCCCTTGCTCAGGGGCGCAAATATCCGCTCCCGCTGCACGCCATCATGTGCAGCCGGTTGAAATTCCATCCAGGTGAATCATCGTGGATGCCTACCTGTATATTGCGATGAATGCTGGCTGCAAACACTAAATATAGTATTAACAGGTTCTTTTTGCCAGTCCCAATCGCAGTTTTGGCGAGCAAATCCGGATGCGCACGAAAGCCCTCTGGCAGGCCGGCTCTTCACCGCCGATCTGCCATCTGTCGTTTCCGTTCAACTCGAAAAGGAACCGGCCTCGTTATCCCCGGTCCAGTCGCCGCCGCAACATGAGGAACACTGTCGGACGACGCGAGAGATTCGTCAAGGCGTAGATTGCTACGGTTTTATAACCACAAGATATTGTGCTTTGCTGCTGTGGATAACGGGGAGAAAAAATAATCGAGGAATCTCAAGGTATTGCGAGGATGGCTTGAAGCTTGCGCAACGGCGTCCGGCGAATTTTTTCACGCTCGGACGCTTCGCGGGCCCGCGGCTGAGCCGGATTTGCAGGAATCCGGCGTACCATATTGAGGCATCTGGGAGATTTTGCACCCGCTAGGAATAGAAGAGCCCGCGCGGCCTGCGGCAGGGCGGGTTCTCGACAGGGCGTTAGAACTCGGGCAGGCGGGGAGAATCAGCCTTTGGCGCCTTTGGCGATCGGCTCCTGATAGGTGAAGCCCATGTCCCAGGGAAAATAGATCCAGGTGTCCTGGCTGACCTCGGTCACGAACGTATCGACAGTCGGAACGCCCTTGGGCTTGGCGTAGACGCAGGCGAAGTGCGCCTTGGGCAACATGGCGCGCACTTCGGAAGCCGTCTTGCCCGTATCGGTCAGGTCGTCGACGACGAGCACGCCGGCGCCTTCGTTTTTTGTGAGCTCGGGAGTGATTCCCTTGAGCAGGGCCATTTCGCCCTGGTTGACGTAGTCGTGGTAGGAGGCGACGCAGACGGTCTCGATCAGGCGGATGTTGAGTTCGCGCGAGATGATCGCCGCCGGCACGAGGCCGCCGCGGGTGATGCAGACGATGGCGCGGAACTCCTGGTTAAGACCGGCGAGCCGCCAGGCAAGCGCCCGGGCGTCGCGGTGGAATTGATCCCAGGAGACGGGGAATGCTTTTTCAGGAAGAGACATGGTTCAGCCAATCAGCGAGAGCTTTCGTTGGCTCTCGCTAATAGCGGCAATCCCGGCTTCCTGGCAAGCCGGCGATTCGCGGCTGTGGATTGCAAAATGGCCGATGGGAACGGTGCAGGTGACGAGTGCCGCACACGCGACGGCTTCCGGCCTTGGAACGAGCCCGCTCGCGCGAAAGGGGTGCGGGTTTTGAGGCTTGTGCCTTGCTAACGGCACCGGTGAGGCTTTGGATCATGGATTGGAAGTCGTCATTGTTCGCCCACCAGGCCTGATAGCGCCGCGTGCTCTTCGGTCGGCTGAATTCGACCGCGTTTTGATTTCGACAGCCTCGTCGTCTTGCAGCAAAAGGGGATGTGCTGCCTCAAGGCAGGACGCGATCCGGCCCATGCGGTTCCGACGGCAATTATTTCCGCTCTTGCAACGGTTTTCTAATAGGAAAGACTTGGGCTTGCTGCCTCCAGGCGCTCGGCCCTTTCTTGGCGCCTTCAGATCAAAGAGCCGCCATAAGCTGTCATTTCCACCCCTCGTATATTACCGGAGGCGTGCAAAGCTGACCGGGTCGTCTTCAGGCAGTAAAGGGGCCGCTATCACGGGGAGCAGCCAACCTCATGCTATACCGCCGAGGCAGACGTATTTTAGCTCCAGGAATTCCTCGATTCCGTAGCGCGACCCTTCGCGTCCGAGGCCGGAGAGCTTGACGCCTCCGAACGGGGCTTCGGCGGTTGAGATCAGGCCTGTGTTCACACCGACCATGCCATACTCGAGAGCTTCTGCGACCCGGAATACCCGTGCCATATCCTTTGCGAAGAAATACGATGCTAGACCAAATTCAGTATCATTGGCCTGTCGAATGACGTCTGCCTCGTCCCGGAAGCGGAACAGCGGGGCGACCGGTCCGAAAGTTTCCTCCCGCGCGACCGCCATATCCGCCGTGACATCTGCAAGCACTGTGGGCTCGTAGAAAGCCTTCCCGAGTGGAAGCCGCTTGCCTCCAGTGATGGTGCGGGCCCCCTTGTTCAGGGCATCCGCCACATGTTCTTCGACCTTCTCCAGTGCCGCCTGGTCGATCAGCGGCCCGAGGATGACACCTTCGTCAAAGCCGTTACCCGTGACGAGCTTACCGACCGCGCCAGCCAGCTTGTCCGCGAACGCGTCATAGACGCCGTCCTGTACGTATAGGCGGTTCGCGCAGACACAGGTCTGTCCGTTGTTACGGAACTTTGCGATGATTGCGCCTTCGACCGCCGCATCGAGATCAGCGTCGTCAAAGACGATAAAGGGTGCGTTCCCGCCGAGTTCGAGGCCGAGCTTCTTGATGGTCGGCGCCGACTGCTTGTAGAGTTCTGCGCCCACTTCGGTCGAGCCGGTGAAGGTCAGCTTTCGCACGACCGGATTTTGGGTCATCTCGCCACCGATCTCGCGTGCAGAGCCCGTCACGACGCTGAACAGCCCCTTGGGCAGCCCGGCCCGTTCGCCGAGAATGGCGATAGCAATGGCTGAAAACGGTGTCTGCGACGCCGGCTTCAGCACCATGGCGCAGCCAGCCGCGAACGCGGGACCGGCCTTGCGCGTGATCATGGCGTTCGGGAAGTTCCACGGTGTGATTGCCGCGACGACACCGATAGGCTGCTTCATCACCATGATCCGCTTGTCGGGCTGGTGTCCTGGAATGAGGTCGCCATAGACACGCCGAGCTTCTTCCCCAAACCACTCTATGAAGCTTGCGCCGTATGCGATCTCTCCCATGGCCTCGGCGAGCGGCTTGCCTTGCTCGAGCGTCAGGATCTTTCCGAGATCCTCCTTGTTCTCCATCATCAGTTCGTACCATCTGCGCAGGGTGCCGGCGCGCTCCTTGGCGGTGCGGGCGGCCCAGTCCTTTTGAGCGGTGCGGGCGGCTTCAATCGCTGCTCGGGTGTCCGACGCCCCAAGCTTCGGCACATGACCTATGATCTCTCCGGTTGCCGGATTGTCGACGGCAATGCGCCTGTTCGCATCCGCCTCGACCCAGTCTCCGCCCACGAGAGCGGCTTCACGGAAGAGAGATTGATCCTTGAGTTTCATGGTTTGATTCCTGTTGTCCAAAGCGGGCGCTTGCCGCAACCTGGTCCTTAACTTGCATCCTGAAGGATCAAGTCTGCAGCCTTTTCTGCGATCATGAAAACGGCGGCCTGCGTATTCCCTGAGACCATGGTCGGCATTATCGAGGCATCGGCGATGCGAAGGCCGTCGACACCGCGAACCTTGAGACTAGGGTCGGTGACTGCGTTTTCATCCGTTCCCATCCGACAGGTGCCGCAGATATGGTAGATAGTTTGGCCGTCACGTCTTGCGAAGTTCAGCCAGTCTTCGTCCGTTCTGCAATCCAAACCGGGGCTCATTTCTTTGTCGCGGAAACCGTCCATGGGAGCCTCTTCGACAATCTTTCGCGCGATCTTCATTCCATCGACGATCGTCCGGCGATCCTCATCCGTTGCCAGGAAGTTAGGGCGGATGGCTGGTGCCGCAAAGGGGTCTGGAGATTTGGAATGAATGGTTCCGCGGGACTCCGGCCGAAGCTGGGTGACGCCGATGGTCATGCCAGGCAGCCGGTCAAGCTTACGCTCGGCTGCATTGGCGTAACTCGCATGCATGAAGAAATACTGGACATCTGGCCCCTCAAGGCCGGGGCGGGTGCGGACGAAACCGTGAACGAGACCGGTTCCGAGTGTCAGGATTCCACTGCGCATCGCGAAGTAGCGCGTCACCGCCAGCCCGAGCCTAATGCCACGTGTCTGCTCATTGAGCGTGACCGGCCGCTTAACGCGCCAATTCATGCGGGTACAAAAGTGGTCGATGTAGTTGGCGCCGACTCCTGGTAGGGCGTGTTGGACTTCGATCCCCAGCGGCTGCAAGACCCGTGGATCGCCAATACCAGACAACTCCATCAATTGCGGCGTCTGAGCAGCGCCGGCGGTAAGGATGACTTCCCGGCGTGCGTGGATTTCAATGGAGCGGCTGCCCGATTGTATTACGACTCCTGTCGCGCGACTGTTCTCGAGAAGGATGCGGGTCACGTGGGCGTCGGTTCGGACGTCCAGATTGTGCCTGGCCAGCGCTGGCTGAAGATAAGCGGCGGCCGCACTGACCCGACGGCCACGCCGCTGGTTCACCTGGTAGTAGCCGAAGCCATCCTGACTCTGTCCATTGTAGTCGACGTTACGCTCAAAGCCCGCACTCCTCGCTCCGGCAATGAAGGCTTCGGCAATGAGAGGGCGTTCCTTGACCTGCGTGACCGGCAATGGACCGCCTCGGGCACGCAGCGAAGAGGCAGGACCGTCATAGTCTTCAAGTTTCCGGAAATAGGGGAGCACCTCCTGAAAGCTCCAGCCCCGGCAGCCCTGTTGCGCCCAACCGTCATAGTCCTGCGGCTGGCCCCGCACATAGATCATGCCGTTGATCAATGTGGAGCCGCCAAGCCCTTTGCCACGCGGAACGGAGATGATGCGGTTGCCGGTCGCTTCCTCAGGTTCGGTCTGAAAGCGCCAGTTGAAGGCCGGGTTGGTGAGGAGCTTGCTGAAGCCGGCAGGGATCTCCACCCAAAAGCTTCGGGCGGCCTTGCCGGCCTCCAGCATCAGGACCGTGTGCTTTCCTGACTCTGTCAAACGATTTGCGAGCACGCAACCAGCCGTGCCACCACCCACGATGATGTAGTCGAACGAGTCGGGGGCATGCTGCATCAAATCGTTTCTCCGATCGCTTTGGAGTGGGAGAGTTTGGAAGGGAGGATCTTGCCGGGATTCAACAGACCGTCTGGGTCAAGCGCCGTCTTCAACGTGGAAGCGAGACGCAGGTCGGCGTCCGGGGCGACACGCAGCCATTCATCGACGCGGTACTGTCCTAATCCATGTTCTGCGGAGATCGAGCCGCCGTGCTTGACCACGACATCGTGCACCACCCGATTGATCGCCTGTTGGTCGTGATCGGGTTCCAAGAGGACATTGTAATGGAGATTGCCATCGCCCAGGTGGCCGAAGAGGTTTAGGCCGGCGCCGGGAGCCACGGATTCCAATGCAGCCTCGGCATCAGCCAGAAAGGCTCCCATGCGCGTGAGCGGTACGGAAATGTCGTGCTTCAGGCTCGAACCCCGCCGTGCTTCCGCCTCCGTGACGTGCTCCCGCAAAGCCCAGATCTGGCGCGCCTGCATGTCCGATTCCGCGACAACCCCATCAACTACCCATCCGATTTCGAAGCCAGCGGCAAGCACCGCCTCGGCTGCATCCCGTAGACCGGATAAACTGGACGTCGCTTCGAGCAGGATGAACCACTCACCTGCCGCTATCGGGCTCTTTAACTGGGCGTAGCGCTCGATGAGATCGATCGATTGCGCCGAGATCAGCTCGAATGCCGAGAGCGCCTCGCCGATGTCCTGTTGAGTGAGTTCAAAAAGCGAAATCGCCGCGTCAAGGTTGGTGACGCTGAGGAGTGTCGTGACCGAGTGGCGGGGCACAGTGACGAGCCGCATGACTGCGGCGGTGACGATGCCGAGAGTTCCCTCCGAGCCGATGAACCATTGTTTCCAGTCATAGCCGGCATTATCCTTGCGCAGATGACGCAAGCCGCTTGCCACGCTACCATCGGCGAGAACGACTTCAAGTCCAAGAGTAAGGTCGCGTGTCATCCCATAGCGCAGGACGTTGAGACCACCGGCATTCGTGGCGATCACCCCGCCGATGGTGGCCGAGCCCTCAGCCGCTATGGCAATTGGCAGCATGCGACCTACTTCCGAAGCGTTTTCGCGCACGGTCTGGAGGATCGCACCCGCTTCTACTTCTATCGTCATGCCGACCGGATCGAGAGAGCGGATTGCTCGCATGCGATTCAGAGACAAGACAACCTGGCCTGCGCTACTGTCAGGAATGGCCCCTGCGGCAAGGCCGGAGTTGCCGCCCTGAGGCACGATGGTGAAGCCGAGCTCACGGCAATGCCGGACAACTCCGGCGACTTCTGATGTTGAGGCGGGCCGTACCACACAAGCCGGCACACCCGTGGAGCTTCGCTTCCAATCCGTTGCGTAAGGCGCGACATCTTCGTTTGAAGTCAGGACGTAGCGCCCGCCCACGACGTCAGCAAGCGCCGAGAGAAGTTGGCTTCGGTCCGTCATGCCAGCGCGCCCATATGCTGCGCCATCAGCACGATCTGCGATTCCAGCATCGGCTTGCCAGGGAATATCCGGCACCCCTTGGCCTCTGCCGCCTTGAGCAGCGGGGTCATGGCGGGTTCCATGATGGCATCCGCGACAAGCTGGTCCCCGCGCAGCCTTGACAAATCGAGTGGCGGCTCGTCGTTCAAACGCATACCGAGGGAGGTGCCGTTGACGACGAGATCGTGGTTCGCGATGCGATCAGCATCCGTGTCGACCGTGAGTGCCGGATAGGCCGCTCTGAGACGCTCGGTGAGGCCCTTGGCACGTTCTATCGTTCGGTTGGCCACTGTGATGTGAACCACCCCCGCCTCGGCAAGCGCGAAGGCGATTGCGCTGGAGGCACCACCCGCGCCCGCCAGGTAGACGCTCATCCCCGCAGGATCCGCATTTGCAACGCGCAAGGCCTCGACAAAGCCAATGCCGTCGAGCATGGCGCCGACCATGCGGCCGTCCGCCTCACGGCGAACGCAGTTCACCGCCCCAATATTGCGTGCGGCACCCGTGACCTCGTCGCACAGCGCCAGCATGTCCGTCTTGTGCGGCACGGTGGCGATGAAGCCGCCGAAGTTCTCCATGCGCCGAAGGCCATCAACGAGCGTCTTCAAACCATCGGGCTTGACGTGGAAAGGGACGAGCACCCCATCGACGCCGCGTGATGTCAACAGGGCGTTCATCACCTCTGGCGTTTTCACATGGTAGATCGGGTCGGCGAGGATGCCGTAGATGCGGGTGCGTCCGGTGACGGGTGGCAGGAAGCCCCGGTGGAGCGCTTGGCCTTCGCCAACGATCGGAGAGTTCATGAGAAGGTCCTGTCCGTTGTCTTGAGCGACACGTGTCCATTGGCCTGCGCATTCAGGTCATGTAGAGGCCACCGGCTACGTCGATAGTCTGCCCGGTGACGAAGCTTGCTTCCGGCGAGGTGAGGTAGAGGGCGAGATCGGCCACTTCCTCGGGAGCGCCCAATCGTCCCATTGGCGTCATCCGAACCTGTTCGTCGTTGACCTCGCCCGCAACCGCGCGAACCATAGGCGTCTCGATCCTCCCAGGCGCGATGGCATTGACCCGCACTCCGAATGGCCCGAGTTCTGCGGCCAGATGCTTCGTAAAGCCGATCAGTGCCGATTTGGTCGCAGCATAGTGGCAGGCGACGATGGGCGAGTATGTTTTGCCCGCGACCGACGACATGTTGACGATCCAGCCGGCTTTCATGTCCCGCATGCTGGGGGAGAGCGCGCGGATGGTGTTGAAGCAGCCGGAGAGGTTGACCGCAACAACCCGGTTCCATTCGTCGGGCTCCATCTCCCAGATCTTGTGCGCAACTCCGTCATGTTTCGGAGAAATTCCGGCATTGTTCACCACTGTGTCGAAGGGGCCGCCAATCTGGCTTGCTGCTTGGGCAAGCGTCTTCTCGACCGAGGGGTAATCGGAGACATCAAGCACCAGTGGAACCGCTGCCCCCTTGCGATTGCCACGGATCGATCGCACCGTCTCGTTGATGTCGGCTTCGTTCATGTCGGCGACGCCGACGGTTGCGCCACGGGCCGCAAAGCGTTGGGCAATAGCGCGCCCGATACCGCGTCCGGCCCCCGTTACCAAGACCCGACGTCCTGCGTGGCTTGGTCTGGTGGCGATTTCTTCCGGATTGATTTCCCGATTCGACATTTCAGATTCCCAGATATGCTTGACGGACGTGATCGTTGTGGAGGAGTGCGTCGGACGTGTCGGCCAGAACGATTTCGCCGTTCTCGAGGACGTAGCCACGGTCGGCTGCTTTCAGCGTATGGAAGACGTTCTGCTCGACGATCAAGACGGTTGCTCCCGTCTTCACGATCGTCTCAATGACTTCGAAAACCTGTGCGACGATGATAGGCGCCAGGCCGAGCGATGGTTCATCGAACATCAGAAGTTTCGGCCGCGCCATCATGCCCCGAGCGATCGCGACCATCTGCTGTTCGCCGCCCGACAGTGAACCAGCCTTTTGGGCAAGACGCTCGCGCACTCGCGGAAAGAGCGACAGGACCTCCTCCAAGGCCGTGTCCTTATGCTGTCGGGCGGCCTTTCGATAGGCGCCCATCAGCAGGTTCTCCTGGACCGTCATGTCCGGGAAGAGCTGCCGCCCCTCCGGGATCAGGGTGATACCGCGATCCACCGTGTCATGCGAGGAGAGCCGCGTGACGTCCTCACCTTCGAACGTGATCTTTCCCGCCGCCGGACGGATAAGCCCAGCGATGGTGCGCAAAGTAGTCGTCTTGCCGGCGCCATTGGCGCCGACGATTGTTACGACTTCTCCGGCCTCAACCGTCAGTGAAATATCGTGCAGGATCGTTGTCGGGCCGTAGCCGGCGTGGACGTTCTCAAGCCTGAGCATCGATGAATTCCTTTCCGAGATAAGCTTCGACGACCAGGGGATCCTTGACCACCTCGCGGGGTTCTCCGTGGGCAATGATCTTGCCGGAGTTGAGAACGATGACACGATCGGAGAGAGACATGACGGCCTGCATGACGTGTTCGATCGCGACGATGCTGACGCCGCTGTCGCGGATAGATTTCATCAGATCGATTGCCCGGCGTACGTCCGTCTGATTGATTCCGGCCATGACCTCGTCGAGTAGGAGGATCCGTGGCTTCATGGCCATGACGCGCGCCACTTCCAGCCGCTTCAGGCCACCAATGGTCAGGCCGCGTGCCTCCGCATTAAGCCATGGTGCCAGCCCCATCCGCTCTGCCGTTTCGCGCGCAACCTCACGGGCCTCCTCAACGTCCGAATAGCGATGGAATGCGCCGACCATGATGTTTTCTTCAACGGTCATCGCGGCGAAGGGCTGAACGATTTGGAACGTGCGCCCCACGCCGATCGCAGCGAAATCGCCAGGCGTGATCGGACTTTGCCAACCGCCGTCGGGCGACCGAACGGTGACCGAGCCACTGTCCGCCTTCAAGAAGCCGGAGATCATGTTGAAGACCGTGGTCTTGCCGGCGCCATTGGGACCGATGAGCCCGAGGATTTCGCCCTCTCGGAGGGTGAAGCTCACATCATTGGTGACATGAAGGCCGCCGAACCGCTTCTGCAGATGTTCTACACGCATGATGTCGGAACCGATCGGTGCCCGTTCTGCTGGGGTTGCCGCGGCCGGGCTGGCAGCAACGGTGCCGGCAGACACTCCGCGCTCCCGCTTCTGCTTCATGAAGCGGGAGACTGGGCCCATCAGGCCGTTCGGCATGAACAGAACGACCAGCATCAGAACGACGCCATAGACGAAGCCGTGAAGACCGAGTGCATGCGCCCCAAGCCAGCCGCGCGCAAGCTCGCTGATCGGTACGAGAAGGACGGCGCCGAGGAGGGGGCCAAATACTGTACCCAAACCGCCGATCAGAGCAAACATGGCAATCTGGATCGACGTTTGCAGAGAGAACATCGCAGCCGGCTCGATGAAGGTCAGATACATCGCATGGAATGTGCCGAGAAAGGCGGTGAGGGCGGCGGATACCGCCACGGCTGCGAGCCGGACCCTTATTGTACCGACACCAGCGGCAAGCGCCGCCGATTCCCTTTCGCGTGTTGCGACAAGGTAGAAGCCCATGCGGTTTGAGCGAATCCACCAGGCGACCGCCAGTGTCAGGAGGAGCATACCGAATGCGATCAGCAACTGCGGGAGGCGGTCACGGAAGACCATCCATTCCCAGCCGATCTGCAGCGGGATCATCAGCCCGGTGGCGCCGCCGGTCAAGTCACGCCAATGAAGGGCGAGAACTCGGAACACTTCCAAGAACGCAATAGTAGCAAGAGCGAAGAACGGACCATGTAGGCGGAAGCAGGGGTAGCTGATGACCACCGCGGCCACCACAGCAATCGAGGCTCCCGCAAACATGCCAATCCAGGGACTGATCCCCATGTTCATGAGGATGACGCCAGTGTAGGCGCCGATCCCGTAGAAAATGGCATGGCCGAGCGAAAGCTGGCCGGCAAAGCCGCCCACTATGTTCCACGCCGTCGACAAGGCTGCAAAGATGCAGATCGTGATGAAGATATGGTAGACGAACTGATCGCCAACCATGAAGGGGATTACGATCAGCGACGCCAGGATCGCTGCGAGAGGAAGCGCTTTCAGCATCCGGCCATTCGAGAGTGCCTGAGACTGAGCGGAAGTGGCGGAGATATCTGTCATGGCGACACGTGCGAAAGGTTGAGACGCGAGCTGAACAGGCCCGACGGCTTCAGGATGAGGATCAGGAGGAATACGCTGAAGACGGCGACCTCACGAAGGTCGGAGCCGATATAAAAGCCGGCGAAGCTGTCGATCAGGCCGATGATCATCGAACCTGCGAAGGCCCCGCCGATCGAGCCAAGCCCCCCAAGCACCACGACGACAAACGCGGTCAAGACGAAGTATGTGCCGATGCCCGACGACGTGGGATAAAGAGGAGCGATGAGGACCGAGGCGACCCCGACACAGGCGGCGCCGACGCCGAACGTCAGGATATAGATCCAGTTGACGTTGATGCCCATCAATTGGGCGGCAGCGCGGTTCTGAGCCACGGCGCGGATGGCGCGGCCCGTTTGTGTGCGGGAAAGGAAGAGCTGGAGAGCCAAGACGATTGCAACGGAAGCAATCAGGATTGCGAGTTGCCCTGACAGCAGGCGTACGGGTCCAAGCTGCAAGGGCGTGCGGAGCCCACTTGCGGGCGTGCTGGCAATGTCGGCACCGAAGATCAGTAGGGCCAGGTTGATTAGCGCTGTGGAAAGGCCGACGGTCGCGAAGATCTGAATGTGATCGTCATCCGCAGACATGAGCGGCTGAATCAAAAACCGCTGCGTCAGGGCACCCAGGACGAAGAGGGCTGGCGCGACGAGGATGACGGTAGCAAAGGGATGAATCCCCATCCAGGTCGTCAGCACGTATGTCAGATACATGCCCACCATGAGAAATTCCCCATGAGCGAAATTGACGACTTTGACGATGCCGAAGATCAAGGTCAGCCCCACAGCGACGATCGCAAACAGGCTACCGAGCATGATCCCGTTGGTGAGAACTTGCAAAAACGTGTTCATCGGGCCTCCCCAGGACAGAAGGGTGCCGGGCGGTGGCCGCCCGGCACGGTCAGAAGGCTCACTCGCCTAGTTTCATAGGCGTGATGGCGGCTGAGTCCGGGAAGACGGTGACAAGTTTGCCATCCTGCCACTGCATTCCCATCATCTCGGCGCGTTCGTTTTGGTTGTCTTCACCGAACTTGAAGCCATAACCGGTTGCTGTGACGCCGGCTTTGATGTCGATGGACTTGACGGCCTCTACGATCGTGTCCGGCTCGAAGTCGGACGCTTTGCCGAGAGCTTCCAGGACGACCTTGGCACCGACATAGTTGTTCAGCGAGTGCCCGGAACGAGGCGCCGAGCCATATTTCTTCTGATAAGCTTCGACAAACTCTTCTAGGCCCGGAGTATAACTTGTGTTGACGCTGTATTGGGTGAAGTCGACGTCCAATACGCCTTCGATTACCTCATGCCCGACCGCGTCCGCAGTGGGCTGCATTGAATAACCGCCGCCGCCGCCGATGATGGCGGATGGCTTATAACCCGCCTCGTTTGCCTGCTGCAGGAAAAGCACCGAGTCATTCTGATACGAGGTCTGTAGGACGATATCGACCTCACGGTTCTTCAGATCGAGAACAAGCGACGACATGTCAACCGTGGCGGCTGGGTATGCCTGCGTGTTGACGATGTTGAGGCCGGCTTCCTTGGCATAAGCGTTCTGCCGTTCAGCAACGGATGTTCCGTAGCTGGAATCCTCGTGGATAATTCCGATCTTCAGGTCAGCCGGCCCTTTGCCGATACCGGGGCCGACTTTTTCAACGACCATCTGGATGATCATCTTGGCCATGTCGTCGGCGGTCGGGTTGGTGCGATAGAGGTACTTGAGACCGCGGCCGGTGACTTCTTCGGCCACGGCGCCGAGCTCAAAATATGGAATGCCTGCCAGCTCCGTCACCTGGCTGGCAGCGATCGAGCGAGCCGAGGAATAGGTGCCGAAGATTGCCTTTACGCCCTCCAGTGAAGTAAGGCGTCGTGCTTCACCAATGGCCTGGTTGTTATCGACCGCATCGCCCCGCACCAACGTGATCTGCTCGCCCTGGATGCCTCCCGCGGCGTTGATCTCCTCTACAGCCAGCTCAAGGCCGCGAGCGCTCTCTTCACCCAGCAGGGCAAGCTGCCCGCTGAAAGGATAAAGCGCGCCAAACTTGACCTCGGCATTTGCCGCGGAGGCAGTAAAAGCCAGAGAGATAGCTGTGGTCTTCAGTAGGTACGACAGTTTCATTGTTTCCTCCCGTGAAAACGTCGTTGCTGATGGGTCTGATGTGTCAGTAGTTCAGGGCGTCCCTGCCTTCGAAGCTGGTGATAGGCGGATAGGCCCGCTGATCGGTGATGACGTCCAGCACCGTCGTCCGGCCGCTCGCCAGTGCGTCCTTCAGCGCAGGCAGGAAGTCTGCTGGGCTTTCGATACGGACGCCGTCGCAGCCGACTGCGCGTGCGATCGCAGCGTGATCGACGGCTTCGAAGTCACACACATCGGTGAAGCCGCCGAAGAGGCTGAGCTCTGCGTGTTTTTGGTAGCCGAGAATCTGGTTGTTGAGCACGACCACAACGACGGGCAGCTTCATGCGTCGCGCGGTTTCCAGCTCTGACCAGACATGCCCAAAACCTCCGTCGCCCGTGAGGCAGATGACGGGCGCATCCGGACGCGCTGTCTTCGCGCCGATAGCGTAGGGCAATCCCCAACCAAGGCCGGCGATGCCGCGCGGCGTGAGGAAGCGTTGCCCTGATTTTTGTGCAGTCAGGAAGTTCGCGATCCAGATGGACGAATAGCTCGCGTCGGCTACGGTGATAGTCTCGGGTGTTAGGACGGTGTCGATGTCTGCAAGGATGCGTTCCGGCCTCAGCGGGGAGGCGTCCATGTTGACCAGGCGTTTCATGTCATCCTTGTGGGCTGCCCGGCCACTGGCGATTGTCGCTTCGAGTGTCGGGCGTCTAGATGTGATCGCCGAGAGATCCCGCTTCTTCAATTCGGCTTCCAGGGCTGAAAGAGTGAGCTTGGCGTCACCGACCAGCCTGAAGGCCTCGTAATTTCGGCCAACCTCGCTGCTTTCGATGTCGATATGGATGTAGGTGGCGTTCTTTGGATAAAGGGACCAACTGTCGGTCCCATTCTGGTTCGTCCGGTTGCCGACAAGGATCACTAGATCGGCTTCCGTGACCAGCGAGCGCAGGTGTGACGAACGGCTCCGAGGGGCCATGAAATAGCCCACGACACCGACGGAAAGCGGATGAGATTCCGCCACCGAGCCTTTCCCCATGACCGTGGTAGCAACTGGAAGACCGAGCGCTTGCACGGCTTCCAATTGCGCCCACGCCTGGGAGGAATGAACTCCGCCACCAGCAATGACGATCGGCGTTTTGGCGGCGGCGATCATGTCGGCTGCAGCCGAGACCCTCTCCGGATCAGCAACCGTCCGGTCGAGTGGGAATGTGCCAAGCGAGGCGGAACGTTGCGGCGTCGCAGGGTCGAGATCAGGCCGCTCGTCCAGCACATCGAGCGGCACCAGCAGGACCGCAGGACCGGCGCGACCGCTTGCGGCCGCTGTGAACGCCATGTCGACATAATCGTCGATCCGCTGTGGATCGGCGACGCGACGAACCCATTTGGCGACGCCGCTGAACAAGGCAAAATGGTCGAGCTCCTGAAACGCGTTCTTGTCGGTGAAGCGCCGCGAAACATCCTGGACGATCGCCACCATGGGAATCGATGCCTTCAAGGCTTCAGCGAGGCCAGGAACGAGTAGCGTGGCCGCAGGGCCGTTCTGGGCGGTGACAACTGCAACTTTCCCGGATGTCCGCGCATAAGCGTCTGCCATGGCGGCGCCGGCGTTCTCGGTACGATAGCCAATCTGGCGGATGCCATAGTCCGGAGCCGCAAGAAACAATGCGGAGGGAATGCTCTGCCCGAAGATCTCCTTTACGCCATGACGTTTCAGGGCAGCCGCCAGAAGATGGGCCCCTGTCATGTTGCTGCCCGTAGACTGGACCGGATGATTGGCGACCATGTTCATGCCCTTGCTCCCTTGTGTGCCTTGCCTTCGCCGTTCTGCATGGAAAGAACGATCTTCCCGATGTGAGTGCCCGCATCCATGCGGCCATGTGCTTCCTGCACGTCTTCGAGGGGGAAGACGGAATCGATCAGCGGCTTCACCTTGCCTGCCTCGATGAGCGGCAGGACCCTTTCGCGCAGTGCGTCCGCGAGCTTTGCTTTCATCTCGATCGGCCGAGCGCGAAGGGTGGATCCGGTGAGGGTGACGCGCTTCATCAGCAGGGGCGTGAAGTCGACCTCAGCCTTTGCTCCACCTAGGAAAGCGATCTGCGCGATCCGGCCGTCGACGGCGATTGCTTCCAGATTTCGGGCGATGTAGTCGCCGCCGACCATGTCGAGGATCACGTCGGGGCCACGCCCATCGGTGAGCGCTTTGCATTCCGTCACGAAGTCCTCGCCGCGATAGTTGATGGCGGCGTCAGCGCCGAGATCGAGGCACGCCTTGCATTTCTCGTGCGAACCCGCCGTAGCGATCACGCGTGACCCGAGAGCCTTGGCGAGTGAAATCGCCGTTGTCCCGATCCCCGAGGTGCCGCCATGGATCAGGATGGTCTCACCCGGAGCCAGCCGGGCCCGTTCGAAGACATTGCTCCAAACCGTAAAGAACGTTTCGGGAAAGGCGGCGGCCTCTATAAACTCGAGGCAGTCGGGGATCGGGAGTGTGGCGCCCTCCTGAACGATGGCCCAGTCGGCATAGGCGCCGCTGTGAACGAGCGCCATCACCCGGTCTCCTTGCTTGAACCGCTGGACATTCGGGCCGACGGCTTCCACCGTTCCGGCAAGCTCGAGTCCCAGAACGTCGGATGCTCCCGGAGGCGGAGGATAGTTGCCCTGCCGCTGCATGACGTCGGGCCTATTGATGCCGGCCGCACGAACCCGCACCAGCATTTCTCCGTCGCCCGGAACGGGGCAGGGGCGATTGATCAGTTCCAGCACTTCCGGTCCGCCCGGCTGTTTGGCAATCACAGCTTGCATAGTGGAGGTCATTCCTGTTCTCCGTCAGGGATTAGGAGGACCTTGACGGCCTCCCGGCTGCGAGCGAGCTCGAACCCTTCGGCCGCCTTTGAAAGCGGGCACCGATGCGTCGCCATGGCCGATAGAACCTGTGCATGATCAGCCAGGAGGGAGATTGCCTCCGACAATGCCTCATTTGTCGTGTCATGGGCCGCGCGGAGCTGCTTCTTCTCGCGTACGAAGCGTGTCAGATCGAGTTCCAGCGGCCGAGAATGGATGCCCGCTACGACGAAGATGCCGCTCGAGCGAAGGACGGCGAGCCCCTCTGCGACAGAGGTGGAGATGCCGGTTGCCTCCAGAACTCGATCCACAGGCCGACCGAAATGTTGCTCGACAGCTTCACGCAGCGTTTCCCGTGCAAGGTCTACCGTTGCCGCGACACCAAGGTCCCGCGCATGTTTCAAGCGCACATCGTCGTTGAAACCAGCGACTAGGACTTCGGCGCCTCGTTTCGATGCAACGAAAGCCATACCCAGCCCGATGGGGCCCGGGCCCAGGACGACAACCTGGTCACCGGCCGAGATGTCGGCGGTGTTGACCGCATGTACGGCAACGGCGAGCGGTTCGGCCAATGCAGCTACGTCCAATGGAAGATCGGTCGGCACCACCCGACAGTTGATTGCGGGAACTGTCACGCGACCAGCAAAGCCGCCGTTGACATGAAAGCCGATGATACGGCGATCGCTGCAATCCTGAGGGCGCCCGGCTGAGCAGGCATGGCACTTTTCACAGGCGATCGTTGGCCAGCAGACAACTCGGTCGCCTACCTGGATGTCTTGCACGCCCTCTCCGACAGCCTCCACGATACCAGAGAACTCGTGGCCCAGTGTTAGGGGCAAAAATCTCTGCATGAACTCGTAGCCGGATGTCCACTCATAGGCATGAATGTCGCTGCCACAGATGCCGGCTGCCGCGACTTCGATGGTCGCCATGCCGGCTGCTGGCAAAGTCGGCTCAGGAACTGTAACGATATCGGCACCGAAAGCCGGCGCCGTCTTACGAAAGGCAAGCAAATGTCACTCCTCCCATTGCACCCGCTTTGGACCTCCTCGTCCAGGTTCATCAGCAAATTTGGCTTCGCCTAACCGTCAGTGGGTGCTATATGTAATTTGTTATAACACTTTTTCGCAAAGGATCTCGGGTGTCAAGAAGGCTGGTGCAAAATTATGAGCAGGGCGGCGATGGTGAGGATTGGGCGCGTCCGATCGTTAAAGAAAACCTCAGCGAGCGGGCCTACTCCGACCTTAAGAATGCGCTCATGCACGGCAAGCTGAAGCCAGGGGAACGTTTGAGATTGCGGCCGATGTCTGCCCGCTTCGGGATAAGCGCCACACCGATGCGCGAAGCCCTGCTGCGCCTTGTGAGCGAAAAGACGCTAACCTTGGACGCACGAGGCACCGTCGTCGTTCCGACCCTGAGCCTTGATGAACTTGTGGAAATCCGCAGTATCCGTGTCGATCTGGAGGGAAGGGCGGCCGCCGCGGCAGCGGAATCCGCGACGAAAGAAGAGATCGATGCTTTGGAGGCAATCCACGCCGAAATATCGGAGTGTCATCGCCTCCAGCAGTTCGAGCGGGCGATCGTTCTTAATACCGAGTTCCATCTCGGCCTCTGCCGCTCAGGAAGAATGCCGATTACCTACGATATTGTGGAAGGTTTGTGGATGCGCTGCGGCCCGATCTTGTCACACCTTTATGACGGCGGATTGCCTGATTGGGAACCACATCCGCACAAGAAAATCATAGCAGCTTTGAGGGCAGGGGATGCAGCAGCGGCACAGGACGCGATTAAAGAGGACATCGTCCGTGGAGGACACGGGCTTCTTGCCCATGTGAGGTCGGCGGACACGACGGATTGATCGAAGCGGAACAACGTCTTGGCAGGCGGCGGGAGGTCGCTACCCAGACTGAAAAATTTCGGCAGAACGAGGTTGCAGTATCGTGTTCGAAGGCGGCGCAAACCGAAGAAGTTGCTGACGCCTCTGTGGCCCCAGCCAATCTTGTGGCGAGCTGAAAAGGTCTGCGCGCCGCCGGAAGGGCAGACATAAATCTGGATTGAATTTGGGCGACTGCTTTGCCTATGCTCTCGCCAGGGATTTCGATGAGCCGTTGCTATTTAAGGGCAACGACTTCACCGAGACGGACATCCGTTCGGCTGCATGACATTGCCACCTTGGCATGATGGGAGCTGCGTGCTGATTGGTGCTTTGGCACCCCGGAAGCGGCTCCGCTTTCAGCTCGTTCGAGTCATTGACAACAAGAATTTTCTTTTGGGAGTGGGTCCCCAGCCGTCTTTTTATAGAGCTCCAGGCATCGCCGGGCTTTGGAGGACGTCACATGATTTTTAAACGCGAAATCGCGCCAAGCATCTGCGAAGACGTCACTTTTCTGGTGGGGAATGGTAGCTATCAAACAGAGGAAACAGGTCCAAAATGGCTTGCTTGGGGAACCTGGATTCTCACGTAAGTTTCAAGAGATCGCTTACCGAACTTGCGAACATTGGTGTACAGCAGATCGAGGCGACGATCCTCCTCGTCGGTATCGACGATGATTTCATAGTCGATGGAGATCATCTTCGGCGGGCCGTCCTGTCGGACGCCGTGGAGCTTGACTTCGACGCCACGCAAATCGAACTTCAGCATCGGCGTCACCCGTTCAACGCCCTTGATCATGCAGGCTGCGAGGAAGAGTTCGGCCGGGTTGAAGGCGTCCAAGCGGCCGCTCACGTCGGTGTCGAGCGTAATTTCCGCTTGTTTCGTGGTGGTGAGGCTTCGGTGTGCGTCGATGCGGCGTGCTTCTATAGAACATTCCAGCATCATGCCCTCAGCCACGTCTTGAGGGCGTCTTCCTTCTGCGGTCCGTATGGACAATCTTGCCGTCTGTGACGATGCCAGGCTCCGAGGCGATGCCGAACTTCGCGATCTCGGCATGGTCAATCGCCTTCTCGACCTTAACGTTGACGCCGAATTTGACTGCGGTGTCCTTCATCATCGCCTCCGTGGCCTCGCAGCACTAGCAACCGGACCCGAGCACCTTCACGTCCTTCATCATACGGGTTGCTTGTGTGTCGCAGTGAAACGGCATGTTGAACAGGAGGCCGACGGCATATGCGCCCCTCCGCACACTTGCCAATCAAACAGAAGCCGCAGTTTGATCGAGATCATTGCGAATGCCGCGGCCAGGGCGCAGCAAAGATAGCATGAGCTGTCTCCACCCCCACCGCAGGGAACGTATATGCTTGAAGTTCCAAAGCCGATCATGAAGGAGAACCCTTCAGTCATCGAAAAGGCACAGGACCAAGCCATCGGAAGGACACGGCGACGATCGGCTCGTGTTTACGCGTTCGTTGTCGTGCTGGCCGTAGCCATTGGCGCAGGTTTCGGCGCATGGGCGATGCTCCTGCGCCCGATCGAGGTTCAGGTTGCGAGCACCGAGCAAGACGTGCCCGTGCAGGTCTTCGGTCTCGGGACGGTCGAGGCGCGGGTGACTTCAAGGATTGGCTTCAAGGTGTCTGGCGTAGTGATCGACTTGCGCGCCGATGTCGGAGATCGCGTTGCCAAGGGCGCGGTTCTCGCCCGCCTTGACGACCGCGAGCAGAATGCACAGGTTGCCCGCGCGGCCGCGCTCGTCGCACAGGCTGATGCCAACCTTCAAAGGGCAACGGCAAGTCTCGAAAAGGCTCGTGTGAACCACGCGAATGCCAAGAGCATCAACGAGCGCCGGCAATCGCTGCTAAAGGGCAATACCACCTCGCTTGAAGCGGCGCAGACAGCACAAGCGGCACAGGACGCAGCCTTGGCCGATGTGAATCTGGCGCAAAGCGATCTCCTGGTGGCCAAGGCCAATATTGGCGACGCCAAGGCGCAACAGCAACTGCAATCAACCATACTGGACTTTTACGCCCTCACGGCGCCCTACGATGCCATGGTGACCACGCGCCTCAAGGAACTCGGCTCCGCGCTCGGCGCGGGTGAGTCGGTGTTCACGCTGATCGACCCAGAGACCGTGTGGGCGCTCGCTTACGTCGACGAGAGCAAGGCCGGCGAGATCACCGTCGGCGAGCCCGCTGAGATCGTGCTGCGATCTCAGCCTGGCAGGCGTATCGCCGGCCACGTCGCGCGTATCCAGCCGGAAAGCGACCGGGTCAACGAGGAGCGGCGGGTCGAGATCACGTTCGATACGCAGCCCGACGAGTTGTATCTCGGTGAACAGGCTGAGGCTCACATCACGACCGTCCGCCTTCCGCAGGCGCTATTGGTCCCGGAAACGGCCATCGCCGGGCTCGGCGGCAATCACGGGACCGTATGGACCATCGAGGACGGATACCTGGAGCAGCGCAACGTGACACTCGGGCACCGGCTGCTCGACGGGCGTTTTGAGGTCACCGGTGGTGTCCCGGAGCACGCCCTCGTTCTCAAGATGTTGCGCAGCGGGCTGCGCGTCGGCCGTGCAGCAAAGGTCGCCGAAGGGGCAAGTCGATGAACTTGGCCTACCGGGACATTAAACACAATCTCCTGCGTTTCGTCCTGACCAACTTCGGATTGAGCCTGCTATTGGGTATCGTCATCATGATGACCGGCGTTTATGGCGGCCTGATCGATGACGCATTGCGTCAGGCCCGCGCGGCCAATGCGGATCTCTGGGTGGTCGAGGCCGGGACCAATGGGCCGTTCGCTGAATCGTCGCGCATTCCGGGCGACACCAGGGAACTGGTGAGCCGGGTCTACGGTGTGCAGCGCGCCGGGTCTGTCACATATCAATCGGTCCAGACTGAGCTGAACGGTGCACCGCACCGCCTGTTTCTCATCGGCTTCGAGCCAGGCAGGCCCGGCGGACCGCGCCAGCTCTCGGCTGGCCGCGACATCTTGCGCGGCCACTATGAAATGATCGTCGACCGTTCCGCCGGTCTTGAGCTGGGCCAAGAAGTCATGCTGGGGACCCGTGATCACAAATTCTCCGTTGTCGGACTGATGCGCAACGAAGTCACTTCTTCCGGCGATCCCGTCGCCTACGTTACTCTGCGTGACGCACAAGCGCTCCAGTTCGAATTGGCACCTCCGGCTTCGCGGCGCGAGCAGGCGCGCGGGGGATCCATGGAGACCAACGACCAGATCAACGCTGTCATAGCCAAGGTGTCACCCTATGTTCCGGTCGCCGAGACAGCGGCGGCGCTCTCGCGGTGGAAGCACCTGACGGCTCTCACGCAGGTCCAGCAGGAGACTTTGCTGAGCAAGTTCGTGATCGAAAAGGCGCGTAAGCAGCAGCTTCTGATCATGGTTCTGCTGATCATCGTGTCGGCCGTCATCATCGCGCTGATCATTTATACGATGACTATGGACAAGGTGCGCTCGATCGCCACACTCAAATTTGTCGGAGCGCCTGATCGCACCATCGTCGGCCTTATCGTTCAGCAATCCCTTTCGTTGGGAATCACCGGCTACGTCGCCGGGCTCGCGCTTGTCTTTATTTTCAGGCCCTTTTTTCCGCGGCGGCTGGTATTCGATCCAGAGAGCGTTATGGCCGTGTTCGCGATCACGATCGTGGTCTGCCTTGCCGCGAGCACCCTGGGCATCCGGCTCGCGCTCAAGGTGGACCCGGCGGAAGCACTCTCGGCGGCAGGGTAAGATCATGACCGAACCAGGCAGACAAGCGGTCGTAAGTGTCGAACATCTCTCCAAGCATTTCGGCGCAGGGAGTGCGCGGGTCGACGCGCTGATCGATATCAACATCGAGGTCCCTTCCGGCCAGGTCGTTGGTCTCATGGGGCCGAGCGGTTCGGGCAAGACCACGCTGCTAAACTGCATGGCCTGCATTCTGGAGCCAAGCGGCGGCCGGCTCACGCTCGACGGCGAAGCCGTCTATGATGACCATTGGCTCAAGGCAGACCTGCGCCGGCTGCGGCTCGACAAGATCGGCTTCATTTTCCAGTATCCCAATCTGCTGCCGTTCCTCGACGCCACCGACAATGTCGCCGTGGTGCTTCACCTTGCGGGACTAGGCGCCGCGGCTGCCCATAAGCATGCTGTTGAATTGCTTGATTATCTTGAGGTCGGCCATCGCAAGCACGCAATGCCCGCGCAACTGTCCGGCGGTGAAGCCCAACGGGTGGCCATTGCTCGCGCGCTCGCCAATCGGCCGCGCATCATCCTCGCCGACGAACCGACCGCGCCGCTTGATTCCGCCCGCGCCCGCATCGTGATGGATTTGTTACGGCGGATCGCGATCGACCAGAGCGCGGCTATTATCGTCGTCACGCACGACGAGATGATCCTCGACCGCTTCGACCATATTTACCGGCTGCGCGACGGTCGCCTGGAAACCGACGAGCTTTCGCGCGCTCCAGCGGGAGCTGACCACTGATGTTCGTTTTGTCGCTGCCGTGACCCGGCGGATTCGCCGCTTTTTGCCGCTTCCCCGTGGAAATCCGCAGCGGCAAGACGTTTCGGAACTGGGACCATCCTCGCGCAGACGCAGATCGATACGTCCCTACTGGATGTGCTTCGGATACTCTCAAGCTGCAATGCGGTGTGTGGAAAACCCTCTTGATACGGAGTTGAGAACCGCCGCAGCAATGGTTGCGGCCTGCGCAATGGGCTCAAGCTCACGGGCAGATCGGCCAGAGCGGGCCTTGAGCGTCGGCCACCGCGCCACCGATGAAATCATTCCTGCCGCCGCAGAAGATGGGATTTTCCCTTCCTCAGACCAGCCGGCTTTGTGAAGGCGCTCTTCTATTTGCATTTCCAGGGCGGCAAAACGATGATCGAGCGATAGGGCGCAGCCGGCCTCGCCTGGCGAGGTGAAGCGCAGATGATTGCCGTGTCCATTGCGTCTCGCCGCCGCTCTGAATAGGTTTCGAAGGACAGGATTCAGGCGAGCCAATCGGGCAATTCGGCCCCTGATAGGTCCTTTCGCCGATCAAGATGCGCATGAGATGGGATCAAAGCATGACCGACCCTTATGAGATCCTCGGCGTGGCCCGCACCGCGACCGACAAGGAGATAAAGGACGCGTTCAAGAAGCTGGCGCGTAAATATCACCCTGACCTGAATCCGGATGACAGGACGGCCGAGGCGCGGTTCAAGGCCATCTCGGCGGCAAACGACCTGTTGAAAGACAAGGAAAAGCGTCGGCGGTTCGATGCGGGCGAGATCGACGCCAGCGGCGCGGAGAAGCCCCAGCAGCGGTACTACCGAGATTTTGCCGATGGACCTGCTTACGCCTCGCACGCTGCACAGGATGGCTTCGCCAGCAACGAGGATCTGGAGGATTTCCTGACTCGCGCGTTTGGTGCCGGGGCCGGGACGCGACGGTCGCAAGGCCCGTTCCGGGCGCGGGGGCAGGATGTGAGCTATGTACTGCCTGTCAGCTTCATGGATGCCGCCAATGGGGCCATTCGCACCATTACATTGCCCGAGGGCAAGACGCTGAATGTGTCGATTCCGGAGGGGGCGGAAGACCGGCAGATGTTGCGGTTGAAAGGCCAGGGCATGCCCGGCTTCGGCGGCGGGCCGGCAGGTGACGCTTTTGTCGAGCTGCATGTCGAGCCGCATGCATTTTTCCACCGCAAGGACGACAATATCCATGTGGAGGTGCCAATCACGCTGAAGGAAGCCGTACTGGGCGCGCGCATTAACGTGCCGACGATCAGTGGCCCGGTCGCAATGACGATTCCGAAAGGCGCAAACACCGGCCAGACGCTGCGACTGCGCGACAAGGGAGTCTTCGACCGCAAGACCGGCAAGCGCGGGCACCAGTTGATCACCTTGAAAGTCGTTCTGCCCGCCGACGAAGAGCCAGAATTGGCTGCGTTCCTAGAGACCTGGCAGCCGAAGACCGCGGACGAGCCGCGCAAGGAGATGCTGAAATGATCCGCGTAGACGAAATTGTCGAGCAGATAGATGCGCTTCAGCGAAGCGATCTCGACGCCTGGATCCGCGACGCGCTGATCTCGCCACAGGATGAGGATGGTACTCCGGTCTTTTCGGAGATGGAATGCGCACGTATCCGCCTGATCTGTACTTTGCATTATGAACTGGAGATCGGCGCGGAGGCACTGCCGGTTTTGCTGTCTCTGGTCGATCAGCTCTACCAGACCCGACATCGCCTGTTGAAATTGACGGCCGCCGTGGCGGCGCAGGACAAGGCCGTGCAGACAGCAATCCTAGCGGCAATCGACGCGGGCAGCGGGACCGACGGGGGGGCTTAGAACCTATTGTCGGCTAGAATTTATCATACCCCGCGACCGCCCTCTTGATCTTCAACGAAATCAGCCGGTACCCACTAATTGGCTCGGGCTTGATGGTCAGCGGCCACCGGCCGCAAGTCCGGCACATAAGCTCCACACAGAGAGCGTAGCGTCTCGTTTCTTGACGCCGCCAGACATTGACCGTCGAGAGCAGCAGGGGCACAAAGCTCGGAACCATCCTGAGGAGCTGGCCACCGAGGAACGCGCCGACAGTCGAGCCTTCCGTCATGAACAGTACAAACCTGCCATTGCGGCGGATGGTCGAAAAAACTCTGGTGCTGGCTATATCGCGCGAGCCCTATCAGCATGGTGGGCAGGCTCACCGCCAGTGAAAGACTCGCCAGTTTGATATCAGCGCTGAACAGCAGCATGAGGGTCGGGATGAGCAACTCGCCTCTCGCCACGCCGAGCAGCGAGGCGACAATGCCGATTGCGAAGCCCGCTTCGATGCCCGCGACGACCTTCGCCGCGTCGCCGTCAGTACAGAAAGCTCGCAATCGAGCTCCGGCACGGACTCCTGCAGGAAGAAAGTGCCGTCGCGGGTGGGCAGAGGCGCAGCGACCGGAACCCCGGTCTCCGAAAGATGGTTGAGGAATGCCGTCTCACTTTTGACGTCCGCTGGCCCGCGCGCGGTGGTGTGAAAGTCGGAAAACATAACGCTCGCGACCGCTTACGGTAGAGAGATAAACATCGTTCAACCCGTGTTGAAGTAATCTGCAGAAACCGGTCCTCCGAGGGAATAATGCTCGTTGATAAACGCGTCGATCGACTCGATCTTCGACGTGGAATACAGCGGATCGAAGTCGAGCATGATCTTGTCCCGTCGTAGTCTCAAGGGCCGTCCTCGGATTGCAGCCAATTTCGTGAGTTCGCAAAACACAGCGTTCTGTCACTGCCGCAATGACGGCTCCTGGCGCGATCCTGCCAGGACGGCAGTCGGCCCAAACCAGTCATTTATGCCGTCCGCACAGGAACGCTATCACCGCAAGAAACTGGATCGCCGCCGCCAGTGTAAAAACGGCGAGGTCAGAGACGGTCCTTGCGATGCCGAACAGCGCGGGTGCGAGGGCATAGGTCGCTTGGCTCAGAGCTACGATCAGCGGCACCACGCGGAAGACATCGGCTTTGTCGAATTCCACCTGTGCGATCAGAGGCGGGAGCGACGTCGCGTTGCCAATGCCGAGGCCGAAAAGCAGGACACCGACAACCATCGCAGCTGCGTTATCGCCACCCGTCACCAAAAACATCAGGGAGCCGATGATCTGAACGCCATAGCTTGCGGACGCGATCAGACGGCGGTCCGCCGAAGGCGGCATCAGCCAACCGATGCCGGTGCGCCCGACGATTGCCGAAACGGTAGCACCTCCCATCAGCAGGCCCGCTGCCTGTGATCCGAAGACCGGAACCATGATCGAAAACAGATGAGCCAGCAGGCCGATCTGCGCAAACAGCCCGGCAGCCATACCCGCTGCCAGCGTTATGAAGCGGCGGTCGCGCCACAGCGAACCGCCTGGCACGGGCGTAGCGAGCGACGGAGCCGTCCTTGGCACCACTTGATCTGACTGTGCTCCGTCCGGAGATTGACCCAGGACATCAGGAGATTTGGAAAACGCCAGAATAGACAAGGCGGCCACGACGGTGACCATAGAGATACCAACGATGATGGCTGCCTGTGCAAACCCGCTCGAAGCAATGAGCATGACCCACAAGGGTGAGAAAATTATGCCACCCACACTCGCTCCATTGTATGCCATGGATAGTGCTGCCGGACGGCTGCGGACAAACCAGGGAGCGATAATGGCGTTCACCGCCGCAGCGCCCATCGCAACCCAGCCCGTTCCGCTCAGGAGAGCGGCTGCAAATAGGTGCCACGGCTGATCGGCTACGGACCAACCGACGACACCGAGGGCGAGAAGGACCGCTCCAGTGACGGTTAGAACCGGAACGCCCGTAAACCGATAAAGTCGAGGAAGGTTTGCAACGACTGCCGCGCCGATTAGAAAATGCAGCGTTACGGCGGTGGAGACGAGTGCGACGGACCATCCGGTTCGCTGGACCACCATCTGCAGATAAATAGGTGGCCCATAAAAACCGACGCCCCAGCCGAATATTGCCAGAACGAAGGTCGCAGCGACCACGTACCAGCCGAAAAATGGTGCGGTGTTGGATGTAGGTAGAGATGTCATGACGTGGGCTCCAATGGTGATTGGCCCTTATTGCAGCTTCCAGGGAGTCAAGCTTCGGTCATGATCGAAGTGTTTGCGATTAACCGCTAATGGCGGATACCGTTGAAAAAAATCCTAGAATTGGCTGTACGTCCGCTCGTTTCTGT
This sequence comes from Neorhizobium phenanthreniclasticum, assembly GCF_040066075.1. Lineage (NCBI taxonomy): Bacteria > Pseudomonadati > Pseudomonadota > Alphaproteobacteria > Hyphomicrobiales > Rhizobiaceae > Neorhizobium > Neorhizobium phenanthreniclasticum. Next base: position 39,236 of record NZ_JBEAAL010000038.1, read on the forward strand.
CAATTGGGCCGAGTAGGTACGCCACTCCGCCCGGCGCCCCAGCGCGAGGTATCGATTTGTTCTGCTCTCATGGGGCAATGACCCCATGTGGTGGCCTAACTTTGGCCAGCCTCCTGAGATATTGTGCGGTTGCTGCATGGAGGAATTCGTCTCACGCACCACCCGGCCCCCGAAGCCGCAAACGCGCCATCGGCAGGATGCAGCTCTGCCGGTTCGTGACGCTTGCTGCGATCGGCTCGCTGGCGATCGGATATGCCTTCGACGGAATTTGGGCGATGCTTCCGTGAACGGTGGCCTGTTCAGAACCGCTTTGGCGGCGCTCGGGCGCAAGCTTTGCGGGCGGCGCAGCGCGCAAGGAAATCGGCCGCTATCCAGACTCGACGACCGTCTGCTTGACGACCTCGGGATAACCCGCGAACAGGCGAGCGAACTGGACAGACGCCGCGAGCATCAAACGAGATCGAACGACAGCCCCGACTAGATCGTCATTCGGCGTGGTGCGCTCCGTCGTGTTTTGCTTCTGATTATCGAACCGCTTCGACTGGCGAGGTGTCACTCCGTATCGCCAGTTCCGCCAGAATGAGCGAACTGACGCCCGAGATAAAGAAGCCTGCTGCCAAATTTACGGTCGTGCCGTCGTAGAAGTTTCCTATGCCGACGGCATACACGGTGGCGATTAAGCTCGATCCCGACGCGATCAGCGATGCGCCCAAGCCCGCAACCTGGCCGAGGGAGCGCATTGCCATGGCATTGAGATTGCCGAACAGGATCCCGATGGCAAAGAAGGCCGAGAACGCGAACCCCATCAGAGCGACAAGAGGCAGGCGACCGTCCCAAAGCATAGATGCCAGCAGCATCAGAAAACCGACCGATGCCAGTCCCATGAAGGCGGCACGCGCCATGGCATCCATCCCGAAACGCTGCACGAGCCTTGCATTGAGAAATGAAGCAAGTCCTATTCCTGTGGCCAATACTGCAAAATAGAAGGGGAAGGTTTCCTTGATTCCATAGGCGTCAAAAAACAAATCGGCCGCCGTGCTGAGATAGAGGAGTTGCGCCCCGAACACGATGCCGGTCGCAATGATCAGCAAGGCCACACGGCGCTTCGATAGGATGCGTCGGCCGTTCCGGAGCAGCAATTTCGGACGGAAAGCTATCCGTTTTTCGGCGGGCAATGTTTCCGGTTGTCGCATCACCAGCCAGAGGCCGAGCAGCCCCGCTATCACGAGATAGATGCCGAAGACGCTGCGCCACCCAGCGAGAGAGATTACACCCTGTGCCAAGGCGGGGGCCAGCATCGGCACGAGAATGAAGAGCGTGAACATCAAGGACATGACGCGAGCCATCGCATCGCCCTCGAACTGATCGCGGATCATGGCGCGCGTTGCGATCTTCGGGCCGGACACGCCCACACCTTGAAGGAACCGGCCCAAGATCACCATTTCGAGCGATCCCGCCAGCATGGCAGTCATAGTTCCGACCGCATAAACTCCGAGGCCGAGCACGAGCGCTTTCTTGCGCCCCATCGCATCGGACAATGGCCCCAACAGCAGTTCACCGAACGCCATACCGAATATGAAGAGCGATATGACGTGCTGCGTGGATAGCGGAGGTGCGACACCAAGCTCTTCGCCGATCTGGCGTAACCCGGGCAAGAGCGCGTCGATGCTGACGGAGGTCAGGGCGGTCAGAAGGGCATAGAGGGCGATGCGTTCGCGAAAACTGATAGAGAATGTCATAGGCCGTGTACACTGAAAGGAATAGCCTCGACCTGTACCAGTTTTCCCCAAAAGGCCTCGCAGTTTTATTTCGTGCAACTGCTGAATTTTGCACGCCCTCTTTCCCATTGGGGAACTAGCTTATTCTGAAATCCCGAGAGCAATCATGACTTTCGGGGCCATTAGCGGCCCCCACGTGAAAGTGCGCCGTGCGTCCAACGGCTGCTGTTTGGCGCATTCCGGATGTGGCCTCTGGCATAGCAGACTGATGGCTTTTAGGAACTCAAGCGGATGGTCCGGTCGAGCGACCTCAATCGAGGGGGGAGCGATGACAAGTTCCTCTCGTTGAAGGGAAGTCCATGGTCGGATTGCAGCCTCGGCTTGCTCAAAGGCTATGAATACGACGCCACCTCAGCACCAGGCGACACTCCCGTAAAGCGGGTTCGTGCATGGCCGCAAACCTGCCATCGCGGGCCAGGCCTGCTGACATTTGCTGTGCATTTTCGCAATGTATGTATGCGGACGCCGGCCCCGTGGTCCAGAGGCCGGCTGGTTGCGCGATGGGTCAGCGCGAAAGCAGCGTCAGCGCCGTCATCGAATCAAGCAGGCTGCGGGTGACGCCGCCGAACAGCATCTCCCACCAGCGCGAGTGACCGTAGCCGCCCATGACGAGGAGATCGATGCTGTTGTCGGCAAGCCGGTTTTCGATCGCCGCCGCCGCGGGAAGCCCGCCGCTGGTCTCCTGCGTCGTCAGCGTCACCTTGACGCCATGCCGGGCAAGCGTCGCGGCAATTTCCGTTCCGGCCAGTTCCGGCGTCTGGTCATTGCGTTCCGGCGGGTCGATCAGAAGGATTTCGACCGCTTCCGCAGCCTTCAGGAAGGGCAGCGAATCGAAGGTGGCGCGCGTCGCCTCGCGCGATCCGTTCCAGGCGACCAGCACGCGCCTGATCGGCTGCGGCGTCTTCATCGTATAGGGGACGAGCAGCATCGGTCGTCCGCTTTCGAAGAGAAAGGTCTCGAGGTCGGCGCGGTGGTCGGCGTGCGCGGGGTCGCTCTGGCTGGCGACGATCAGGTCGGAACTGCGCACGGTTTCCATGACCGAGACGGAGCCGTAGCCGGCCGAGGAGATGAAGCTGCGGCATTCCGTCGACAGCCCTTCTTTGGCGGTCCGCTCCCTGAAGATGCGTTCGACCTCGGCGGTTTCCTTCTGCGCCACTTCCTGCAGCACCTGCACGGCGGCGGGATCGGGAATTTCCATCGGCGCGATGAGCGGCACCGCGGCCAGTGTTTCGGCATGGACGCCGACCAGATGGGCGGAGAACTGTTCGGCAAGCGCGATACCGAAATCGGTGATCTGAGTGGCATTTTGCGGGGTATCGAGAACGGCAAGAATGGTTTTGTAGGCCATGGCGATGTCTCCTGACGGCGCTGAAACTGACTGCCAGTCTCAGACAATAACGTGGGTCGCACTTTGACACTGGTCAAGAAGAACCATAGCGCGACAAACGGGCTCACGCGTCCGCGGTGGGATTGGTCGGGGTCTTCGCCCGGTCGATGCCGGCGATCATTTCCGCAACAGCCTCAGCTGCTGCATCTAGGATCTGCGGGTCGCGGGCGCGCACGACGATCTCGGTCGAAAACCGCTGCCCGTCATATTTCGGATAGGAGCCGATGCTGGTCTGCGGATGCGCCTTCTGGACCTCGGCAAGCAGCGTGCCGATATCGCCCTCGCCATAGGGGCAGGGGAGCGCCCGCGACAGCATCTTCGCGCCTAAGCGGAGGGTCGGCAGGACATTGTCGACCATGGCCTGGAAAACCTGCGGCACGCCGGCCATCACATGGACATTGCCGATGATGAAACCGGGCGCCGTCGAAACCGGGTTCGGGATGTGCCTGGCACCCTCCGGCATGCGGGCCATGCGCTGCCGGGCATCGGTGAATTCCATCTCGCGGCGCTTGTACATGTCGGCAAGCAGTTTCATCGCATCGGGATCGTAGATGCAGGGCACACCGAAAGCTTTCGAGACCGCATCCGCGGTGATGTCGTCATGGGTCGGGCCGATGCCGCCGGAGGTGAAGACGTAGTCGTAGCGCAAGCGCAGGGCGTTCAACGCCTCGACGATGGCATCCTCCTCGTCGGCAACGATGCGCACTTCCTTGAGATCGATGCCGGAGAGCGTCAGCAGATCGGCGAGATGGCCGATATTCTTGTCCTTGGTGCGGCCGGACAGGAGTTCGTCGCCGATGGCAAGCATGGCGGCGGTGATGATCGAAGGGGATTGCGACGCTTCAGGCATGAATATTCCTCCATGGGGCGAACACTCCTAAGCCCAATTTTTTCGAGGCAGAAGCGATTTTCGTTGTGACGGATGCAGAAACGACGTTCGTTACGGATTTGTGATCGGCAAGCGAAAAGTCGTCTCCGGATGCTGAACGGTGCGTTGACCGGGCAGGGGCTGTCCCGGCCGAGGGAACGCGTTACATGTCGGTCCGGTTACGGCCGAGATACGGCCCTGTTCAGACCGAAAGACAAATTGGAGAAGATCATGGCGAAGGTTCTCGTCCTTTATTATTCCGCCTATGGCCATATCGAGAAGATGGCCTATGCAGTCGCGGAAGGCGCGAAGTCGGCAGGCGCCGACGTGACGGTCAAGCGCGTTCCCGAACTGGTTCCGGAAGAGGTCGCAAAGGCCTCATACTACAAGCTTGATCAGGGAGCCCCGATCGCCACCGTCGATGAGCTTGCAGACTATGACGCGATCATCGTCGGTGCCGGTACGCGCTTCGGCACTGTCGCCTCGCAGATGCGCAACTTCTGGGACCAGACCGGCGGCCTGTGGGCGCAGGGCAAGCTGGTCGGCAAGCTCGGCTCGGTCTTCACGTCGTCCGCCACCCAGCATGGCGGCCAGGAATCGACCATCCTCGGCTTCATCCCGACGTTCCTCCATCAGGGCATGGCGGTCGCCGGCCTGCCTTACGCCTTTGCCGGCCAGATGGGCACCGAAGAGGTGAAGGGCGGCTCTCCCTACGGTGCCTCGACCATCACCAACGGGGACGGCTCCCGCCAGCCTTCGGAAATCGAGCTGGAAGGCGCGAAATATCAGGGCGCGCATGTCGCCAGGCTGGCCGCCAAGCTCGCGGCCTGAACCGTCATAGTACCTTGAAGAAAAGCGCGAGGAGCGATCGTCGCGCTTTTCATGCCAGGTGAGATAGACGTCGCCGATCATTAACGCCGAACCGGTGATGAAGCGCGTTCGAGGACGAGTTCGCCTGCTACCGATCCATGACGTCCACGCGGCTACAAGAGGAATGTCCTAGTGACCTTTTTGAGCCCTGGCCAGTTGGTCCTCATAGGCTGCGAGGAAGAAGACCCTTGCTATATCGGGGTCCGTTTCCCGGCGAAGGGCGGCCAGACATATATCAATCGCTCGCGAGTAAGACGGCCCGGATTTGTCCATGAAGCAGTCCCGCATATGCCGGATGGCGTCCGCGGGGCCTGATATCCGCTTCACTTGCTGCTTTTGAACGAAGCACACAGGCATGCTCCAGCGAGCCGAGAAGGCTACCGGAATAATCTCAGTCAAAATCAACCCCCACATAACCCCACTCATCGAGTAGGCATTTTAGGGGTCTCTGATGTTGCGCGGCAATTGACCCTGCTTAACCAAAAAGACGTAGGCAGGGCTACTCCAAAGTTGACAGAACCAAGCTTCTGCCGGCGAACCGGTTGCACGACATTTTCCCGTAACGCATCCCTTCCATTTGCCGCCATCCGAAGATATTGAAATTCCCCGCTGCGGACGTGGCGAAACTGGTAGACGCAAGGGACTTAAAAGCCCGATCGCCCGCAACCCAATGAGCGAGACCGCCAGACCATTTGCTTTCCGGCCCGGTCCATCTAGCCATTCACGTCCCCTCCTGCTCTGCAAGGCGACGGATGGGAAATGGCGCATCCCAAGGTACGAGAGGAGTGGCATAGGCAAGCATTAGCGGATGCCGTGGCTGCCCATCAGGCGCGGTTCCCCAGCACATCGGCTTGGCGCCAGCCTCGTTCAAAACGTCCACCACCGCATGCCACCTTGTGCGCAATGGCTTCGGAAGCTTTGATAAAGGCCCCC
>NZ_JBEAAL010000039.1:0-43830 GCF_040066075.1 Neorhizobium phenanthreniclasticum
GGTTCTCACATTAAATGCCAAAGACCCATCTTGAATCTCAATTTAACTGTACATTCTCAAACTATGTGTACAGCTAACCTTCTGAAATCGTTGACAGGCGATTCTCACGATTAACTGCAAAGCGACATCAGCTCTCATTCGTCTGTAGGTGTTTCGGTTGTAGATGACTTGCGACCTGGTGGGCGACCAGGCGGACGGCCTCTCCTGCTGGCTCTCGCAGCTTTTCGGTTCAATCGTTGGCGTTCAGCCTCAGCTTGCGCTTCAGCCTCCGCTTCCGCTTTCTGTCGAGCCTCAAGAACATCGCTTGGCGTCAATTGGCCAACTATGCCAATCAAACTGCGTATGGTGTCGTGGGGGAGGTCATGAATAAGTCTGAACAATTCAACCCGATCATCGGCCTCTTGAGGATCTTTGCCGTAAAGATGAGGTGCCGCAGCATGAATCATCTGCATTGGCAGGAAACCAAGGAGCTCGGAAAGGTGGATCATTCGTGATACGGTAAGGCGCGAAATGTTCAGTTCATAGCGGCTATAAACCACTCGTGCGAGACCAGCCAAGGTCGCGAAATCACTCTGGGTCAAACCAGTTTTCGCACGTTCGTCTAAGAGGAATGCGGAAAGCTTTGCGTCGATCTCCCCGAAGCTGACAATGCCGTCGAAGCCCTCCTGGCGGTACAAGGGTCTCTGGAAATCTGGATCTGTGGTCTCAACCAGTTCCCTTGAATTGATATAGTCGGATAGATTCCGCACCGTCGGTATTCCCTCAGTCCCCAAATCCGCCAGTGGCAGATATCACGCACCATAACGTGCCATTAAGGCACTGTCATCCTGCGCGCCAGTCACACAAACCTAACAATATTGGGGGGAATGATCTGTAACATTGCTCTCTTAGGATCGAAATGCGCAACTCAGAGGCGCGTTGTGCCTCGAGTCAAGTTTGACTGCGAGCATTCCTGTTCACCGCCTTCGCAGCAATCAGATTCCAGCTTCGGGCATTGGGTTGAAAAATGCCTTCGAGGATCCTCTCGTCGCTGACCCAACTCAACTTCACGCGCATTTCGCAAGCTAGGGAGAACTGGTCGATGCTGATGCATCTTGTGATCCGGATCTCAGACTTCGGTCCGTGTTCCTCGAAGTCCCACATTGCAAACCGGAACAGCTCGCGTTTGGCGCGATCGTCCGTTGGCCAGTCGGTTTGCTTGAAAGGCTCCGGTGGAGTGGCGCCGACACTGAGTAAAGTTCTCTTTATGGCGGGAATATCGATCCCGACCTTCTCCGTCGCTTCAGGGTTGATCAAAAATCCAAGGGTTGCGCCTAGCGCCACCCCGCCCAGGAAACGAAGGTCGAGGATCAATAACCATTATCCTTCAGAAACTGGTCGATCGCGGCCTTGACGATCACCGTCATTTTCAAGTCGTTTTCAGAGGCTGCTCGCTCCAGACGTTTCTTAGTATCGTAATCAAGGGGGCAGTTGACGAAGTGTTTGCTCTCCCGCGCTTTATTCTGCTTCAGCTCCTGCAGTCGTATTCTGGATGCCTCACGCTCTAACGATCTGCTCGTCGCTCTCTCCCGGCGAGCCTCCGGTGATGGCAGAATCAAGCTCGACCGTTGTGGCACTTGAACGTCAGGGACCTTCGCGGGAGCTTCTTCGATAGCAACCTGGTCTGGATGATCGCTGGCCACCAAGTTTTCTGCTTCGTTGTCTATAGCCGGCTGCGACATTGAATTGGGCACATTCCCCCGTGACCGTCGCGGTGCAACGGGAAAATCAGATATACTGGAAGTCCCTTTAGCCATCTTACGCCCTCTTTTCCTCGTTTGTCAGGAAACGTTCAATTTCTTGCATCATGCCCATAACCTCACTCCGGGCCTTTCTGACCGAGTCGCTGAGCTCAAGCATTTGCAGTGTCCCATATCCCAGTCTGATGTCCCGATAGGGGTTTCGCTCATACAGCTCGGTATCAAGGAGGTGTGAATCATATCCCTGCTCTTGCAGGTTCGCGATGAAGGGGCGGATCAGGCGGTAAGCTTCCAGTGAGCGGCCGGGGAGAGTGATCCGGGTTCTGAAGTTGAGATGTGGAATGTTTCGCCCGGTACGATCGCAGGTGTCAGCCACGTCCATTGCTGCCTGGCCGGCAGCAAGGATCTCGTCTTGGTTTGGCTGGATCGGGGTCATAACGATGTCCGAGCCGGCGATGATCGTGTCCCGTAGCACGGTGTCTTGCCCAGGGGAGTCTATTAACACGACGTCAAACCCGGCGGTTTCGTTCTCCAGAATATGCTGAAGTGATGCGTTAGTTACCGCCGTTCGAAGCTCAATGCCGTCTGGCCTGTTGTCCTTCGCCTCTGAACGGGACCACCACTCATTCAGGTTTTGTCGTCCGTCTGCATCAACCAAAAGCACTTGCTTACCTTGAAGCGCATATTCCCCGGCGATCAGGATTACGGCGGTCGTCTTCCCCGCGCCGCCCTTGCCGCTTACCAGCGACATGCAAATTGCCATTTCACAATCCACTTCCTGTCTAAGACTTCAACCCGTCCCCTAGCGGTCCGACGTGTGTTCGATCGGAACATTAGTATCGTCGTTAAGATCTTCACATCGAAGAGAACCTACCATGTGAAAACACGCGGGTTAAGATCAAAACGTGCGTGTGATCACACCCTGCTAGACATCAATAAAGCCACACGGGTTGGTCGTGTGGCTTTTACAATTGTCTGGGTCGAGTGGTGACCCCGGAGCCGCGTGAGGCCGTCTTTGGCGCTCGCACGGAGGGCGCAAGGGCGAAGAGCGAAGCGTCCCTTTCGCCTGAGTACGAGGGACAGACGAAGGCCTTCAGAAGCGGTTTTGGCGGTGAACCCTGGTGAGCGTTCCAACGGAAAGAGTGCGAAGCGAAACGGAGCCAGTCGAGAGGTGAAATTTGATTGAAATTATGGGGTAGTGCTTTAGGTCATGGGTGGCATGGGTGGGTGGCATGGGTGGCAGGATACGCAAAGATGTTTTACATATTGCATTGCGATCGTGGGACAAGCCCACGATGAGGGTCGCAAAGCTCCGGGAAGGCCTAGTTGATTGATGAGTGAGGACACAATCGAAGTGCCGACAGCCAAGCAACGCAAGGGGCGTCTAATCAACGTGCGCGTCAGCGATGCAGAGCATTCGGCCATCGAAGAAGCGGCCAAGTCGGCCGGTATGAGTGTGTCTGCTTTTTTCCGTTCGCTGCTCCTCGAGGGTGCTGGCGTTCGACCCATTCTGACTGCGGAAGACAGGTTGATCATGGCCGCGTTGCTCGAAGACATGCGGATGATCGGCATCAATTTGAATCAGGTAGCCCGCTCCCTGAATGCAGGAAAGGGTGTCCATCCCTCAGAGCTGGACATCAACCTTGGCAACGTCCAGCGGATTCAGGCGGCTGTAATGAGTGAGCTGCGGACACTTTCGCGCCGTGCCGGGCATGAGCGCCGAGGCGAGGTGTAGGCCGTGGAGTTCTTTTTCGGCACTTTCACAAGCGAATGGGAGCAAAGGCGCGCGGCGCTATTGCACGAAATGACGCTCGGCGGCCGTGGGAGGGCTGTCGAGGAAGAGCTTGAGAAGAGACTGAAGAATCTGCAGCACCAGGTTGGGATGTCTAAAGGCGGGTCGGGATCTAGGGGAGGGGTGAGGACATCGGCATTCAACGTGTCATCGCCTTCGAGGACGATGGCTGCCGGTTCGGGTGCTATGCGATCAATGGACGTTCGTCTTGCAAGCGTTGCCAAAGGGAGCCAGCCAGCAGTTGTCAAACTGGCTTCCTACGGTGGTGGCGCCCGCGTCGGCTCGATGCTCAACTATGTTTCCAGAGGGGGGGAGCTGAAGGTTGAGAACGAAAACGGCGAGACGTTGCGTGGCCGTGAGGAGCTGGCGCGTCTCCGTGGCGATTGGAATCACCTTTTCCAAAACAGGACCGAGAGCCGCGATATCGGCGCGTTTAGCGTCGAGGTGAGCGTTTCCGGCGGCTCGAACCCGCATGAGCAGGTGCGGGACATTGTCAGCAGTGGCTTTGGTGATCGACGCTACGCTTACTCTGTCGAAACCCGAAACGACGGATCGCTGAAGGTCGAGGGTTATGTCGTGTTGCGCAGCGGGCAGGGCGAGCGGCTGACGGCTGACGCGAAGGCGGCCGCCATCGTTCAGGAGCGTTTCGACGCCAGCGCCGTTGCGAAAGAGGCCCCCGCGGCTTTCTCGTTCACAGGCTATGGCAATGGCGTGGAATATGGCGCTGCCAAGTTGCGAGACCTGATCGCGCAGCGGAACGACGTTCGAGACGATCAGGGACGCTTGATTGCCGATGACAAGGCTGCGGGCGACCTAGTGCAAAAGGAATGGCGGGATGAGCTGCACAGCCGCAAGAGCCGTGACGTGATGCACGTGATCATGTCGGCGCGTGCCGGCACGGATGCTGTCGCTTTCGAAGGAGCTGTTCGCGACTTCCTGGCTGAGCAGTTTGCGGGCCATCGGTACGTTTTCGCTATGCACGATCCGGAGAGCGATCCGAAAGAAGCAGGGGAGGGGGGCAAACGGCCGCATGTTCATGCTCATGCCATCGTTACCATGCGTTCGGAATCGGGCGACCGGATCGAGACGACTCCGGCCACCTTCCGGCAATGGCGTGAGGTCATGGCCGAGAAGGCGCGTGACCACGGCATCAATATGGAAATGACCGATCGGCGAGAGTTCGCCACGCCGCCAGCCTTCACGCGAAATCAGGTTCGCGCCGTCAAGCATGACGGTCGAACCGAGCATGTAGGCACCAGCGATCCGGCGCAGGCGCGATATGACGCAAAGCGAGCTGGTCGGCGCGTGGTGGCGACGAGCCAGAGAAGCCGCCAGTACATCCTAAAAGCGCAGGAGACCTGGCAGAAGATTGCAGTCAACGCCGGCGACACAGTGGTTGCGGCCTACGCCGCTCAGCATCGCTCCTATCTGGAAAACGGCCTTGCCCAAACGGACCAATCGCCTGCTGATGCAGTCATTCATGCAGATTTCGGCGGTGATTACCGCTCCAATATGGTAGCAATCAGAGACATGTTGTCGGAGGCAAAGGACATGCGCGAGCAGACACGCCCAGAGTTCGAAGCGTACGAAAAGACTGTTGAAACGGCTCTATTCAACCTTCAGCGCAGCGCTGGTCCAGAGGACCGGTCAGGCTTCGAAGAAGTTTCCTCCCTCGCTCGCGAGATCGTCGATTTGCGCAGGCAGATGCTCGAAATGAAGGAGCGTGGGCTTGATGAGCAGGATGGACGCAACGCTGCTGGCGACGTCTCCAGAGAAAGTGGCGTCGCGCCGGAAAGAACGGCATCTGAGGTGCAAGAGCAGACGGATGCTAACCTTCAGTGGGAGGCGGCTGTTGCCAAGCATGGAGAGGCTGTCGTTGAGGCTGGTAACGATGCGATGGCAAATGTGGAACACTATCGCTCCGGCCTCGCCCATATCGAAGCCGGCGAGCTCGGAGACGAAAACCGGGAGCAATATGAGAAGGGCCTTGAGGCTTCGCTTCATCACGCAGCTCAACTCGCCGCTACCGGAAACGGCTATCTCCGGGATGTTGCCAACGAAGATCCGGAACTGCGCGCGGAGATCGAGACCATTGAGCGCAATGAAGAGCGTGGGGACGAAAACAAGTCAAACAAGCAGCCGATAACTGCGGATACTGCCGACGATCGCCAACGCGATCTCAGGGTGGATCTGGAAGAGGAACGTCCGATTGGGCAAGCGGAGCGTGAGGCTCACCAGCTCGCTGAGACGGTGGACGCTACTCAGAGGCAGCAAGATCGTGTAAACAGAGACAGGGAAGCGGCCCAGCGGGGCGGCGAGACCACTCGGACTGATCCCGCGCAACAGCACATTCCTCGTCTCGAGGAGTTGGAGCGTGAACAGGCTGAACAGAGGGAGCGTAATCGGGACGACCGTGATCGCTAAAGTGTCATGCAGGACGGTAATCAGAACACCTACCTGGTGGAAGTAAACGACCCCAAGTCTGCCGACATCGTCGGCAAGATGATGGTGTGGGGTATGGTCTCCGTTGGGATCCTCGCGATCCTGATCAAGGTCTACGGGACCGTGATCGGCTGGTATCATGCTTCTGTGGCTTGGCTAACAGAGGCGGGTCAGTACGCAGCCAGCTTCTGGCCCTTCTGAACCTGAATTAGCGGCCGGCCTGTTCCATGATTGGATCAGGAACGGTCGCTGCGAATAGCTCTTCCAAGCTCTTCCTCTTGCGCGGTGATTTGCCTTCGGCTTCCCGTTCGACGACCTCCCTTAGACGACTAACCCGATCATTGTGCGCTTTTTCGATGTCGTTCTCTGAGACAGGTGTTGTGCGCTCTTTGGAAGCGGGCACAGCTGCCTTAGCAGGTTCCGGAGTGCCCCCGGCGCTGACCTTCTTGTTGGCCAGGGCGGATGGATTCACAACACGAGCGGGCGAGGTGGAGGGCGCTGGCTCTTTCGGAGCCTCCTCCTGGACAGGCGCCCGCGGCTCCTCCGCTTTCGCCTCAGTCGCAGGCTTTATCGCTTCCGCTTGTTCAGCTTGTTCCTGGCCTGCATTGGCATAGGCTGGCGTGGTCGCTGGAACAGGTTTAGGTGGCAGGTAATCGACAGTTGGAACGGTCGGTATGTGTGTCTGAGAATAGGCCTCCGCCTCCTTGAAGGGCTGCGTCTTAAAGAAGCGCAGCTTGTCTCCAAAGATTGGCCGCTGACCCTCCACCAGCAAGATCATCTTGTTCTCGGGCATCTGGCGCACTTCCTGCGGCATCATCAGGTCCCGATCGCGAATTTGCTCGACCTTTGTTCGGCGCGGGAGGCCCATAAGCTCGATAGTGCGGGATTCAGACTGATATCGGATGGTTCTCTTGCCAAGCGCGCGGGAAGCATATTCTGCCGTGGCCTGGTCATTGGCACCAAGGATGAGCTGATAGCCGCAGTTGCCAAGGAGCGAATGTCGGGACGTCTCACCATAGATCTCATCCAGGTTCTTCAGGTCCTGGATGATGAAGGCGAGCTTGATCTTATAGCCGGCCACATAGGGCAGCTTCGTCATGATTTCGTCCATGCGCTTCAGCTGGCGAAACTCATCCAGCAGGAAATAGACCGGCACGGAGTTGGGATCATGCTCAAGGGTAAGTATGTCCATCACCTGTTGAACGAACAGCGTCAGCAGCGGCCTAAGAAGCGTGATGTCGGTGATGTTCGGGGCAAGGTAGATTGTGACGGGTCGACGCTTCATGGATCGAAGGTCCATGTCGGTCATGTTCGTTGCGGCCACAACGCGTTCGTTCTTGAACGGCCTCATCGCCTTCTGGATATCAAGCAGTGCCGAGGCCGCGGCCCGATCCGAGAGAGACAGGTAGGAATTGAAGCTCTCCATCGTGAACTTCGACAGGTATGGCTCCTTCTCCTTGATGTACTTCATCAAGGCCTGCAGATCGGTCCCGCTGTTGAAGAAGGAGTTGATCTCGCCGAGGTTCCTGCGTCCTTTGTAGAAGGGGCTTTCGAGAACATAGCTGATGGCGCCGGCGAGAACCTGTTGAGCTGTGGCCTGCCAAACTGAATTCTCGGATTCGGTGTTTTCCGGTACAAGAATGCTGGCGATATTTTGAATGTCAGTCGTGCGATTGCCTCGCTCCGGACGAACGAAATCCAAGGGATTATAGCTGTTGGTCGTCTCGGAACCCGGCGCGAACAAGAAGACCTGGCTGCCGTTGCGCTTCCGATAGCCGGCGGTTGCCTTGTAGACCTCGCCCTTCAGATCCGTGACGATCATAGAGCCTTCGTGCATGAGAGCGTTGGGGATGACGTAGCCCGCGCCCTTACCGGATCGCGTCGGGCCAATAATGAGGTGGTGGCGATCGTCATACGCGCGGAGGACGTTGCTCCCGATGCGACCGAATATGTGACCTTTCTTGCCAAACCACTTCCCGCGCCGAAGGGTTGCAAGATCCTGAAAGGCCGCATCCCCCAATGGATTGCTGGTAGGTTTGAGCCCAAGGTAAGCAATGAGGCCTGATACGAGCAGCGCGGGCACTACGGAGCCGAGCGCGACTTTTTGAAGGGAAGGGGAGGAGCTATAGGCCCAGAACTGCTGAATTGGTGCGAATGGGTTTGAGGTAATTGTCGCCTCGAGGATCCTACCGTCACCGTAGAAGAGCTGAAGCCCCGCCCCGTATGCCAGCATCCAGACTGCAAATGCGATCAACAGGCAGAAGAACAGATAGAAGGCCTGTAGCCCCTTACTCATGATGCATCCCGTGCGAAGTAGATTTCGGAAACCCCGCGCTTGCCGCCTTCCCGCCTGAGCTGGATCACGATCGGAATGACCATTTGGATGTAGGACATCAGGTCCTGCTTGGAGTAGCCGGCGGACATGCCGGACTGCTGCATCATCATGGCAAGCTGTTCATAGGCGCCGAGCGGCGTATCGGCGTGTACTGTCGACATGCTGCCCGGGTGGCCTGTGTTGATGGCGCGAAGGAATGAAAAGGCCTCAGCGCCACGAATCTCGCCAACGAAGAGGCGATCCGGCCGCATTCGAAGCGCCGATTCAAGAAGGTTTTGAATCGTCACGTTTGCAGTGCCTTGCCCACCCTTGGAGGCGATCAGGTGGACCGCGTTCTTCTGTGGTGGGAATAGCTCACGAGTGTCCTCAAGCGTCAGGATCCGCTCATTCAGGTCTACAGAGTTCAGGCACGCGTTCAGAAACGTGGTTTTGCCCGACGACGTGCCGCCACTGATCAGGATCGAAACCCGCTTCGTGATGGCCGTATGGATGAAGTCGTAGATCTTCTCCGCGCGTAGATAGGCGATCAGCTCCCGATCCACGTCGCTTAGGCCCCCGACAGCAACCGAGACTTTGTCGAGAGAGCCGTTGTCACGGTAGTCCTGCAGAGAAAAATTCTGCACAACCTGCTTACGGATCGTGATCGACCCACCGTCAGGTGCCGCGGGCGGCAAGACGACCTGGATACGTTCGCCGGTCGGCAGTGCTGCGCTAAGGATCGGATTAGCGGCGTTGAGGAACTGCTTTGTCGCTGCGGCAACCCGCTCGCCAATGTTCTCGATCTCGCGTGCCGTCAGAGCATCGATTTCATGATGCTCCATGTGATCAGCACCGAAACGCTCAACATAGACTTGGCCTGGCCGGTTCACCGCAATCTCAACCACCATCGGGTCATCGAGAAATTGCCTGATGGGCTCCAGAGACCGGTTCAGGAAATAGTGGGGATCATGAGCCGTCGTGTTACCTACCATAACGTTCACGTTTGATCTCCTTCATCGCTTCCGTGACAGGATCGTCGTACATGGCGCTGAAATCGAGGTCCTGGCGAACATAGACAAAGATCCGCTCGCCCTGCGGTACGCTGATCGTTGGCGGGATCCTCAGGTTTTCGGCAAGGACCGTGTTCGCCATGTCGCTGAAGGTCTGCGCGATCGTTTCTCGCGCCAATTCAGCAGCTCGCTCAGTGTCATCGTTTCCGGAGCTGGAGTCGCTACCGTATCCGGTTAGATAGCTTGCACCGCCTCCGACGATCGACAGCAAGATTGATGCGCCAAAGCGCTCACGGAACTTGTTGTCGACATGACCCGTCAGGCCCGATCGCCCGAGGCTGTCCGTGCCGATGGAGTTCAAGCGCACCGACACGCCGTCATCCCGGATCAGCCTCGTCCACACGACAAAGACCCGCTTCTGCCCCCGCGTAACTTCGGACTGATATTCTCCGATCAGGCGTGTTCCTGTTGGGATCAGGACACGCCGCCCATCGAAGGAGTACACATCCTTGGATGTGATGGCCCGGACCTGGCCCGGAAGGTCGCTGACGATCGCCGTTTCCAAGATGCCGGGGATCAGCGTGCCCTCTGGGATCATGGCGTCGATGCGCTCAATCTGCCGGGCCTTGGCGGAACGGTCACCGATCGCACTCGCTGAGGACAGGTACTGGCTGTTGCGATCCTCGCCAGCGACGGTCAAAGGCGTGCCGCTGTTCGAGCCATCGAGCGAACCATTCGCGGATCCTCCCAGGTTCTGGTCAAGCGTGATTAGCTTTGACCGAAATCGCTCCGGAAACACCTCTTCGGCGGGCGGGGGGGCGCTCGCCGGTTGAGCTACTTCGGGCGGGGGAGGCACGTTGAATTCAGTGACGTCCACCGGCGGAGCTGGCGGCGGAGGAGGCGGAGGTGGAAGTTCCAAGACAGGCTGTTCGGGTGGTGGGGGAGTGGGTTCTCCATCGCGCACGAAACCGGGCGGCCGGAAGGTCGTGGTACGGAACTCCTCCTCACTTTGCGGGCTTTCAGGCGGGCTTTCTCCGGACGTCGCGAGCACCAGGTACGCGGCGAAGATGCCAGCCAGCAAAAGGGCGGCCATGCCGACCGTTTGATTGCGCTTCACGTTTCGATTGCTGATTTCGGCCTCGTCGGCCGCCGCCATTGCGTCGAGTTCAGGGCTGCGCTTCATTAGTTGCCGCTCCTCCTGCGTTTGCTGGCATCAAGATCCGGTTTCGGAGCCATGATGTCAGGATCAGGTGCTGCAAAGTCCGGCTTGCGGAGGTTGAAAATGCACGTCCACTGGTTTCCGTCCCGGAGCGTGTATTGCGTGGCTACGCCGTCAACGACGATGTATTCGCCTTCCTTGCGGAAGTTTCGCAGGGTCTCGGAGAAGTCGGATTGAACGGCAAAAATGGCCGGCACGGTCCCTCGGCCGAACTTGAAAAAGGTCTTCTTTCCGTCATCGAAGACCATTGTCGGCTTCAGCGCCGCGTCGCCCGAGAAAGAGTAGTCAATATTGACGTTCGCTTTGTCGATGCTCGAAATGTTCGGGTTAGCTGCCCGAAACTCAGCCTCCTTCCGCAGAGACTCGTTCAGGTTCTTCTCCGGATAAACGAAGCGAATGCCGAAGACCTTTTTCCCTGCTTCCGGTGCATAGTCGTTGAGCTCAAGGAAGTAGATCCTCTTTGAGGTCACCACGTTCATGTTAGTGGAAACGTCCTTGGCTATCGGCTTGACGAAAAGGATGTTGCCCTTTTCGGACGGGGCAACCTGCCAACTGTCGGTGTCGCCAAGCGAGATCGTCTCAAACTTCTCATCTTCGTCGAAGATGATCATCGTCGAGATGCCGTAGGTCGCAGACACCTTCACGACGTTGTTCGGCTGATAGACAACACTGGTCACACGCGCATCCAGACTGCCAGGGCGGGGCTGTTGCGCCGCATAGGCGTGAGTCATCGTGAGAGCGGCGATCGACGCCGCCAGTAGGAAGCCATATTTCACTGCTGGCCTCCCGAGGTCACCGTTTCCTGATCACGGCGGTAGTCATAAACCTGGAAGCCCAACGGGTTTTCGAAGCGCCATTCGTTGCGCTCAGGCGTATCCGTGTAGCGATAGCGAACGATAGAGATGAAATGGCGCGTGATGATGTCTGAATCAGAGCGCTCATGCGTCGAGAACCGGACGAGCGCCGTTGTCGTGTTGGGGAAGGTGACAGACTTTATGTCAACGGTGATCGACTTGTTTTTGCCGAGCCGGCGAGCTGGATTGTCAGGGTTCGCGGCACTCCATTGGGCCTGGAGGTCGCGCGCTGCGTCGCCGGTGGAGAGCAAAGCTGCAATTCCAAAGTTCTGCTCGATGGCAAAAGGATCATAGCCCTCGCGGGATCGAATGTAACGGACGACATTCGCCTGAGTGACCGCCTGCTGATCGGTGATGTTCGATGTTCGGGTCAGCCCTGTCTTGACCTCAATGTAGCCAGTGTTCTTGTCGACCTCGACAATGTACGGCTCGAAGCTCTTGAGGGGCACGAGCATCACCAATGCGGAGAGCGACAGGATCGTGATGCCGCCGAAGATCAGCGTAATCAGCCAAGCGAACGCCTTGGACCGTTTGGCCTTTTTGACGATCTCTTGTTCCCAACGGTCCCCATCCTGAAAATAGCTCCGGAGAGCATCGTTATTCTCTGCCATGTATCCTAGCCCTTAATTCCCGCCACCAGTTGCCTAGTTGGGCAGACTGTTGTTGGTAATTCTGTTTTGCATCGCTTCTGCTGCACCGGCGTTTTGGATGTTTTCCCTCATGCCGGCATGGGTTCTGGCGCGTGCGGCCATTCCTAATTCTCCAGCCCTGCCGGCTACAGAACGTGTCGCGGTCAAAGCTCTTGCCGGCAGTGCAACCCCGGTCGCGTAGCCAACCGATCGAGCGATCTGCCCAACGCCCGTTGCCACGCCCCCGGTAATTCCCTGGGCGAGAGTTTGGATGTTGAAGAGGACAAAAGCACCAGCCGCACAGATCAGGACGAAAGCCGAGATATCGTCTAGCTGGATCTCGTTCGCGGATGCTGCCGCTGCGACCTTCTGCAGTTCAGCGTCCATGGTCGTGATGAGAAAGGCGGCGACGACGTAAACGAAGAGCGGAATAATCGCGTAAGTCAAAACCTGCTGGAACCAAGCCATTCCGTACTGGCGCGTGGAATCAAACAATAGGCAGGCGATAAAGATCGGTGCAGTGCCAAGCAGCACCCACATCATCACCTTCGCAAGCACGAGGATGGCAAGCGCAACGGCAATGAACAGCCCAACCGCCAGCATGATCAGGAACCCTACAAGACCCGGGAGAATGGCGAAGTAGCCTGACTGCTCCGCGAATGCTGCTGCTGCCTCATTCGCTGTCTCCCAAATCATGGAGAGGCCGTCTGTCGGCTCAGTTATCCCGGTACTGCTAGCCGTCAGGAGCGCCCGCCCCACGTCTTCCGGCGTGTTGTTCAGCCAGTCGTAAAAGAAGAGTTGGAAGTTGCCCCACTGATCAATGAAAGCGACGATAAGCATCATCCGCACGACCCGGCCGACGATCTCGCCGACGCTCACTCGCGCGGTCCCCATGACGAGTTGAAGTCCGTAATAGGCGACGTAGGCAATAAGCATGATCGTCAGCAAGGGCATGATCTCGTCGCCAACGACCTCATAAGCCCGTTGGGAGAAATTCCGCCCTGCATCTTCAAGAGCCTCAAGCAGGCCGCCTAGAAAGTTCATGGGGTCACTGCTCTCCGCTTGCAGCGAAAGCGTCGATCGCCGCCAGCGCTTCCGATGGGTTGCCATTCACGCTGGTCATTGGGCCACATTCCTGTCGCGGATCCTCGGCGTAGGATGTGAGGTTTGCCGGCCTCTTGCATGGTGCAGTCTTCTCTTTCGGAGCACCGGCGCAGCCAGTTACGCCGGCAGCAACCAGAACGGAGAGGAGCACAAAACCATTCACTCGAAATGTCTTAGTCACCGTAGGTCAGCGCCTTCTTGGTATTGGAGATGTCGACAAGGCGGCGCTGGTTTTGAGCCTGCAGGGAGCCGACCGCCCCATTCATCACGCCGATCATTTCGTTGATCGTCAGGCCGGTTTGAACCTGCAGCTGCGTGTTCTGATCGATGGACCCCTTGATGTCTTGGGCCTGGCCGATCTGCTGACCTGCCTGCTGGAATGCCTGTGTTCGGGACTGAACGGCCTGTTGCGAGCCGGTGACTAGGGCAGCAACTCCAAGGACGGTCTTCATCATCTCTTCGTAGGACTTGTCGCCGGAGAACGTGCTGTCCGCCTTGCCAGACAAGTTCTTTACTAGCTGAAGACCGTTGATGAAGGTGGTGGCAATCTGCCCGATGTCACCGCCCATGCTGCCGAAGTTCGGGACTCCGCCCTGCATCAGGCTATCGAGTGACGGCATCTGAGAAACGCTGAACCCTTGACCAACGGCGAGGTTCTGCATGGGATTTGAAACGCTCCCGCGATCCCCCGTGACGGCTTTAAGCGTCTCTTCTACCGTCTTCAGAACCTCCTTGTTCGTATCCAGGATCTGATCGGTCGTCTGAGAGGTTTCCGTTGCAATCTTCAGGTTGGCGCTGTCGATCACGGGAACCTGTGCATGCGCGGTAGACGCCATCGCTAGCGAAAACGCAGTCAGGAATGCTCTTTTCATGGCCGTTCTCCTTGTCATTCGGTGCTCAACATCAGCTTCATGTCAGCCTCTGGTTCGAGTTTTCGAACGCAGGCCTGTTCCTCCGGATTCCACTCAAGCTGCAGTTCCTTGTCGCAGAGGTCAGCTACCTCGCGATCGTCTTCTTTCTCGTCTCGCTTGTAGTCGCTGGACCGCGAAGACCCCGAGAGCCCGCCTAGATCGAGTGCATTTTGAGAATTCATAAGCTCCGCCATCGTTGTTCCGAGGCGGATGACCTGGTTCATCATCTCGAGGTTCGCATTGCGTGCTCCGGAATTATGGTCCCAGCTGTCTTGGATCGTGCCGCTTTCCATCTGGCCGAGTTGCTGAAGCCATGACGCGACGTTCCCGCTGTTTTCGGAAATCGATTGGCTGGTTGCCATTGAGTTGATCGTTGCGTCACGCGCACCTGAAAAGCCCGACGTGCCTCCGCCGAAGTTTTCGGGGATGTTCGACACATCGGAGCCTCCGAACTGAGGCATCCACTTGCCTTTGATCGCGGCTACATACCCCTGCGTCTCCTTGAACGGAGGGATGCCGCCATACTTTCGAACGTTGCCTGGCCCCGCGTTGTATGCCGCTAGGGCGAGGTTGGTATTGCCGTTGAAGGTACGGAGCTGCTGCTTCAGGTAGCGTGCGCCGCCGCGGAGGTTATCCTCGATATCGTGAGGGTTCACGCCAAGATCCTTGGCTGTGCCCGGCATCAGCTGCGACAAGCCCATGGCGCCGACAGGCGACTTTGCGCAGGGATTGAACCGGCTCTCCTGGTAGACGAGAGACATGAAGAGGGTTTCGTCTACCCCTTCCTCACGCGCCACTCGCTTCACGAGCCCGACAATCTCCGGATTGGCTTGTGCTGCCGAGGGGGCGTCACCTCCGCGCCCCGGCCGGTACATCGAGCAGGTGACGCTCTTGCTCACGGAGTGCCGGCGACTGTCTGTTTCTTCGATCTGCTTCGTCGTTTCATTGCGCACCGCATCTGTTGAAGTGAGGGCGCCATCCGTAACAGGAACCTGCGAGGAGGCGGGGGGCGCTGTTCCACAAGCCAAGGCTGCAACCAGCAGCGTTAGAGTCCGACTGTTCCTCATTCGGCCTTCTCCCATCCGCAGAATTTCGCCAACCAGTTTTCGGGTTCGTCTCCGTACTGCTCGCGAAGTGCCGCGCACTCCTCGATCGTCTCCTTGCGTCCTGAAAGCACCTTCACGAGATCCGGCATTGTCGACAGATCGAGACGCGCAATGACAGAGTCGTTGCCATGCTTAATCAGGAAGGTTCTCTTTTCAGGAGGCGTGTTCTTGATGAACTTGAACTCCTTCACCGTCAGGCCGAAGCGCTTGATGTAGCTCTCTTCGTCAGCCCGTGGGTTCGGGAAGTGGATGTTGGTCGCCGATTGCTCAATGAGCGTGTGCGACGCTTTGGATTTGGTAATGTCAGCAGCCGACTGCGTACCAAAGCCCACGATGCCGTTGAGCTTTCGGATCGTCTTCATCTTGTCGACGATGAAGGCGCTGAAAGTGTCATCCATCAGTAGCTGCCAGCCTTCATCCATGAAGAACATGACGGGGTTACCGTCCAGCAGCTCGTCCAGCCGATGGTAAAGATACATCAGCGCAGGGGTTCTTAGC
Source organism: Neorhizobium phenanthreniclasticum (assembly GCF_040066075.1). Lineage (NCBI taxonomy): Bacteria > Pseudomonadati > Pseudomonadota > Alphaproteobacteria > Hyphomicrobiales > Rhizobiaceae > Neorhizobium > Neorhizobium phenanthreniclasticum. The sequence goes on from NZ_JBEAAL010000039.1 coordinate 15,619, forward strand.
TCCTCGTTTCCGAGGATGTTGGTCATATCAAAGCCAAAGACGCTGTGACCCGAGAAGGAAAGGACGTCATGGGGCGCGTTGAACAGCCAGGCTTTTTCGCCTTCGATCCAAGGGCGAAGCCGCGAGTACAGATCGTTGGCATCGGCCTTGGACCGCCCCATCAAGAGGCCGGCAAGATTCGGGAGGTTCCGCTGAGCTGCCGGCTCCTGCATGATCCGGACGATTGCCTTTTCCAGCGTGTCCTCGTCCTCTTGCGTGAAGTCGGTGCGACGATCGCCGCGCAGCATGGCCTTGAGCAGACGGACCAGAAATTCCCGGTTCTCGCCGGTGTTTTCCAGTTGCAGCGGGTTAAAGCCCGTGGGCGTTCCCGGAGACAAAACTTCGTAGGCTCCGCCGATCGCCCTGACGAAGATCTCAGCCCCCCGGTCCTTGTCGAAGAACACGGCGCGAGGCGTGGGTGAAACCCGCATCGCCTGAGCCAGCAGGAAGGTCAAACCTACGGTCTTGCCGGATCCTGTCGGACCAGTCACCGTGAAGTGCCCGATATCCCGGCGGTGGAAGTTGAACCAGTAGGGGGTTTGTGAGGTCGTTTCCAGAATGGTGATCGGCAGGCCCCAATGGGTGCGATCCGCTTGTCCAGTCGCGAAATTATGCATCGAGGAAAGGCCGGAGAAGTTGGCGCTCGACAGCATGGCGATGCGGGAGATGTAGGAGCGGTTTCCAGGCAGCTGCGCCCAGAACGCCGCCTCAAGATTGAGGTCTTCCCGGAGCCAGTTGATGTTCATGTCGGTGAGGCAAGCGCCAAGTTCCGACACGCAACGGCTTAATCCCTCGAGGTCCCGCGAAATGCACAGAAGCGAAAAATGATGGAAGCCGAATACAGCCTCCTGATTGAGGAGGCTGTTCAAAGCATAGTCGATGTCGGATTCGACCGAACTACCCGCTTCGTCGGAGGCCTTGATTTGGCGTTGAAGGCGGCTGATCCGCTCTTGTGCGATCGGTTTGTCTGCAAGGGTGAAGGACTGCGTCAGGATGAACTCGTGGTTCACCTGCAGCAACCCATCCAACATGCCGGGACCAGTGAATGGAGGATATTCTTTGATTGAGAGTAGAGCGGCATAGCGGCTATCTTCTTCCACCGCCGCTTGTGCCTGCATCGTCCGCTTTGAAAAGTGAAGCCGTGAAGTGCCGACGTAGTTGCGAATTCCCATGCGCGGAAGCCGCATCTTTCGCGGCACACCGCAGGTCAGGATCGTGTTGAAGAACTCGCAGGGCTCCGAATACGGATCGCCCTTAGCGTCTTCTCCATCGATGTCCTTTTTCGCGGTATCGTCTGATTTCTTGCGATACGTGATGCCAAGCGGCTTTGCGCCGTACTTGTGCAACTCTTTCACGATGTTCCCAACCAGCTCTTCGAGGTCGGTCACGTCTTCACGGGTCGCTTGGGCCCTGGCCTCCTTGTTCGAGCGTTCAAAGATCCGCTTCAGCGAGTCGCCGAGGCCAAGCGCCCCTTTCATGCCCGAACGCACGATCGTCAGGTAAATTTCGTTCGTGAACATCCGCTTCTTGCGAAGTTGGTCCATATAGCGATCGTTCAGGATCTCGCAGAAGGAGGAATCGAACGAACCGCCGATTTCGGTCTCGACCTCACGACGGATTACAGTCGACCAAAGAGAATAGCGGCTCGAACCTAGTGCTCGGATCATGGTGTTCTGCACAACAGAACGCATGTTCAATTCGGCCTGGTCCTCCGTCTGGAAGAACAGGCCATCAAGCTTGATGACGCTGATCAGGGTTCCATTCTCGAGCCCGATGACCGTGTCAGACACATGCCGCATATAGGGGATGTGAACGGACATAGGCCGCTCGTTGCCGGCGACCTTCCCAAACCCAAGCTCTTCCTTGACGACTTTCAGCATCTACTATGGTCCGTATGAGTTGGTGCCCCAAAAGCGCTTGTTGGGGGTCCTTGGCGTCTTGCGGGACGTGACCTGCAGGACGTCGAGAATCTTGCTGTCCCAGGCACAAAGCGAGAAAAGGACAAGGTAGGCGGCTGGCGCGATCAGCAGTGCCGCCAGATGGTTCGTCACCAGCCACCCAATGATTGTCACGCCGATGATCAGGACGACCGCCATGTAGGGCACGCCCCATAGCGTCGGAGACCGGGTCAAGCCGATCACCAACGGCGTCAAAGCTGGCTTCTCGTCCTGAAAATCGCTCATCAGCCGCCGCCTACCGACGAAATCATCTGGTCAACGATGGCAGGGGCGCCGAACACGAGACCGATGCCAATGACGACGGCTCCGGCCGTGAACCACGAAAGCCTGCCGGCAAAGGCAAGGAAGCCGAGGCCAATCACGGCGATGATTGCCATCAGACGTCCGAAGGGGCCGGTGATGAAGTCAACGATCATCTGTACGGCTGTCTGAAGGGGGGCGAATGCACCGCCGCCGCCACCGCCAGCCTGTGCAAGCGCTTGATCAGCGCCTGCAACCTGCAGGGCTGCCACCAAGCCAATGACGGCTACTGCCTTCAATGCCCCGGAATGCCGGGAAACGACGTTCTTCATAGTTCTCTCCTTAAAAATGCATCACGCCGCCGACGAACTTGCCGGTCTTCTCCACAGCGATGACTCCGGCATCGCTGGTGTTCTTTGCCGCCATGTCTCGGACGATCCCGTTCGCCTTCCGTTTGCCGGTTGGCATCGGTAGGCCGAGCTGGAAATTCACGACCTTTGCGACATAGCCGACGGTTTCTTGGAATGGCGGAACGCCGCCATATTCGTAGATGCGCCCCTCCCCGCTGTTGTAAGCGGCTGCGACCAGAAGCGGGTTCTGAAACTCATCGAGCAGGAAGCGGAGGTACTTCATCCCGCCCTCGATGTTTTGAGCAGGATCGCAAATGTCCTGAACACCGAAGCGAGCCGCCGTTTCGGGGATAAGCTGCATCGGTCCGCGTGCGCCTTTCGGTGAATTGCGGATCTCATCGAATCGGCTTTCGGCCCAAGCAATCGCAACCGCGAAGCCCTCATCGACGCTGTATCGGCGCGCAGTGGATGCAACCAGCGCTCTAATCTCCTCAGGTGACAGGGGCGACGGCCCGCACTCTTCAACGGGAGTTCCTGCCCCTAGATTTTCGGGGGTATCACTAGATGTAGTATCTAGAGTAGGAGTTTGGACAGGCTCAATGCGGCCCGTGGCGCGCTCTGAGACATCAAAATACGCGCTGACAGCCGCATCAATTTGATGCCCTTTGGCGCCCGCGTCGTTCGACGCCGTTGCGCCCAAAACTTCGGCTCCGCCCTTCGTGACAACACCGTTTGCACCAAGGACGAATTCCTTCTCTGATGTCTCGACACCGCTCCAGCGATCTTCGAAGTTCGTGACAAGAGATTCCTCGTTGATTGTCACATAACCGTTGTAACTGCTGGAAATACGGCCTGTTGTGGCTAGGTCTTGTGACGCAGCAGTATTGGCCGCGAGCAGCATGGATAATGCTGCGCTAGTCAGGGTTCGCGGGCCTAGATACCCTGCATAGACAGTGTTTTTATCCATCGCACCCGCCCGTCAAACGGTGTTGTGATCGCCACGAAAACCGACTAGAGTTAATGCACACATGATACCGATTTGATGCACTCTTACAAGTTTTCTGATCGGTGTTAAACCCTATTTTGCAGGGTCAACAATCGCACTACGGATGGTTAGGGCTAGATTATGAAACAGGCCATCATTCCCGCGCTTCTAAGTTGCGCAATGGCAACACAAGCGCTTGCCGCTCCTGCGGTGAACAAGGACTACATCAGATCGCTGGCGGCGCCGGGCAAAACTGTTCTTGTCGTCGAGTATTACGACGGGACCGGTAAAGTCGCTGATCGCAAAGGTTACGCCACGGCCAATGGCTTCAAGGCTATCTCGGCGACTGAGTTTCGCGTCGATGAATCGACAACGTTGCATCTGTATGGCGTTCAGCCCTGCAACGGCGATCTGGTCAATCGCGCGGAGGACTATTCCGGGACTTGCGAGGAGTTTGGTACGCAGCAGCTGCAAACGATGCTGCAAAGCCCCAAGGTTCTGTTCTGCAGGGCCTTCATCAGCGAGCAGACTGCCCCCGTTCAGGATGTCACTTGCTACGGCTACTATAACTATCCTGGAGCAATGGACACGGTTGATAATCTTGAGGAGCAGCTTCTGTCGTTGGGAGCGGTTCGCCTGACTAAGAAAGCCGATGGTTCATTCGAACGTCCTGATCTCACGGAAGCTCAGGAAATCGGCCAGAAGGGTTCCTACGGTATGTGGGCAGATCCTCGGGTGAAGGCGCAATGAAGCTTGCTGCTGCACTCGTCGCGACTCTACTGCCCTTTGCCGCCAATGCCGCACCTGAAGGGTACTTCGATCTTGCTCCCGGCGTTACCTTGGAAACGGGGGACACCTGGATCTCGAACGGAGAGCGGTTTCGTCTCTATGGCATCCAGTCCTGCTTACGCGGCACTGCCTACACGGATGGTCAGGGCAATAAGAAGGACTGCGGTGAGGCATCGCTTGCGATGTTGGCTGCCTACATCAAGGACACCAAACCGATCTGTGCCCCCGTGGCGAAGCTTAATGGCATCTCATATGTCGTTTGTTACGCCACGGTTGGCAGTCAAAGGCTCGACCTCGCGCAGATCATGGTGACAAGCGGCTATGCATTCGCCGCCTTGAAGACCGATGGTCTCCCTTATCATGCCCCCTACGCCATAGCCGAGCAGCTTGCTCAGCAAAAGAAGGCCGGCCTTTGGCAATTCTCCGACGTTCAGCATCCTTCCATCCTGCTTAGTCGTGAGGCGAACCAGCGATCGAGGAGCGCCCAGCCATGATAAACCGCCTTATCCTTTTTATCGCCGCAAGCTCTTTAGCCCAGCCAGCGTTTGCCGCCGATCCGATCTATCAGAACTGGCACGCCCTACGCGGTCAGGCTGCGCCTCCAGTTGCTGCTGCTGTTCGGTTGCCGACGTTCAAAGGCCCGGTAACCGTTCTCGACGGCCGCACGCTATGGTTCGGCACGCTTGGCAATGGCTATAAAGTGAGGTTGGCTGGCATCGACACCTGTGAGCTTCCTCAATGGGCTTTGAACCCAAAGTGGACCAACCGGGAGAAGCAACAGGCTCCTAGCCCCGTTCCATGCGGTCCCTTCGCCAAGGCCTGGCTGAAAAGGACTGTCGGAAACAGACCCACGACTTGCGTCGGTCTGGCCTACGCGAACGATGGGATACCCGTCGCACAATGCACGACTAACGGTGTGGATCTCGCCGCCGAAATGCTGCGCGTCGGTTGGGCTCGTCTCGATTCCCCTTACATCAACGCCCAATATTACGCTTATCAGACCAACGCGATGGCCGCCCGGTATGGGATGTGGGGAACCTACGTGTTGGACATGAACGAATGGCGCCGCAAAGCTGTCGACAAGACGCTAGATCGGCATCCGATCGCCGACTTCAATCTATTGGCCGAGAGGAAAAGCGAGATCTCTCCTCCTTTTGCTGATGCGCGAAACAAGCCGAAGAGGACAGACCGATAGTTGCCAGACCTCGCACATATTGCGACCTCTCTCGCAACGGATCCCTTGGCTGGTTTGCTGCTTGCCATCTCCCTCTCGATCGCCCTCATAATCCCGGCGCAGAGACTCTGGTGGATCCACGCGCTACTAGCGGCCTTCCTTCTCATCCTGTCGCTGGCTTTCCACGACAAGCGTCACTTGTCCTTCGACAGCTACCTGGTCGGGCTCTTCGCCTTCGCCGCGGTTTCTCGGGACATTCCCAATCAGCCATTGCTCTATCGCATCGGCATTTCCTGGTTTGCGTGCTTCGCACTGATCTCGGCCGTCATCTACGCTGCAGGCGAACGCATCCAGCACAGGACTCCGCTCGAAAGATTTCTTTCCGAGCCGGCAATTTCAGCAGCATTAATCAAGAGGGACACCTGATATGAAACCAGTGTTTTTTGCCGCAGCCGGTCTCGCGGCTCTTGCCATCTCTCCAGCATCTGCCAAGGCCGAGGATGCCTCATGGGGTTGCCAGATCCTCTTGTGCGCAGCCTCACAAAGCCCGTCATGGCATGGCGTCCCCTACTGCGTTCCCCCGATGAAAAGGCTCATATCAGCTATGGCGAAGCCCGGCTTCTCCTGGCCGATCTGCCATGAAGCAAAAGCCGGAAAACCGGGCTATGAACCTTACGAGGAATGCCCTGCCGGCATGACCGCCGTTTCCTCCCGCACCGATGGGGATCGGTCGTTCTTGGGCCGAGACGACAAGGATCAGTGCACGAAGACCGTCAACCAGTGCAGCAACCGTGCCGCCTTCCGTACCCAATTTGGTGACGCCCGAGAAAACGAGCGCAAGGGTGTCACGATCCGGCAGATCAACCAGAACAACGACAATGATGTCTTCAACCGAGACAATGGCTGCATGGTGCAGATCACTCAGCCCCGCCCTCGCCGCGCGGACCCTTATTATTTCGACATTCCGAACGATAAGGGCGTCAAGCAGCGTGCTTGGTTCAACCTGAATGACTGAGTGGATGACATGAACAGCAACATTCTCATCGTAGCAGCAGCCGGTATCGGCATTCTCGCCGGTGCAGGAGGTACTTATCTCATCATGCCGGAGCCAGAGCCGGTTGTTCGGGCCCCCACTGATGCGGAGATCGCTGCCCTTATCGCAGCCAATCCCTCCCTAATTCCCGAACCTCCGGCTCCTGTGCTTGAGATACCGACAGAAGAGGAGGCCCTAGCCGCATACCGCAAGGCTTATGCCCGCAACCCTCTGAGGACCGGCCGCGGTGAAGCCGTTGTGACCCTTGCCTTAGGAGAGTGTGACGAGAACGCCAGCGGTCCAGGCGTATCATGCGTTGCGGCAATCAAGAGGAATCCGAACGCAGCTCCTCTCGATCGCGTCATTGGATTTGCCAAGTCTGCATCCGGCGAATGGGTAGCCACCAACTACTGATTTCAGGGCCAGATGCCTGTTGCTCATCAGTGCCCCGGCAGTGAGATGGAGCCTGACAGAAGAAGCTCGATTTCCTCAGGGTTCAGGCTCCCCTTGGAGGCAATTAGATACCCTGCTACGTAAAGCAGCTTCTTATCTCTCTCATCCTGATCTGACGGCGCGTGCCTGATGATTTCCATACGTGCCCTCGCTTCTTGATCCATGTCAGCGCCGCCCTCGCCGTTGACGGCCGTCAGGTACACGGCCCGGTGACGTTCGACCTTCACGGACAAAGGCTCGTTGGGTTGCAGCTCAAGCTTTTCTGTCATTTTTCCCTCTCCACAAGCGCAAGCGATCACTCCTTGACCTCCCGAAATCGAAGGGAGGGCAGGAGCCCCGCTCCTGCTCCCGAGCTCGTGCGGAACAGCTGGAGAGAGGGGGACAAGCGCTAAACCGGAGGGGGATCACCCACCCGGAGGGCCGAGACGGATTTCATGGAAATGCGGCCGGTGCTGCAGGCCACAGGCCGAAGCATGGGGAGACCGGTTTAGTGCTTGTGGGGGAGAGAGGGCAGAGCGCCTTTCTCCCCTAGAAGCGAGTTGAAATTTTTCAGACGAAGAGCAAATGGCTCCACAACTTAAACAGGTTTAGCGAAGTAATTTGCGGAGGCGTCAGCGCCGGTTGGCCGTCGGCGTATAGCCTCCTATCCAGTTTTCGCCTTAATACATTCCCGGCACGGGATACGGGCTTGTGGAAACCCGCCGACCATCTTGAACTGCTTCAAGTGCAACTCGATCTTCCTCATCGAGCATCAATGTCGTTGAGAGCAAGTTTTCCCACTGGTGTGCCGGAATGTCCGCGCCCGGTATGGCATGAACGTTGTCCTGCATAACGAGCCAAGCCAATGCCACCTGCTGCCAAGAGCATTTGTGTTTCGCTGCGACGGCTCGTAAAGCTGGATGTTCACTGTAAACGCCACGGGCCAACGGGCAGTGCGCAACCAGCGCTATTCCTTTGTCCCGCATCACCTTGAGAAGAGACTCGTCGCGCAGGCCGATATGCATCTCGACCTGGTTACATGCCAAAGGCACAGAGGTCACCTCGACAGCGGTCTCCAACAGTGGCTGAGGAAAATTCGAGACACCTATTGTTTTGGCTAATCCCGCATCAACAAAGCTCGCAAGCGTATTAAGCGGCGGGGCGAGTTGAAGGTCTCTGGGCGGCCAGTGCAGCAGCAGCAGGTCAATGTAGTCAACTTGCAGCTTTTCAAGGCTCGTCTCCACTGAAAGCTTCATGGCCTCAGGTGCGAAATCGGTGTGCCAAATCTTAGTAGAGATTGTGATTTCATCTCTGCAAACGCCGCTTTGGCTGATGCCTTTGCCCACCTCGCGCTCGTTCCCATAGAACGACGCTGTGTCCACAAAGCGATATCCCATCTCTAAGGCATTGCGCACGGCGATGACGCAAAGCTCGTCGCGCATGCCCCACGTTCCGAGGCCAACTTTGGGCAGGAAGCTATTGTTTCGCACCAGTTCGGCACTCCCGACACGGAAATGCAGAATCATCTTTCCCGCCCTACGTCATCTCAGAAATGAGGGGATGCCTGAGCCACGGGGCCCCTTTTCGCCGGAAACCCTGCGGGCAACATGCTCGATCCACGCCGGGTTGATGTTTGAAAACATATTCCGTGGGAGGTTCAGCTTCCGGATAAACGTCAGCCGGGCGGTCACCGCCAGAATGTTATAAAGGGTTGCTCGCCCTGCATCGGCCTTCATCGCATTGAAGCCCGTCGGCCCTTCCGCGTCAGCGAGAGAGCTTCCATCGCCACTACAGTCTCAGGCGGAAGCGCGGCGCTCACCTCATGAAGCCAGCCGTCCAGATATTGTTGCCGTTGCGAGCGAACAAGCCGTTCAAGCTCCTTGGCAGACGGACCATAGATATTGCGATCCCGGCACCAAAGAAACACCGCCTCAAGCATGGCGCTGACGGATTGTCCGGAAGGGCAACGCTCGCCGATGATCCAGCGAGAAAGCGCTTCCCGGTCTCCTCGCGTCATGCGGCGAAAGCCAAGATACTGCAAAATCTCGGCGCAATGCCGACGGGCTGTTCTCCCGCCAAAATCATAACCGGTCAGTTCGTCGGCTGGGACGCCGATCTGCTCGGCCAGGTATTCGGCACCATCGTGCGGGACCAATATGCCATCCTCAGCGAAGAAACCGCGGGCGCTGAAAAACTTTAACTGCGCGGCCAGGCCGAGCCTCGTAGCGGCCGGTTTGGAATTGATGAAATCAATGTCGGCGAAGCTCAGGCTCCATTGGTTCGACAAAATCCGAACTAGAAATACCCGTACTCATCACTACGCTCCTCAAATTGGAGCGCAATGTCATGAGCGAGCGCTTCTCAGCTCAATCCCACAAGCATGTTTCCACAACGTTCTTCGAGTTGGCCAAAATCGCAGCTTCGGGCCGACTGGGCCGATCAGGCTTTCAAGAGCGCTGACGGCGCTCAATAGCGGAAGCCGAAGGCCTCAGAAAGTCGTTTCCCGGACGCCACGACAATGCGCGCAAGTGCGCTATCGGGCCCGCTGTCAACGCGCCTCGTGCGCCCGAAGACTGTCAATGCCATCAACAACCGGCCCGTCGGGTCGAATATTGGGACGCTGACAGCGCCGAATCCGTCTCCACCGCCGTCGGCGATGCAGGCGAAGCCCCGGCTACGGGTTTCGCGTATCAACTCTGCCAACGCCGCGCGTTCCTTGGGCGCGTTGACCCTTCCGCTTGCGCGATTCTGTTCCAGCTCACGCTCGATTGGTCCTTCGGTCCGGCCGGGGTCGTCAAAGCTGCTGAAAACCAGGCCGGTGGCAGAGAACGTCATAGGGCAGTGGTGAGTCGGAGCGACGGATGTCGCAAAGTCATGGCGCGCTTCCATGACCCGGACCATCGTGGGACCCTTGTCTGTCCATACGGCCAAGGCAGAGGTCTCGCCCACCTGTTCGACAAGTTCGGTCAGGATCGTTTCAGCGAGCTGCAGCGGTTCAAATCGCGCGAAGCCCTTTATTCCCAGTTGGAATGCGACGGGCCCCAGGTCGTATTTCGACGAATCCTTGAGCTGCTTCACAAGCCCGGTACGGATCAGACTCACCAGATAGCGATGAACCTTGGCCGACGGCATTTTCAGGCTCGCCGCAAGTTCGGCCAGCTTCATAGGTCCCTCGGCGCGGATCAGCACGTCGAGTATCGTTCCCGCTATTTCAACCGACTGGATTCCGAGTTGGGCCGGCCGCTCCGATGTGTCCTCCGGCGAAATTTTCCTTGTGTTTTCAAGCAGCACTCGGGCCCTCCTTATTGTTTATGATGAGCATTATACAAATTTGTTGACAAGGCGCAAATTGAAAGACAGCATTACGTATAATAACAGAAATTACACATTGTATAATGTTTTGCACTGAGGATGGTGCGTGAGGAGAGTCCCAATGAACGGATTTGAGTTTGGCCTGAAAGGTCGGCTTGCCTGAGCGGTAGGGAGACCCGTCTCAAGGACGGCCCCGTTGCTGCGCAGGCGCCAGTAGCGCGTGGACTAGCATTCAAAAACATCGAGGAAACACCAATGAACGCCATTTCATCGGAAAGCGCGGTGGAGGAAGTCCATTGCGACTTGCTCGTCGCAGGTTCAGGCGCAAGCGGACTGACGGCGGCAATAGTCGCAGCCAAGCAGGGCTTGAATGTGATTGTCGCGGAAAAAGAGCCTGTGTTTGGCGGCACCACGGCTTTCTCGGGAGGCTATCTCTGGGTGCCAAACAATCCGGTCAGTAAAGAGGCCGGGATACAGGACAGCAAGGAAGCTGCCCGGGACTACATCCGCCATGAGGCGAGCAACCACTACGATGCGGCCCGTACAGAGGCATTTCTCGACGCTGGGCCGGCGATGGTCAACTTCATGCACGAGAACACCCACGTTCGGTTCGAAGCATCACCTGCCTTTTCCGACTATCATCCGGACGCGCCAGGCGGCATGCCAGGGGGGCGATCGATCCTGGCAGTCCCGGTCAACGCCGCTATTCTCGGTGAAGACCTCCCCAAGCTTCGTCCTCCGCGCTCCGAACTTACCCTCTACGGGTTGGCGATCGGATCCGGCAAGGAACTCTGGCATTTCTATCGCGCCACGAAGCGCCTGGAGTCCTTCGCCTATGTGTCAAAACGCATAGCAAAATTCGGTGTCGACAAGGTCCTGAAAGGACGCTCGATGCTGCTGACCAACGGCAACGCATTGGCGGCGCGCCTTTATCGGAGCGCAAAGGATCTCGACGTTCCTGTCTGGCTCGACAGCCCGGTGAAGGCCTTGTTGCGTGACGACGATGGCAATGTGATCGGGGCCGACGTACTCACGCCAAAAGGACTGCGCCGGATCATCGCGAAACGCGGCGTGGTCCTGGCCTGCGGCGGATTTGCCCAGGACGTGGCTCGGCGGAAATCGCTCTACAATCACGTCGCGAGCGAGGGCGAACATGTGTCCGCCGCCAGCCCCGGCAATACTGGCGATGGCCTTCTGCTGGCCGAGCAGATCGGCGCGCAGACGCTGATGGATTATCCCAATGCGGGCGCCTGGGCGCCGACCAGCCTTGTGCCGAGGGCAGACGGAACGAAGGGGCCATTTCCGCACTTCATCGATCGCGGAAAGCCCGGGGTGATTGCCGTTGCCCGTTCCGGGAGACGCTTTGTCAATGAAGCCAACAGCTATCATGATTTCGTCCAGGGCATGGAACGTATGACGGAGCACGGTCAGCCGGCCGAAGCCTTCCTGATCTGCGATCATCGCACCATCAGGAAGTACGGTCTCGGCCATGTTAAGCCGGCACCCTTGCCGCTCGCTCCCTCCATCAAATCCGGCTATCTTATCTCCGGCAACACTCTGGCGGAACTCGCGCAGAACATTGGGATGGACGCTGCGGCGTTCGAGGCGACTGTCCAGCGCTTCAACAACGATGTTCCTACCGGTGTGGACACGGAATACGGCCGCGGCAGCACCGCATACAACCGCTTCCATGGCGACCCGGAAGTCAAGCCAAACCCGTGTCTCGCCCCGATAGCGAAGGGCCCTTTCTATGCGGTCCGCGTCGTGCCGGGAAGTATCGGCACCTTTGCCGGTCTGCGAACAGATGAGCATTCCCGCGTCATCGGCGAGGACGGCAAATCGATCCAGGGTCTCTACGCCGTCGGCAACGACATGGCGAGCGTCCTTGGCGGGAACTATTCGGGGGGCGGCATCACCCTCGGACCGGGCATGACCTTTGGGTACATCGCCGGAATGCACGCAGCGCGCGAGCACCACTAAACTCTTACGAAATCTACGTTGACGGGAGGAACTACCATGAACTTGAATCGCAGAAACCTGCTTCTGGCAGGCGCAGGACTTGCTTTGTCATTGGCATCCCCATTCGGGGTGGCTGCCCAGGAGAAGGTGATACGTATTGGAGCGCTGATCGCAGCGTCCGGTTCAACCGCCTTCATGGGTAGTTCCCAGCGCGAAACCATCGAAATGCTTGTCGATGAGTATAACGCGGCCGGAGGGATGACGGGAAACAAGGTGGTGCTGACCCTCTACGATACGGAGGGTAACGGCACGGTGGCGGCGCAGCAGTTCCGTCGCCTGATCGACTCCGATCAGGTTGACGTCGTCATCGGTCCGTCGACCACGGGTGAATCGCTGGCTCTCATGGCGGTCGCCAACGAGTCCAAGGTCCCGCTGGTGTCCTTCGCCGGTGCCGAGTCTGTTGTTAACCCACCGACGCCGTTCGTGTTCAAGGTGCCGCCGACAGATCGCATCGTCGTCAAGCATTTGCTGTCCTTCATGAAAAAGCGCGGCATCAATTCGATCGCGGTGCTTTCCTCCGCCGATGGTTATGGACAAGCCGGGCTCACCGTCATCAAGGATGTGGCCGACGAGCTCGGAGTGCCTGTCATGGCATCGGAGGAGTTCGGTCCGAAAGATACGGACATGACGCCCCAGGTCCTCAAGGTGAGGAGCAGTGGTGCTGACGCGCTGCTGATCTGGAGCGTGAATCCCGGTCCCACGATCATTCTCAAGAATGCCGCCTCTGTCGGATATGACAAGCCGATTTTCAACGGCTACGGCGCTGCCTCACCCGCCTTGATCGAGCAGGCTGGGCCGGCCGCCGAGGGAAGCTACGTGTCGTCCATGCGGCTCCTGGCGCCCCAGAGCCTCGCCGAGGACGATCCGATGCGCGGCGTCGTCACCAAGCTGGCGGACAACTATCGTGCAAAATACGGCAAGGAACCGACAACCTTCATCGCACATCCCGCCGACGCACTCTCTCTTATCGCCGCGGCCGTGAAGGCTTCCGGAGGAGAGGTGGATCGGGTGAAACTGGCCGAGGCGATGCGCAGCGGCATCAGCTTTGCAGGTGCGAACGGCATGTTCAATTTCACCGACACGAACCACAACGGGCTGGATGAGAACTCCAACTCGATGATCATGCTGCAGGTCAAAGGCGGGGAATTCGTCGTAGCCGACTGAGCTCTCCCAAGACGCCGGCGGCTCGTGGCTTGGATCGCGAGCCGCCAATGACGCCCCCAATCACAGGAGAGAATCCCGTGGAAGTATTCATTCAGATCCTCATTACGGGGATCGTAGTCGGCTGCATCTATGGCATGGCGGCTCTGGGCTTCACGATCGTCTATAATGCCACCAAGCTGATCAACTTCGCCAATGGCGAGTTCCTGATGCTTGGTGGGGTGGTACTGACGGGAGCGGTGACGATCGCCGGCCTCCCGACCGGAGTTGCGGTTCCGGTCGCGGTGGCGGTCAGTGCGGCGATTGGCTGGGTGATGCAGCGCGTCATCCTGGAGAATGCCAGGCATTCCGATCATCTTACCCTGGTGATGTTGACCATAGGCGTAGCACTCGCACTGCGCGGCGCAGCAGCGCTTGTCTTCGGCCGCGACATCAGTTTCGTGCCCGAATTCGGGTTCATTCCCCTGGTCCTCGTCGGCAACGTCTATATCCCGAGCCAGGGCATCTGGATCATGCTGACCCTGGCGGTGCTCAGCCTCGCCCTGTGGTATCTGTTTTCGCGCACGCTATTCGGCAAGGCCATGCGGGCTGCGAGCCAGGAACCGCGCGCGGCGGCCCTCTGCGGGATCGAACCCAAGAAGGCTGCGGTGATCGCGATGATCATGGCGGCCGCAATCGGCGGTCTCGCCGGGACGCTGATGGCACCGATCTCCGCCGCATCCTACGAAAACGGCATCTTTCTGGGCCTGAAGGGTTTCGCCGCAGCCGTCGTCGGCGGTCTCGGCAATCCGCTCGGCGCCATTCTCGGCGGTTTGCTGATTGGTGTCATCGAAAGCGTGACCGCGGGCTACGTGGCATCGGGCTTCAAGGACGCAATCGGCTTCATCATCCTAATTCTCGTGCTCATTCTGCGGCCTCAGGGTCTCGCCGGGCGCGCCGTAATTTCGAGGGTCTGATCGATGCGAAATTCAAAATCTACCTCCAACCTTCGCCACGATGGGCTGATCCTGCTGGGATTGGCGATCTTCCTCGCCATTCTGGGCGTGACGTTGTCCAACCAGTTCCACCGCTCGATCGTGGTCCTGTCGATGATCCATGCCATCGCAGCAATCGGCCTGACGCTGCTGATGGGCTATGCTGGCCAGGTATCGATCGGGCAGGGGGCCTTCATGGGCGTCGGCGCCTATGCCGCCGCCTTTGCCATGCAGCAGCTCAGCTTGCCGGTGCCCGTTGCGTTGATTGGAGCAATCCTCCTGCCGGGCCTGCTGGGCTATGTCATCGGACGGCCAATCCTCAGGTTGTCGGGGCATAATCTGGCGCTTGGCACACTCGCGCTCGGCGCAGTCTTCTTCGTGGTCGCTTCGCAGTGGCGTTCGGTTACCGGTGGCATCGATCCGGGCATCGTGAACCTTCCGAACCTCGGCTTCTGGGGGCAGTCCCACGAGACTGTTGTCTATTGGCTTTCCGCCGTCGTTCTTCTGGTCGCAGCCATTGTCGCCGCCGCTCTGGTGGACGGTCGCTTCGGGCGTGGTCTTGAAGTGCTGCGTACATCCGAAGTGGTCGCCGCCTGCATGGGTGTCGATACCGTCCGCGCCAAGTCCATGGTCTTCGCCATCGCCGCGGCTTTTGCAGGAGCTTCCGGCGCCCTGCTCGCCCTCTATCTACGCTCCTTCAACGCCAATACGTTCGGCGTCAGCCTCTCAATCGAGCTTCTGATGATGGTTATCATCGGCTCCCTGTCGACCATCTGGGGAGCTATCTTCGGCGCCTTCGCCATCATCATCCTGCCCAACCTGCTGGAGAGCTTCGATCATGCCAAGCTTCTCGTCTACGGCCTGACAATGGTCGCGGTGATGATGTTCGCTCCCCGCGGCCTTGGTGAAACTCTGCTCCGCTTCGTTCGCTCGAGGAGTTCGTCATGATTTCTGTTCCGGTACTTTCGCTTTCTGGCCTGACCAAGCGTTTCGGCGGCATCCAGGCGGTGTCCGGTGTTTCCTTCGACCTTGCACCCGGCGCCATCACAGCCGTGATCGGACCGAACGGCGCGGGCAAGACCACGCTGATCAACCTGATCACCGGCGTGCTGTCCCTGAACGACGGCGCGATCCGGCTGGAAGGTGCAGACATCACGAATGAGCCGGTGCACCGCCGTGCCGTGGCGGGGGTTGCCCGCACCTACCAGACCCCGCAAATGGCGGCGGGCATGAGCGTGCTCAGGAATGTCATGGCCGGGGCCTATCGTTTTGGCCGCTATGGCCTGCTCAGCACCCTGCTGCGTCCCTGGACGATCATCACCGAGAACGAGGAGATGGCGGAGCGGGCCGCACACGCCTTGCGTCGCGTCTCGGTTCCCGAAGAGTGGTGGCACCAGCCTGCCAGCGATCTCCCCTACGGCCTTCAGCGGCGCGTCGAAATCGCGCGTGCGCTCGCACAGGATCCGAAGGTCATTCTGCTGGACGAACCGGCAGCGGGTCTGAACCCGAGCGAAACCGCCGACCTGGCCCGGCTACTGACAGACATCGCCGCGGATGGCCGCGCCGTTCTGTTGGTCGAGCACGACATGCCGATGGTTATGTCGATTTCCTCGCATGTGGTCGTCATCAATTTTGGCCGGAAACTCGCCGAGGGAACGCCTGCCCAGATATTGACCAATCCCGAAGTCATCGCCGCCTATCTCGGCAGCGACGAGGAGGAGGCTGCCTGATGTCCGAAGAACTGCTCACAGTTGAAAATCTCGTCGCCGGCTACGGCGCGGTCGAAGTCCTGCACGGGGTTTCCCTGTCGATCCGCAAGGGGCAGATCCTGTCGATCGTCGGCGCGAACGGTGCGGGCAAGTCGACCTTGCTGAACACCATATCCGGCTTCATCCCGATCCGGTCGGGCGATATTCGCCAGGAAGGACGCTCCATTGCAAAGCAGGCGCCGGCGGTGATCGCGCGCGCGGGTATACGCCATGTGCCGGAAGGTCGGCGGGTGTTTTCCGAGCTCTCGGTGGAGGAAAACCTGCAGCTTGGAGGCTATGGCCAGCCCAAAGCCGTTGTCCAGGCGAGGATCGAGCATATCTACGAACTTTTCCCGCGCCTGCTCGAGCGACGCGGTCAGGCGGCCGGGACGATGTCGGGCGGCGAGCAGCAGATGCTGGCCATTGGCCGGGCTCTTGCCGCCGACCCGAAAGTCCTCATGCTCGACGAACCGTCGATGGGGCTTGCGCCGCTGGTCGTGGCGGAAATCTTTCGTCTCATCTGCCGCCTGCGCGACGAGATGGGGATGGGCATCCTGCTGGTGGAGCAGAATGCCAAGGCGGCCCTTCGGATTGCCGACCTGGCCTGCGTCCTGTCGCTGGGAAAGGTGACCATGCACGGAACCGGCGCGGAGTTGCTGCACAATCCGGATGTCGTCGACGCCTTCCTTGGCGGCCATAAGGCCGCCTGACGAGACGCGCGACCTAGGGAGAAGTCGAATGACGATCAAGCGTATCACGTTGCTCAAGCGCAAAAGGGAAATGACGCCGGCGGATTTCCGCGCTCACTGGGCGGGTCCACATGCTGCAATCGCGCGAAATTTGCCGGGTCTCGTGCGCTACAATCAGAACCATGTGCTTGCGGCCAGCGTGACGGGTCCCGACGGAGAATGGCCGGTTCACGGCTTCGTCGAGCTCTGGTTCAGGGATCGCGCGTCCGTTGTCGAGGCCGCAGGTTCCTCCGTTACGCGTGGTCTCGTCATAGATGAACCGAAGTTCCTGGACGGGCTGACCGGTCTGGATGTTGACGCTTCACCGTCGCACGGCGCCTCCGCCCAAAAGGTTTTTGTGATCGGGAAACCTGTTGCGGATAGCGCGGGTCCCCACACCTCCGGCGCCAATCTCCTGCTGGGCATTTCCCGGCTTGAGGGCTTCATCGACGGTCACGCCGACCATACCATCGGCGACATCATGCGGCGCGATCACCTCTGGTCCGAACCGGAGCCGCCCCAATTCATCATCTGGACGACCTTTTCGTCGCCCGACACGGCGCGGCTGGCTTTCGACCATTGCCAAATTCCGGCGGCAGGCAGCCACAGGCCGGAAGTCTATCTGACCGAAGAAATTAGAATCGTCTGAACCAGGGCCTTTCGGCCCGACATCGTGAGAAGGAGAATCCCTGTGAGCAAACCCTTTGCTTCATCGACCGACACGACCACCAAGACCGATACGCTCGAAATCCTCAGCGATGGCGTCTATGCGCTGACCGCCGAAGGAGACCCGAATGTAGGCGCGGTTGAAGGCGAGGACTTCGTTGTCGCCATCGAGAGCCGCGCCACGCCGGCTGCCTCGCGCGATTGGCTGAAAATCCTGCGCGAGCATACCGACAAGCCAGTTCGCTATCTGGTGCTGACCCACTATCATGCTGTCCGCGTGCTGGGCGCCAGCGCCTTCGCAGCGGAAGACATCATCATGTCCAACGCCTCGCGCGATCTTGTCGCCGAGCGGGGCGAGCAGGATTGGAAAAGCGAATTCGGCCGCATGCCACGTCTTGCCAAGAATGCCGAGGAAGTTCCCGGTCTGACATGGCCGACCATCACCTTCGACACCGAATACGACATTGAACTGGGTGGAGACCGCGGCAAGCTTGAACTGCGCTTTCTGGGCCGTGGCCACACAGGCGGCGACATCGTGGTCTGGCACGACAAGAGCCGCACGCTCTTCGCCGGCGATCTGGTGGAGGCGAAGGCCGCACTCTACACGGGCGACGCCTATCACTTCGACTGGGCGACGAAAACGCTCGACAATGTCAAAGCCTATCAGGCCGAGAACCTGATTGGCGGACGCGGCGCCGTGGCGCGCGGTGTGACGGAAACGGATGCGGCGGTCGAACAGACCCGCAAGTTCCTGAACGGCATGATCGACAATGCCGGCCGCGTCCACAGGGCCGGCGGCAGCCTGAAGGAGGCCTTCGAGGCCACGCGCGATGCGTTGGCGCCAGAGTTCGGCGCCTGGCCGATTTTCGAACATTGCCTGCCCTTCGATGTCCAGCGGCTTTGGGACGAATATGCCGGCATCGAACATCCCCGCATCTGGACTGCCGAGCGCGACCGCGAGGTCTGGGCGCAATTGCAGGATTGACGGGAACGGGAGGAAGACATCATGGCAAATGTGCAGGGAATCCCTGTCTACAAGGAAGTCGGCGCGACCCCCGCGCCGACCGGAAACACGGACAGCGCCCGCGTCGTGATCGTCGGCGCCGGCCCGGTGGGACTCGCCATGGCGCTGGATCTCGGCCGGCGCGGGCATGCAGTGACGGTGCTGAACCGGCTCGATTTCGTGGCTCATGCGTCGAAGGCGATCTGCTTTTCCAAGCGGTCGCTCGACATTCTCGACCGGCTGGGGGTCGGCGATCCGGCGGTGGAGAAGGGCGTGACCTGGAACGTCGGAAAGGTCTTCTGGGGCAACGACGATGACCCGGTCTACCAGTTCGACGCGCTGCCGGTGAAGGGGCAGAAGCGGCCGGGATTCATCAATATCCAGCAATACTACATCGAAGAGTATCTGCTCGAAGGCTGCCAGCGGCTCGCCAATATCGATATCCGCTGGGGTCATCGGGTCGACGCCGTCAATCCTGTCGATGACGGCGTGGAACTCTCGGTTTCCACCCTGGACGGCGACTACACGCTCCGCTCGGAATGGCTGATCGCCTGCGACGGCGCCCGTTCGACCGTGCGCGAAAAACTCGGGCTTGATTTCGAGGGACGAGTCTTCGAGGACAATTTCCTGATTGCCGACGTTCGAATGAAGCACGAGATGCCATCGGAACGCTGGTTCTGGTTCGACCCCCCGTTCAATCCTGGCCGGTCGGCCCTGATGCACAAGCAGCCGGACGATGTCTGGAGGCTGGACTTCCAACTGGGCTGGAACGTCGATCGCGAGGCCGCGATCCGGCCCGAAAACGTCAAGCCGTTTATTCGCGCCATGCTTGGCGACGTCGAATTCGAACAGGAATGGTATTCCGTCTACACCTTCCAGTGCCGCCGGATGGGACGCTTTGCCCATGGCCGCACGATCTTCGCCGGCGATTCCGCGCACCTTGTTTCTCCATTCGGGGCGCGGGGCTGCAATGGCGGCCTAGCTGATATCGACAATCTTGGCTGGAAGCTTGATCTCGTCCTGAGAGGCGCGGCCGACGAGACCCTGATCGAGACCTATAATGATGAAGCGATTGCGACGGCGGATGAGAACATCCTGAACTCGACCCGTTCGACGGACTTCCTGACTCCGAAATCCGCTGCCAGCCAGGCTTTGCGGGACGCGGTGCTCGAATTGGCGCGGGATCATGCCTTCGCACGGCCCTTCGTGAATTCGGGGCGGCTGTCGACGCCGGTGAGTTACCCGGCGAGCGCGCTTTCAACACCTGACAGCGACGAGTGGCAGGCCGGTATCGGTCCGGGATCGCCGGTGCTGGATGCGCCGCATCACGACGGCTGGCTGCTGGACGCCATTGGCGACGAGTTCGTGTTGCTCGCCCGTGGCTGGAAGGGCGAGTTGCCAGCGGGCGTGCGTCTTGTCGAGGTACAGGAGATTGCCGCCGATCGACTGGGCCTGACCGAGGGCGGCGCCTATCTGGTCCGCCCCGACCAGTATGTCGCCGCACGTTGGAAGTCACCGACCGCGACCGGGATCGAGGCCGCATTGATCCGTGCGAAAGGAGGAAGCCCATGTCTGCACTGAAGACCGCGACGAACCTGACGGGACACGATGACATCTACGAGGGCCTCGTGCGTCTGCACGAGGGACTGAGCGTAGAGCAGAGCCTGCGCCGCTGGGCAAAACTCGTCCTGATCCTTGCCAATCATATCGGCGACCGTACGGTCGTCGAAGAAGCCATCGATATGGCGCTGCTGTCGGCCATGCTGCCAGACGAGTGCAGAACAATTCTCGACTGGCAGCAGACGGACTGAGAGCCATGCCCGACCTGGGTGTAACTCCCTTGTTCTATGCAGCGGCTATTCCTGCCGTGGTCCTGCTTGGATTTTCTAAAGGCGGCTTTTCCGGCGTTGGCCTGCTGTCTTTGCCGCTGCTGGCGCTGGTGATGCCGCCAATCCGGGCGGCAGGGATCATCCTGCCGATACTCCTCCTGCAGGATGCCCTCACGGTCTATGCCTACCGCCACTCCTGGGACGCTCGAAACCTGAAGTTGCTGCTGCCCGGCTCCGTTGTCGGAGTACTGCTTGGTTATCTTTTCGCAGCGCAAGTATCGGATGCGATGCTGTCGCTCTTCGTCGGGCTCCTGGCCGGTATATTCGCGGCGCGCCGGCTTTTGTCCCCAAACCCCTCGGGTGGTTCGCCGTCAGGACAAAATCGACCCTTCGGACTGCTCTGTGGCGCTTTGTCCGGGTTCGCGAGCATGGTCGCCAATGCCGGTTCGCCGCCATTTCAGATTTATGTGCTGCCGCAACGTCTCAATCCCCAGATCCTGGCGGGAACGAGCGCAATGGTCTTTGCCGCGACGAATCTGATGAAGGTCGCGCCCTTTGCCGCACTCGGACAGTTCGATCCAAGCAATCTTGTGAACTCGGCGACGCTGATGCCGGTCGCAGTCCTTTCGAACCTCGCGGGCATATATCTCGTTCGCCGCATATCCGCCGAGAGATTCTATCGCGCGATATACCTGATCCTGATCGCAGTCAGCCTGAAGCTCATTTGTGACGGACTTCTCACGTGACTTGCACCACTTAACCCTGAAACGGATTCATCGAGCCCACGGAGGAAATGATGATCGACTATCTGGAAAAATGCCCCGACCTGCTGAAGGGGGATGTCGTTGTGGTCACGGGCGCCGCGCAGGGCAATGGTGCCGCGATCGCCGGCGGGCTTGCCCGAGCCGGCGCGAAGGTGGCGGCGCTCGACCGTGATGCCGAAAAGCTGCATCGAATGGTCGATGCTATCCGCGTCGAAGGCGGTATCGCCTCTGCCTACGTCCTTGATGTCACGGATCTTGAGGCCAGCGAGCGGTTCGCGGAAGAGGTGGAGAAAGATCTCGGCCCGGTGTCCGTCGTGATCAACAATGCGGGAATCGTGCGCCGGGTTCTGATGGAGGAGGATGGGTTCCTGGACTCGATCAAGGACCAGTTCGCCATCAATACCCTCGCATCCGCGCAACTGGTCAAGGTTTTAATCGGGCAGCTCAAACGGACGCAGGGACGCATTGTCAACGTGGGCTCGATCGCCAGCTTCCGGGCCACCACGGGCGGGATGGGCTATGGCGCATCAAAGGGCGGCGTGCGTCTCATGACATCAGCAATGGCCGCCGAACTTGCGCCGTTTGGCATCCGGGTCAACGGTATCGCCCCCGGCCTGATGATTACGCCGATGACCGAGCCGACACGCAACAATCCCGAAACCGCCCGCCGATACCTTGAGCACATCCCCCTCAAGCGCTTCGGTGAGGCGGACGAGCTCGTCGGCCCGGTGCTGTTCCTGGCCTCGAAGCTGTCTTCCTATGTCACCGGCGTGATGATGCCGGTGGATGGTGGCTATCTGACTGTCTGAGAACTTGCATTGCGTTCCTCTCGGCATCGTCGAGAGGAACGGCCCGGATATCCCGTCGCGGTGGGGGCGGTTATCCATATTCCGTCAGTGATCTACGACTTTTCCTCAGGCGACAATGGTCGCTTCGGTGGAAGCCCGGAGCTCCTCGTCGCTGACGCCCTCGGCCAGCTCAACGATCCTCAATCCACCCTCGACCACATCCATCACGCCGAGATTGGTAATGATGCGGTCGACCACCTTCTGACCGGTCAGAGGCAAGGTGCAGCGCTTCAGCACCTTGGATTCGCCTGCCTTGTTGGCGTGGTCCATCACCACCACCACGCGACCGACGCCGGCCACCAGGTCCATTGCCCCGCCCATCCCCTTGACCAATTTGCCGGGGAACATCCAGTTCGCCAGATCGCCGTTCTCGGCCACTTCCATAGCGCCGAGGATTGCCATGGCGATCTTGCCGCCACGGATCATCGCGAAGCTTTCAGAGCTGTCGAAATAGGCGGTCTGCGGCAGGTCGGTCACTGTCTGCTTTCCCGCATTGATCAGGTCCGGATCCTCTGCGCCCTCATAAGGAAAGGGACCGATGCCCAGCATGCCGTTCTCAGACTGCAGCGTCACCTCGACGCCCTCGGGGATATAGTTGGCCACAAGCGTCGGGATGCCGATGCCAAGGTTGACATACCAGCCGTCCTGCAATTCCTTCGCGGCGCGGGCCGCCATCTGGTTGCGATCCCATGCCATGGTCAGGCCTCCTTGCGTGTGGTGCGCTGCTCGATGCGCTTTTCATGCTCGCCCTGGATGAGGCGGTGAACGTAAATGCCGGGCAGGTGGATGTGGTCGGGGTCGAGCGAGCCGGTCGGCACGATCTCCTCGACTTCGCAGACGCAGATGCGTCCGCATTTCGCTGCAGGTACGTTGAAGTTGCGTGCGGTCTTGCGAAAGACCACGTTGCCGCTCTCGTCCGCCTTCCAGCCCTTGACGATGGCCAGGTCCGCGACGATGCCCCGCTCGAGAATACAGGTCTCGCCGTCGAAATCCTTGTGTTCCTTTCCCTCGGCGATAACAGTGCCTACGCCGGTCCTGGTGTAGAAGCCGGGAATGCCAGCGCCTCCGGCGCGCATGCGCTCGGCCAGCGTACCCTGAGGATTGAATTCCAACTCAAGTTCACCGGACAAATACTGGCGCATGAATTCTGCGTTTTCGCCGACATAGGAGGACATCATCTTCCTGATCTGGCGCGATGACAACAGGATGCCGAGGCCGAAATCGTCGACGCCGCAATTGTTGCTGGCGATCGTCAGATCCTTGGTGCCCGCCTCGTGAATCGCTTTGATCAACAGTTCGGGAATGCCGCACAGGCCAAAGCCGCCGGCGGCTATCAGCATTCCGTCCTTCAGCACTCCATCCAGCGCGGCAGCGGCGCTCGAATAGACCTTCTTCATCTTGCCATGCTCCTCATGTTCCAAGTCTCCCGTCGGCGGCTGCGTTGGCTGCGGCGGTCAGGCCGCCGCTCTTTCCGACACGCACGGGCGGTGTGTTTCACGTAAGCGCTTCCGGTGCCGCTGCGTGAAAGGCCGCCAGATCAGCGCAACTCGCCGCGACGGCGTTGATGCGCGGCAAATGTGCGAAGTCCGCTCCCCATCGCGTGGCGTTGTAAAGCTGGGGTATCAGCGTGCAGTCGGCGAGGCCCGGGGTGGAGCCGTGGCAGAACCGACCGTCGAAGCCGGGTTGATCCAGCAGGATTTCTACGGCCTCAAGCCCATCGGAGATATTCTGGCGATTCCAGCTGGCCCGCGCCTCCGCTCCGCCAAGCGCTTCAACGCGGGCCAGCACGCGGAGGTTGGAGACCGGATGGATTTCGCAGGCAATGGCCAGTGCCAGCCCGCGGACATGGGCTCGTGCTCCCGGTGACGACGGCAACAGCGGCGGCCCCGGGCGGGTTTCATCGAGATATTCGATGATCGCCAGCGATTGCGTCAGCCGCTTGCCGTCGATCTCCAGTGTCGGCACCAGCCCTTGTGGATTGAACTCGAGGTTCTCCGCTCCGCGCTGCTCGCCCTTGACCAGATCGACGGCCACGCGATCATAACCGATGCCCTTGAGTGCAAGCGCGATCCGCACCCGGTAGGATGCCGACGACCGCCAATAATCGTGCAGGACCACCCTCATGTGCGCGCCGGCAGAATGCGGCCTGTGCAGGGGCCGAAGCCGATACGGTAACCTTCACCATCCGCATGGGCGAAGAGGCCGATCTCGTCGCCGTCATGGATGAAGGTCCGCGATTCGCCGTTTACCGTCACCGGCTCCTTGCCGGCCTGGGTCATCTCCAGCAGCGCCCCGGTTTCCTCCCGCCTTGGCCCGGAAATCGTGCCTGAGCCGATAAGATCGCCCACCCGCATCGGGCAGCCCGATTCCGTATGATGCGCCAGCTGCTGGGCGCTGGAATAGTACATGACGTTGTAGTTGGTCCTGGCCATGGTCTGCCCGTTCATCGTCCAGCCGATGTCGAGATCGTAGAAGCCGGGGCGGTCTTCCTTGAGGTATGGCAGCAGCGGGTTAAGCCGTTCGGCGCCTGCGCTGCGGAAGGGTTCAAGCGCTGCCTGCGTCACGATCCACGGGCTGATGGTGGTGCCCAGCGCCTTGGACTGGAACGGTCCCAGCGGCTGGTACTCCCAGGCCTGGATGTCGCGCGCCGACCAGTCGTTCAAGAGCACGTAGCCGAAGATCAGCGCCTCGGCCTCTTCGACCGTCAAGCGTTCGCCCATCGTGCTGTCGCCGCCGACGATGGCGCCGAGTTCCAGTTCCAGGTCGAGCCGGCGGCAGGCGGTCCATTCCGGGCCGTTCTCGCCCTTGATCTGCCCCATCGGGCGGCGGATCGGCGTGCCCGAGACTACCACGGACGAGGCTCGGCCATTATAGCCGATAGGCATATGGGTCCATTGCGGCGGCAGCGCATTGTCAGGCCCGCGAAACAGCACGCCGACGTTGAAGGCGTGGTTCTTCGAGGCATAGAAGTCGGTGAATTCGTTGACCTTTATCGGCAGATGCAGGGTGGCATCGGCCATGGACACGAGCGGCAGTTCATGTGTTGCGTCCTCGGCGAGCAGCCGACTCAGCGCTGCGCGCACGGCATCCCATTTCGGCCGTCCGAGCGCGATGAACCCGTTGAGCTGGGGTTGAGCAAACGTACCCGCGCCATCGACCAGACCCTGCGCCTCGCAGGCCGCCAGATCGAGAATACTGTCGCCGATCGCGACTCCGCAGCGCGGCGCCGAGCCCTCTGTCGAGAACACACCGTAAGGCAAATTCTGTATCGGGAAGTCGCATCCCGGCTCGTTGGCAGATGCGACACGGCTGCGCAGCAGTTTGGCCATCATGTTTCTCCTGTCGAATGATCGGGCAGGCGCGCGCGCGAGGGGCGCGCCGCGCCTGCTGCCGGATGCTGTGCGGTCATGGTGAGGGCGATGCCGGCCTCGGGCTACTTGATGCCGGGAGTACCGTCGAACTTCTTCTCCAGCCGGTCCCACACCTCGATATACTCCTCCTGCATCGGCGCTTCCTTGGCGGCGAAATGCGTGAGGTGCTGCGGAAAGCGGGTCTCGAACATGAAGCTCATTGTATTGTCGAGCTTCTCGGGCTTCAGTTCAGTGTTCGAAGCTCCCTCGAAGGCGTCGCGATCGGGGCCGTGAGGGAGCATGCAATTATGCAGGCTTATGCCACCGGGCGCAAAGCCCTGTGGCTTTGCATCGTAGGTGCCGTAGATATTGCCCATGAGTTCCGACATGATGTTCTTGTGATACCAGGGCGGGCGGAACGAATGCTCGGCCACCATCCACCGTTCACGGAACAGCACAAAGTCGATGTTCGCCGTTCCCTCCTGTCCGGAGGGCGCGGTCAGCACTGTGAAGATAGATGGATCGGGATGATCGAACAGGATCGCGCCGACCGGGGAATATGTCCGCAGGTCATATTTGTAGGCACAGTAATTGCCGTGCCAGGCCACGATGTCGAGCGGGCTGTGGCCGATCCAGGTCTCGTGGAACTGGCCGCACCATTTGATCACCACGCGAGAACGGACATCGCGGTCCTCGAATGCCGCCACCGGGCTCTTGAAGTCACGCGGGTTCGCCATGCAGTTCGCGCCAATCGGGCCGCGACCGGGCAGGTCGAATTTCTGGCCGTAGTTCTCGCAGACGAAACCGCGGCAGGGACCTTCCAGAATCTCCACGCGATACACCAGCCCGCGTGGGAGGATGGCGATTTCCTTGGGTTCCAGATCGATGATGCCAAGTTCGGTGCAGAAACGCAGTCGGCCTTCCTGAGGCACGACCAGAAGTTCGCTGTCGGCCGAATAGAAATATTCGTCCTGCATCGATTGCGTGATCAGGTAGACATGGCTTGCCATGCCGACCTGAATGTTGACGTCACCGGCGGTGGTGATCGTGCGCATGCCGGTGATCCAGGTCAGGTTCTCGTCGGCGCCGGGGAGGGGGATAGGATCCCAGCGATACTGGCCGAGGCTCATGATGTTCTGCCGGTTCGGGTCGTGCGGCATGATGTTCGGCGCAGTCTTCCAATAAGGGACGTCGATCGGGCTGAACTGGCCGGTATGATGGACGGAAGGCCTGATCCGGTAGCACCATGTCCGCTCGTTCTGGCCGCGCGGAGCTGTGAAGGCGGTGCCCGAAAGCTGCTCGGCATAGAGGCCGTAGTTGCATTTCTGCGGGGAGTTCTGGCCCTGCGGCAAGGCACCCTGCAGCGCCTCTGTCTCGAAATCGTTGCCGAAACCCGGCATGTAACCTTCGACCGTGCCTGTGGTCGTGGTCGAGCGCGTCATGCTTGCCGACGGAGTGTGTGCGGTCATTGGAACTCCTCCCGATGTCCTCAGTGTCGAATATCGTTGTTATTGCAATGAAAATAACGTTGCTATTGCAACGAAGTCAACGGGAAAGTGTCGGGCGGCTTGAATTTCATTGTAATTGCAATGATATTTCCTCGACGCAACGACGAGAATCGCGATGCCTTTCGAGCTGGATCATTTTCTGCCCTATCGCCTCAGCGTCGCCGCTGCTCAGGTAAGTCGCAAGTTTGCAGAGCGGTATGAAGCTGAAGCGGGGTTGACGATTCCCGAGTGGAGGGTGCTGGCCCATTTGAATCATTCAGGCCCCGTGAGCGTCCGTGACATCAACACCCGTGTCAACCTGGATAAGTCGATGGTTAGCCGAGCGGCTGCCCGACTGGAAGAAGCCGGCTATCTTCGCAAGTCGGTTCATCATGCCGATCTACGGCTGGTCTCGCTTGAGTTGACCGATGAGGGAAAGCAGTTGATGCAGCGACTTGGGCTTATTGCGGAAGCATTTCAGGAAGAGCTCGCCCGTGAACTCGGCGAGGATGCAAAGACTTTGTCCAATCTGCTCGAGCGAATTATCCGCTAAGTCTAGTTGAAGTCTTTCAGCAACTGCAGGCGTTTGCACAGCGAGCGAATGGTTCCATAATTGTGGTTATGCGATGTCTTGATGTAGCCGCAAAGTTAAAGTGTCCTGTTTCTGCAAAGTTGGAATGTCACTCTCCTCACGTTTTGATGACGTGGGAGATTGCGGATGGGACTGATAGCGATGAGCGAGCGCGATCTGCAGCGGATTGAGGTTTTGTCGAAGGTGATCGACGGCCGGATGACGATGGTAACGGCGGCGCATGTACTTGATCTGAGCACGCGTCAGGTGCGTCGGTTGCTGGACCGGATCAAGACTGACGGCGCAGCGTCGATAAGGCACAAGGCGATCGGTCGGCCGTCGAACAACCGGATCAGCGATGGTGTCCGCGATTACGCGGTGACGCTGGTCGGCGAGCGCTATGCGGATTTCGGTCCGACATTGGCGGCCGAGAAGCTTGCCGAGCGCGATGGCTTGCGTGTGTCGCGCGAGACACTGCGAAGCTGGATGGTCGATGCTGGCTTGTGGCTGTCGCGCAAGCAACGCCGGACGTTTCATCAGCCGCGACTACGACGCGAGGCTTATGGCGAGTTGGTGCAGATCGACGGCTCCGAGCATCGCTGGTTCGAAGATCGCGGAGATCCGTTGTCGCTTGGCAGATAAACGTGAGAATGCGGCTGTTTCGGCCAGGTTTGGCATTTAAAGGTGAGAATCCGAGCGACCGGATTCTCACATTAACTGCAATCGCGTCAACACGAACGCCCTGTATTCTT
>NZ_JBEAAL010000040.1:0-41544 GCF_040066075.1 Neorhizobium phenanthreniclasticum
CAACTGTTCGGGTGACAAAAGTCGGAACGGCAGCCTACCGGGCTCGGCCACGGTTTCTCACTACCAAAGATGACCAAGGTACGCTCCCGACCCCCTCAATCTAACAAATCGACACGGCCAGCATAGATAAGAATGACGTCATGCATGCCGGAAGGTGCGTCAACAAGCTGGGGCCGCATACCGCGGCCCCAGCTTGTTGTGTCAGACGTAGCGGTTGACGATGTTTTCCAGATATTCCTGGCGGCCGGAAACCGGTTCCGGATTGATGTTCTCACGCTC
The DNA here is from genome assembly GCF_040066075.1 of Neorhizobium phenanthreniclasticum. NCBI lineage: Bacteria > Pseudomonadati > Pseudomonadota > Alphaproteobacteria > Hyphomicrobiales > Rhizobiaceae > Neorhizobium > Neorhizobium phenanthreniclasticum. The sequence continues at coordinate 280 of NZ_JBEAAL010000040.1, forward strand.
CACCATGGCGGCGATCTCGTCGAGCTTGTATTCGCCGCGCAACATCTTCTGCGCCTCGGGGCTCTCCCACTTCTCGTAGCGGGCATCGAGCGGGGTCTTGAGCGCGCCGTCGTCCAGCATCTTCGCGGCTGCCTTGAGGCCGCGGGCGCAGCAATCCATGCCGCCGATATGGCCGATCAGCAGGTCCTGCGGATCGAGCGACTGGCGGCGCAGCTTGGCATCGAAATTCGTGCCCCCGTTCTTGAAGCCGCCGCCCGCAAGGACGTGATAGTAGGCGAGCGCCATTTCCGGCACGTTGTTCGGGAACTGGTCGGTATCCCAGCCGGACTGATAATCGTTGCGGTTCATGTCGATCGAACCGAAGATGCCGAACGTGTTCGCCATGGCGATCTCATGTTCGAAGGAATGGCCGGCAAGGATCGCGTGGCCCTGCTCGATATTGACCTTCACCTCGTTTTCCAATCCGTTCTTCTGCAGGAAGGCATAGACGGTCGAAACGTCGTAGTCATACTGGTGCTTGGTCGGCTCCTGCGGTTTCGGCTCGATGAGAATCGTGCCTTCGAAACCGATCTTGTACTTGTATTCGACCACAAGATTCAGGAAACGGCCCATCTGGTCGAGTTCGCGGGTGAAGTCGGTATTGAGGATGGTCTCGTAGCCTTCGCGCCCGCCCCAGAGCACGTAGTTGGAGCCGCCGAGTCGCTTGGTGGCGTCGAGGCAGGTCTTGACGGTCGCCGCGGCGAAGGCGAAGACGTCCGGGTCGGGATTGGTGGCGGCACCGGACATATAGCGCCGATTGGAGAAGAGGTTCGCCGTGCCCCAGAGAAGCTTCACACCGGTTTCGGCCTGCTTTTTCTCGAAATAGTCGACGATCTCGTTGAGGTTCTTCGTGTTTTCCGCGAAATTCGTGCCTTCCGGGCGCACGTCCGCATCGTGGAAGCAGTAGAACGGGCTGCCCAGGAGCTGGAAGAATTCGAAGGCGACGTCCGCCTTCATCTTGGCCGCTTCCATCGTGTCGGAAAACCAGGGGCGCAGGAATGTCTGGCCACCGAAGGGATCGCCACCCGGCCAGGTGAAGGTGTGCCAGTAGGCGACGGCAAAGCGCAGGTGGTCCTCCATGCGCTTGCCCGCGACGATCTCGTCGGGATTGTAGTGGCGGAAGGCGAGCGGATTGGCGCTCTCCGGGCCTTCGTATTTGATCTTCTGAATGTCGCCGAAAAAGCCTGTGCTCATAGTCATGTCCTCCTTGGGGAATGTTCATTCATATCTGACGCTTGCCCCTCATCCGCCTGCCGGCACCTTCTCGCCGTAAACGGGGCGAAGGAGACGCGCGGTGAGCTATCCACCCCCTCGAACGGTGAGCGGGGCACGTCCCCTCTCCCCGCGGGCGGGGAGAGGGTTAGGGTGAGGGGCAAACCCCGGTTCAATGCGCCAGCGACCTGATCGCCGGATACGCCGCCCGATAACGCGCGTATGCGGCCTCATAGGTATCGGAAAGCGCCGTAACGGGCTCGATCGTCTCCTCCGTCTTCGGCGCCGAGCAGACCGCCACCGGATCGGCCCCGGTCGCGGCGATGAGACCGAGCCGGGCGGCACCGAAGGCCGCGCCGAAATCGCCGTCCGCCGGGATATCGACAGGCATTCCGAGCGAGGTCGCGATCGAGGCCAGCCAGTAACGCGAGCGCGAACCGCCGCCGATCGCCGTGACGCGGGAAATCGATGTGCCGGCGGATTTCAGCGCTTCCAGATTGTCGCGGATCGCAAAGGTGACGCCTTCCAGCACCGCCTGGGTCAGCACGGCCCGGCTGCTTTCGTGTCCAAGGCCGATGAAGGCGCCGCGGATAACCGCATCGTTATGCGGTGTGCGTTCGCCGGAAAGATAGGGCAGGAAGGTGACGCCGGTCGGGGCCTTCAGACTATCGCCCAGTTCTTCCGTGAGTTCGGCAGCAGATCTGCCGGCAATGTGCGAATACCAGTTGAGCGCGTCGGTGGCCGACAGGATGACGCCCATCTGGTGCCAGGTCTTCGGCAGCGCGTGGCAGAAGGCGTGCACGGCGCTTTCCGGCTTCGGCAGGTAGGAGGCGTTGGCCGCGAACAACACGCCGGACGTGCCGAGCGAGACGAAGGCGCGGCCTTCCGCAACCGTGCCCATGCCGCAGGCGGATGCCGCATTGTCCCCCGCCCCGCCGGCCACCACAACATTGCCGGTGATGCCCCATTTGGAGGCCAGTTCGCCGCGCAGCTTGCCCGCCTGTTCCGTGCCTTCCACCAGCGACGGCATCTGCGTCTCGGACAATCCGGTCGCATCGAGCAATTCGGACGACCATTTGCGGGCGCCTGTATCGAGCCAGGAGGTTCCGGCCGAGTCCGACATTTCGGAAATGTGCTCCCCGGTGAGCCACAGGCGCAGATAATCCTTCGGCAGCAGTACCTTGGCGACCTTCGCAAAAACCTCCGGCTCGTGCTTCCGCACCCAGACGAGTTTCGGCGCGGTGAAGCCCGGAAAGACGATATTGCCGGTGATTTGCCGGAAGCGGGAATCGGCGTCGAGCATCGCCGCCTCCTCGTAGGAGCGCGTGTCGTTCCAGAGGATGCAAGGCCGCAGCACCTTGTCGTCCGCATCGAGCAGCGTCGCGCCATGCATCTGGCCGGAGAGCCCGATGCCCTTCACGGCGGCGAGTCCCTTCGGGAACTTCGCCTTGAGGCCGGCGACGGCTTCCTCCGTGGCGCGGATCCAGTGGGCAGGCTCCTGCTCCGACCAGCCGGAATGCGGGCGCGAAACGTCGAGCGCGCCACTCGCCGAACCGATGATCCTCTGATCGCCGTCGATCAGCATCGCCTTGACGCCGGAAGTGCCGAGATCGAGACCGAGATACATGGTGTTTCTCCTTCATGCTCTGCTTCTCAGGGCAGATTGTCTTTCAAGAATATGTCGATGCGGATGCGCTCCTGCCCGGCGATCACCGGCAGGCCATCCGCCTTGGCCTTCAGCACGCGGATGGCGCTGCGCACCTCATGGCCCGCATCCTGGTTCAGCACCGCATCGATCACGCCTTCGGCGAGTGCGGCGCGGGTCGAGGCGGTGAGTTCGTGGGCGATGACAAGAGGCCGCCTGGACATTCCCGCTTTTTGCACCGCCCGGATGAGGCCCCGATTGCCCGCGCCGAGACTATAGATGCCAGCGATGTCAGCATGACGGCGCAGCGCATCGGCAACCACCGTTTCGGCGAGCGCCGGATCGTCCCGGCCCTCCAGCACCGGCAGGATAAGGACATTCGGATAACTCTCTCCGATGACCGACGAAAACCCTTCGAGCCGCTCGCGATGGTCGCGCACCAGCATGGAGCCGGCAAGCACCGCCACCGTCGCCCCTCGCTCAGCCAGGAACGGGCCGCTCAGGAAACGGCCCATCAGGCTGCCTGCGGTACGGCCGGCGGCGATATTGTCGATGCCGGCGTAATGATCGCGGGAGGCGTCGGGCAGATCCGAGACAAGCGTGACGGTCGGAATGCCCGCTTCCTTCAAGCGACCGACGGCAGCGCGGACTTCAGGCGCATCGATGGCGACGAAGGCGACTCCGGACGGCTTTTCGGCCAGCACCTTTTCGAGTGCGTCAACCAGTGCATCCGGATCAAAGGGTGGCACGTCGATGATGCGGATATGGGTGCGCTCGGCGCTCGAACGGGCAATCGCGCCGCGCACTTCCTCGTGCAGGCCGATCATGAAGGAATTGTCGTTTTCCGGCAGGATGAAGACGAAGGAATAGGTGCGGCCCTTGGCAAGGTTCGCGGCCGCAAGATCCCGCACATAACCGAGCGCAGCGATCGCCTCTTCCACCTTCGAGCGGGTCACCGCGCGCACGCCCGGCCGGTCGTTCAACACGCGATCGACCGTGGCAAGGCTGACGCCTGCGCTCTTCGCGATGTCATGGACAGTGGGCTTCATGAACTCCTCCGCGGAAGGTCGTAGCCCAATTTTTGAGGTACGTAAATCAGAATTTACCGAAGGTGTCGGAAAACAGCCCTCCGACAGGGGGCCAGGTCACCGGTCGACAGGAAAAAGGGCCGCCACTTCAAGCGGCGACCCCTTTCCGGCGGTGGAGGGCTGTGATCAGTGGCCGCCTCCACCGGCTCCGGCTGGCCGCGCGGGTTTGGCAATCAGGAAGACGAAGAAGATGAGGCTGCCGAAAAGCACGGTCAGCAGCAGGAAAACGTCCGCGAAGGACAAGAGCCAGGACTGCTGGGTGATCATTCCGGAAAGCCTCTGCAGGGCAGCCGCGCTGCCGTCGAAACCATAGGAATTGTAGTTGGCGCCGACGCTGTCGAGCCAGCTCATCGCAGCCGGGTTACCGTAATTGACGTGCTCGGAGAGCCGGGCATAGTGTTCGTCCGTCCGCTGGGTCAGCATGGTGTTGATGATCGCCAGCCCCACCGCGCCCCCGAGATTGCGGGTCAGGTTGAAGAGGCCGGAAGCGCCCTGGATGCGCTGCGGCGCGAGCGTGCCGAGCGCGATATTGTTGATCGGCACCATGCACATCATCATCGAGGCCCCGCGCAGGATCTGCGGCAGGAACAGTTCCCAGAAATCCCAGTCTTCCGTAATTCCCGTCATCAGCCAGGTGCCGAGGGCGAAGCCGACAAAGCCGACCGCCATCAGCACCCTGAGATCGAGGAGGTTCGTCAGGCGCCCGACAATCGGCGCGGAGACGAACATGGCAAGCCCGGAGACGAACATGGTCTCGCCGATCATCAGGGAATCATAGCCCCGGATGCGTCCCAGATAGAGCGGATAGAGATAGGTGAGACCGTAGAGGCCGACGCCCATCACGAAGGAGAAAAGCGAACCGAAGGCGAAGTTGGCATTGCTGAAGGCCCTGAGATCCACGACCGGGAACTCGACCCTGAAGGCGCGCCAGAAGAACACCACGGCGCCGACGAAGATCATCACCGTGCCGATGACGATACGCTCGTCGCCGAACCAGTCCTTGTTGTTACCCTCCTCGAGCACGTATTCGAGCGACCCCAGGAACACGGCCATGGAGAAAAGCCCCCACCAGTCGAACTTCTTCCAGAGCTGCATCTGGGGCTTGTCGAAGTCGATCAGGCTCCAGGCGGCGGCCGTCACGAGGATGCCCGGGATGATGTTGACGAGGAAAAGCCAGTGCCAGGAAAAGGCGTGCGACAGATAGCCGCCGACCGTCGGCCCGATCGTCGGCGCGAGCGTTGCGACAAGGCCGATGATCGGCGAGACGATGCTGCGCTTCGAGGGCGGGAAGATGGTGAAGGCGGCTGCGAAGACCGAGGGGATCATGCCGCCGCCGATAAAGCCCTGAAGCGCCCGGTAGACGATCATCTGCTCGATATTGGTGGCAGTGGCGCAGAGCGCGCTCGCCATCGTGAAGCCGCCCGCGCAGATGGTGAAAAGCACGCGCGTCGAAAGAATCCGCGCCAGCGTTCCCGACAGCGGGATCATGATCACTTCGGCGATCAGGTAGGAAGTCTGCACCCAGGCGACTTCGTCCGAGCCGGCGGAAAGGCCGGCCTGGATCTCGGCGAGCGAGGCCGAGACGATCTGGATGTCGAGGATCGACATGAACATGCCGAAGACCATCGCGAAGAAAGCGATGACCTTGCGTCTGTCCATCGGTGGGTCGACGGATATAGCACCCGCCGCGGCCGTTGCAGTTGCCATGGCCGTTCTCCGTAGGTTTATTTTGCAGCGACCGCGTTGCTGTCGGCGGGAGCCGTTCGGGTGTCGACGTCGACGACGACGCTCAAACCGGCCCTCAGATGCTCGCGCTCCAGGACGTCCTTCGGGATCGAGATCCGCACCGGCACGCGCTGTACGACCTTGGTGAAATTGCCCGTGGCGTTTTCAGGCGGAAGCAGGGAGAAGACCGAACCGGAAGCAGGCGCGATCGAAACGACCGTACCCGTGACCGTGTGATCGTCGAAGGCATCGACATGCACGCGGACCTTGGAGCCCGGCTGCAGGTGGCCGATCTGGGTTTCCTTGAAATTCGCGTCGATATAAAGCTCGGTGAGCGGCACCAGAGAGGCCAGCCGCTTGCCGGCGGTGACCAGATCGCCCGTCTGGACGGCGAGATTGCCGATGACACCATCATAAGGCGCCTTCAGGACCGTGAAATCCAGGTCGCGCTGGGCCTGGTCGCGGGCAATCTCCTCAGCACGGACATCGTTGACCGCTTCCTTGCGCTGCGCCTGCAAGAGGCCGAGATTGGCCTCCGCGGAAGCAACGGCCGCCTGACCGGCGACCAGATCGGCACGGGCCTTTTCGAGCGCGACCTCTGCATTGTCGAGGTCGGCGGTCGTACCCACGGATTTTGCGGCCAGTTCCGCCTGGCGCTTCTGGGTTATTTCGGCACCGCGAACGGCCGCTTCAAGCGCGCCCTGCTGGGCCTTGGCCTGCTCGATCGCCGCCTTGCCGCCAACGATCTGCGCATCGATGCGCGATATCGCGAGATTGGCGGATTCGACGGCTGCTGCGGCCTTTTCGAGCGCCAGCCTGTAATCGCCGTCGTCAAGTGTCACAAGCGGATCGCCCGCTTTGACGGACTGGTTTTCGACGACATTCACCTTGGCAACGTAACCTGATACCTTGGGAGAAATGACGGCGATATCGCCTTCCACATAAGCGTCATCGGTCGAAACGAGGAAGCGGCCATCGGTCCACCAGTCATAACCATACCAGGCTGCGCCGCCCAGAAGAGCAAGCCCGATGATCGGCAGCAGGAAACCGCGCTTCTTCTTTGCGGGCGCCTTCTGATCTGCCGGCGCCAGGATCGCTTCCGCCGCCGCAGGCTTTTCTGCAGCAGGATTCTCCTCGCGCGCTTTGGCTTCGGCAGGACCCGCATTGTCCGTCGTCACGGCGCGCAGTGCGCCGGCGTTTTGGGAGACCGTCATTTTTCTATTACCGTCTTGGGAGTGCAGTCTTTCATCGAACCGTTCGGTTCAGTGAGCTTGACATAGACCTTTCCATGGCACATATCAAGAGCAATCGAACCACTCGGTTCGAAAAGATTAAAGAAGGCATTAAAATGTCCAAACAGACAGGGAAGCTGGCAATATCCGATCCTGGCCCGGCCGGGCGTTTCGCGGCGGGCGAGGACCCGGCGAAACGGGAACAGATCATCGATGGCGCGAAGGCCGTCTTCATGAAGCTCGGCTTCGATGCGGCGAGCATGAACGACATTACCCGCGAGGCCGGTGTCTCGAAGGGAACGATCTACGTCTATTTCCAGAACAAAGAACATCTCTTCACCGCAATGGTTGCGCGCGAGCGCGAGCGTATCACCACGAGGATGCGCGACATTCTTGAAGGCAGCGAGGAGGTCGAGGACGGGCTTTATCATTTCGGCGTGGGCTTCGCCGCGCATATCACCTCGCCTCAGGTGATCAATGCGATGCGCACCGTAATCGGTGTCGCCGACCGGATGCCGAGCCTCTGTCGGCATTTCTTCAATTCCCCCTCGGTGAACGTGCGGACGGTTCTGGACGACTTCATCAGGCGGCATGTGGCGCTCGGGAACCTGAAGGCCGAAGATACCGATCTGGCAGCTCGCCAGTTCATCGACATGACGAGCGGCACCTTCTTCAAGTTCCGCCTGTTTGGCGATATCGACGACGTGCCGCCGCGGGAGGAACTGGACCATGTCGTCAGGGGCGCGATCCGGGTGTTCATGGCGGCCTATGGCGCCCATGACACGTCAGTGAATGCGAAAACGGTAGAACACGCCTGATTTCAGGAGGTTGTTGCACAACCTCCTCTTGTCTTTGCGTTTCCACTTCTTAAATCGGTCGGGCAATTACGCCCTGAGATTGAGAAAAGGAGATGTGGATGGACATTGCAGCGCTCGTAGCAGACCCGGCGGCCTGGGTAGCGCTCGTTACTCTTGTGGTCATGGAGGTCGTGCTCGGCATCGACAACCTGATCTTCATCTCCATCCTCACCAACAAGCTGCCGGCCGAGCATCGCGTCAAAGCCCGCCGCATCGGTATCGGGCTCGCGCTCATCATGCGGCTCGCGCTGCTCGGCACCATCGCCTGGATCGTCCAGCTGACCACCCCGATCTTCGAAGCCTTCGGCCACGGTTTCTCGTGGAAGGATCTGATCCTGATCGCCGGCGGTCTTTTCCTCGTCTGGAAGGCTACCAAGGAAATCCACCACAATGTCGATCCGGCCGATCACAACGAGGATTTCATCGCAAGCTCGGCAACCACGGGCTTCGCGGCTGCTATCGGCCAGATCCTGCTTCTCGACCTCGTCTTCTCGATCGACAGCATCATTACCGCCGTCGGCATGACCGAGCATTTGCCGATCATGGTGACCGCCGTTGTTATCGCCGTGACCGTGATGCTGGTCGCCGCAACGCCGCTCGCCAACTTCATCGAGAAGAACCCGACGATCGTCATGCTGGCCCTCGCCTTCCTCCTGATGATCGGCACGACGCTGATTGCCGACGGCATGGGCTTCCATGTGCCGAAGGGCTACGTTTACGCCGCCATGGCCTTCTCGGCGCTGGTCGAAGTGCTGAACATGCTGGCCCGCAACGGGAGACGGAAGAAGAAGGGCGAGCAGCAGACGCTGCATTGACGGAAAATCCGCCCCTCATCCCGCTGTTGCGACCTTCTCCCTATAAAGCGGGGAGAAGGTCAGGGTGAGGGCAGAGGCGAACGCCGAAGCTCTCCTCACCCCTTCGCCAGTTCCTTCTCGATCGCCGAAACGAGGCGGCTGTCTTCCGCTGTCACATCCGGCGCGAAACGGGCGACGATCTTGCCGTCGCGGCCGATCAGGAACTTCTCGAAGTTCCAGAGGATTTCCTGGTCGTCGGGAACCTCCATGCCATAACCGCGCAGGCGCTCCTTCATCGGACCATCCCCGGTCGTCGCCACGCCCGAACCGGTCAGTTCCTTGTAGAGCGGATGCTTGTCCTCGCCCTTCACCGAGATCTTCGAGAAGATCGGGAATTTGACGTCGTAGGTGAGCGTGCAGAACTCGACGATCTCGGTATCCGTACCCGGTTCCTGGCCCTTGAAATTGTTGGCCGGAAAGGCGGCGATGACGAACCCGTGCTGGCGCTTGTCCTCATAGAGCTTTTCGAGACCTTCGTATTGCTTGGTGAGCCCGCATTTGGAGGCGACATTGACGACCAGCATGACCTTGCCCTTATATTCGGACAGCGTCGTCTGGCGGCCGTCCGCCAGCTTGACCGGAATATCCAGAACGGCGCTCATCGGCAAATCTCCCTGAAATTGACAAAGCAGTAGGCGGACACAAACTATTCCAACAGTCATGCTTGTCCAGTGGACAGACATTGCCCGGCGGAACTTTAACCGGTCGGTGGGATTGATACGCCACCCGAAAGCGTCAATTCTTCTTTTTCGGCGGATGCTCATCCGTCGTTCAGCCTCAGAGCCGCCGGAGCCCATGACAACCGACCAGATTCTCGCCTTTACCGTCATCGCCATCATGATGGCGGTCTTCATCTGGGATCGCTTTCGCTATGACGTGGTTGCCTGCTGCGCCCTCGTGCTGGCAGTCACGCTCGGCATCGTGCCGGTCGACAAGGCTTTTTCCGGCTTTTCCGACGACATCGTCGTCATCGTCGGCAGCGCGTTGGTTGTCAGTGCAGGTGTGGCCCGCTCGGGGATCGTCGATACCGCCATCAAGAAATTCTTCCCGAACCTCAACACGCTGCCCACCCAGCTTGCGCTTCTGATGATCGTGGTGGCTGTGCTTTCCGCCTTCATCAAGAACATCGGAGCACTGGCGATCATGATGCCGGTAGCCTTTCAGTTTGCGCGCAAATCCGGCGCCTCGCCGTCCAAATACCTGATGCCCATGGCCTTTGCCGCCTTGCTTGGCGGCCTGATGACGCAGATCGGCACGTCTCCCAACATCGTCGTGTCGCGGCTGAGGAGCGAGCTCACCGGAACGCCCTTCACCATGTTCGATTTCACGCCGATGGGCGCAATCCTCACCATTGTCGGCATTACCTTTCTGCTCTTTTTCCACTGGCTGGTGCCGAGTCGGACGAAGCAGAACAATTCCATCGAGGAAGCGGTCGAGATTACCAACTATACGTCGGAAGTGTCGGTAACAGCGCAATCCTCCGTCCTGGACAAACCCATGAGCGAACTCTTGAAGCTCGGCGATGGCGAGGTGATCGCGACAGCCGTGCTGCGCGGCCCGGCCCGCATGTCACCCTTCCCCGATCTCGTGATGCGCGAAGGCGACGTGGCGCTTCTGGAAGGCCCGTCGAAGGCGCTCGATCGCATCGTCTCCGCAGGCAGACTGCAACTTTCCGGCAAGCCGCTGCGAGAAAAGGGGCAGGCCCAGCCCGACGTGATCTCCGTGGAGGCGATTATCTCGCAGGAATCGCCGCTCCGGGGGCTCTCCGCCAAGGAACTTGCGCTTTCCTACACGCGCGGCGTCAACCTTCTGGCCGTCAGCCGGCGCGGCGAACGGCTGAAGGAACGGCTCGGCGATCTCACGCTGATGGCAGGCGACGTGCTGGTGCTGCAGGGAAGCCGCAGGAACCTGCCGGGGGTGTTGCAGGATTTCTCGCTTCTGCCGCTCGCCCAGCGCGAGGTGCTGCTCGGCACGCATCGGCGCGCCTACGTTCCGCTCATCATCCTCGCGCTTGCGATGGCGACGACGGCGGTCGGTATTGCGCCGGTACCGGTCGCCTTCTTTGCCGCGGCACTTGGCATGGTCGTCTTCCGGGCAATCCCGCTTGCCGATATCTACAAGGCGGTCGACGGACCGATCCTCGTCATGCTCGCGGCGCTGATCCCGGTGTCGGATTCGCTTCGGAGCACCGGCGGCAGCGCGCTGATTGCGGGCTGGTTGGGCGATGTCGCGACGAATCTGCCCGCCTGGGGCGCGCTCGCGCTGATCCTTGTCACCGCCATGGCCGTGACGCCCTTCCTCAACAATGCAGCAACCGTCCTCGTCATGGGGCCGATCGCCGTCAGCTTCGCCACCAATCTCGGCTTCAAGCCGGAAGCCTTTCTCATGGCTGTGGCAATTGGCGCCGGCTCGGATTTCCTGACCCCCGTCGGCCATCAATGCAATACGCTGGTCTTCGGCCCCGGCGGCTACAAGTTCTCCGATTACCCGCGCCTCGGCCTGCCGTTGTCGTTTATCATCGTGCTCGTGAGCGTCCCGGCGCTGCTCTATATCTGGCCGGTAAGGTAGGGTTGCGCGGATATGCGGCCAAAAACCTTGACGCCTGCGATTGAATATGCGCTAAGGCCTGCCACAAATCCCGCATAGGCAAAAGCAGGTCCGCGCCTCGCATGACAGGCGCCAGAAATCGAGCATCATTCATGAACACACATGGCCCCCGCGTCCGTATTGCCCCCTCGCCTACCGGCGAACCGCATGTCGGCACCGTCTATATCGCCCTGTTCAACTATCTTTTCGCCAAAAAGATGGGCGGCGAATTCATCCTGCGCATCGAGGATACCGACGCCACCCGTTCGACGCCGGAATTCGAACAGAAGGTGCTGGACGCGCTGAAATGGACGGGGCTGACCTGGGCCGAAGGCCCGGATGTCGGCGGCCCCTATGGCCCCTACCGCCAGTCCGACCGCAAGGAAATGTACCAGCCCTACGCCCAGGAACTCCTGGACAAGGGCCATGCCTTCCGTTGCTTCTGCACGCCCGAGCGGCTGGAGCAGATGCGCGAGGCGCAGCGCGCCGCCGGCAAGCCGCCGAAATACGATGGTCTCTGCCTCCACCTGACGGCCGAGGAAGTTACGTCCAAGATGGCAGCGGGCGAAAGCTCGGTCATCCGCATGAAGATCCCGACCGAAGGCTCCTGCGATTTCCATGACGGCGTCTATGGCGATGTGTCCATCCCGTGGGACTCGGTCGACATGCAGGTGCTGATCAAGGGCGATGGCATGCCGACCTATCACATGGCGAACGTCATCGACGACCATCTGATGAAGATCACCCATGTGGCACGCGGCGAGGAATGGCTGGCCTCGGTGCCGAAGCACATCCTGCTCTACCGCTATTTCGAGTGGGAACAGCCGGTCTTCATGCACCTGTCCTTGATGCGCAATGCCGACAAGTCGAAGCTGTCGAAGCGCAAGAACCCGACGTCGATCTCCTACTATTCCGCGCTCGGCTACCTGCCGGAAGCGCTGATGAACTTCCTTGGCCTGTTCTTCATCCAGATCGCCGAGGGCGAGGAACTGCTGACCATGGACGAGCTCTGCGAAAAGTTCGATCCGGACAATCTTTCCAAGGCCGGCGCGATCTTCGACATCCAGAAGCTCGACTGGCTGAACGGCCGCTGGCTCCGCGAAAAACTTTCGCCGGAGGATTTCGTTGCCCGCACGCTCGAATGGGCGTCGGAGAACAACCGCCTGACGGAAGGCCTGAAACTGTCGCAGAGCCGCATTTCCAAGCTCGGCGAACTGCCACAGCTCGCAGGCTTCCTGCTTTCGAATGACGTCGGCTTGACGCCTGCCTCCTTCGCCGGCCTGAAGACCAGCCCGGCCGAGACGCTGGAGATCCTCAATACCGTTCAGGCCGATCTCGAAAAGCTCATGGAATGGAACGTCGAGACGATCGACGCCGAGCTGCGCGCCGTTTCCGACAAGTTGGCCAAGAAGCTGCGCGTCGTCACGCCGCCGCTCTTCGTCGCCATGTCGGGTTCGTCCCGCTCGCTGCCGCTGTTCGACTCGATGGCGCTGCTCGGCCGCTCGGTCGTGCGCCAGAGACTGAAAGTCGCCGCGACCGTGGTGGCTTCGATGGTGGGAAGCGGGAATTGAATTTAGGGTAATGCCCCTCATCCGCCTGCCGGCACCTTCTCCCCATAACAATGGGGAGAAGGACGCAAACCGCGGGCTCCCAGTCCCCTCTCCCCGCTTGCGGGGAGAGGGTTAGGGTGAGGGGCAAACGCAGAAAAAGCAGACCTGCGACAGGAATAGAACTATGACCGACACGAATACCGAAACCGCCCTCTCCTCCGACGCCACGCAGGTGCGCGCCCAGAAGCTCAAGCTGCTTCGCGAGCAGATCGGCGATGTCTATCCCGCCCATTTCCACCGGACAATCTCGAACGCGGAACTGGCCGAAAGATATGCCGGCGTCGAGCCGGACACGGAAACCGGCGATATCGTCACGGTGGCGGGGCGCGTCTACTCCTCGCGCAATTCCGGTATGTTCATGGACATCCGCGATGCAGGCGGCAAGGTGCAGATCTTCTCCCACAAGGACACCACGCCGGAAGAGGCCCGCGCGCTGCTGCCGATGATCGATATCGGCGACATCATCGGGGTGACCGGCGAGGTGCGGCGCACCAAGCGCGGCGAGCTGACGGTGAACGCCAAGGAAATCACCATGCTCACTAAGTCGCTGCTGCCGATGCCCGAAAAATGGCATGGCCTGTCGGATATAGAGACCCGCTACCGCAAGCGCCATCTCGACATCATGACGAACGAGGAGTCCAAGCTCCGCTTCCGTCAGCGTTCGAAGATCATCTCCGGCATCCGCCGCTTCATGGAGGACGAGAACTTCCTGGAGGTCGAGACGCCGATGCTGCATTCGGTCTATGGCGGTGCGACGGCCGAACCCTTCAAGACCCACCACAACACGCTGAAGCTCGACATGTACCTGCGCATCGCGCCGGAACTGTTCTTGAAGCGCACGCTGGTCTCCGGCCTCACCGACAAGGTGTTCGAGATCAACCGCAACTTCCGCAACGAAGGCGTCTCGACCCGGCACAATCCCGAATTCACCATGATGGAATGCTATTGGGCCTATGCCGACTATGAGGACGTCATGGGCCTTGTCGAGCGGCTCTTCGCGCATCTGGCGATGAGCATCCACGGCTCGACCGAGTTCAAGTTCGGCGACAAGGAAATCTCCTTCAAGGGTCCGTTCCGCCGCGTGCCGATGCCCGAGGCTGTCAGGGAGGCGACCGGCATCGACTTCCTTGCGATCAAGACGGACGAGGGAGCCCGCGCCGCCGCCAAGGCCGCCGGCTTCGAGGTCGAGAAGGACTGGACCTGGGGCGAATGCCTTGCCTTCATCTTCGAGGAGAAGGTGGAGGGCACGCTGATCCAGCCGGCCCACGTCACCCACTTCCCGAAGGACATCTCACCCTTTGCCAAGGAAGTTCCGGGCGAGCCGCGCCTCGTCGAGCGTTTCGAGACCTATTGCAACGCCTGGGAAATCGGCAACGCCTTTTCCGAACTCAACGACCCGGAAGAACAGCGCCGCCGCATGGTCGAACAGCTCGAGCAGGCGCACGCTCGCGGCGAGAAGGAAAAGCAGCTCGACGAGGAATTCCTCGATGCGATCGACCAGGGCATGCCGCCGGCCGGGGGCCTCGGCATCGGCGTCGACCGCCTGGTGATGCTGCTCACGGATTCGCCGTCGATCCGCGACGTCATTCTGTTCCCGGCAAGACGCGCCAAGGCGGATTGATTGGGAATGGTGGGCTTTGCAAACCCCTCACTTGCGATTTTCTAACACTTAGCTGCGCTAAGGTGTTGAATCGCTTTCTCTCCCGCAAGGGGAGAAATAGATATGCCGCACCGCCGCGAGTCTACCTCTCCCTTGGCGGGAGAGGTTACAAAATCAGCATCTTAGCATGGCTAAGTGCTAGATTTTGTTGGTGAGGGGGTATGCCCAAAAGCCTAGTGTACGTCCTTTTTCGACCCAGCCTCTGACGCTTCCCCTCCGGTCTTCGCCTCTTCCCCTCTGAGCTTCGCAAGCCAGGCGGCACCGGCAGCGTCCGCATCGTTGGCGTCGCCTGCCGGAGACGGTGCCGCCTCGGCATGCGCGGCCTCGGCGGAGTCGTGACCGGACCGGATTTCGTCAGCCTCCGTGCCCTTGGACCATTTCTTGCCGCCTTCCACAGCAGTCCCGGGTTCCGGCGCGGGTAGAGACGCCTCCGGGACAGGCCGGGCATCGGCTGAAGCTTCGTCATGAGACGCTTCGGGCTTTTCGTCTTCACCGCCCCCGAAGAGCATGTTCTTCACAGACGCGAAGAAACCCTCCTTTTCTTTCGACTGGGCCAAGGCGGGCTCGATGTGAGCGGCAGGCTGATTGCCATGAACTTCCGCTTTGGTCTCTGCGGGGGACGCAGCCTGATCGCCATGGTCTTCCCCGGCGGCTTCGCCATGTTCATCGGCAGGCGCGTCGTGCGCCTTAGCCGGAGCCGCGGCATGGGCGCTGCCTTCGCCCATTTGGCCCTCCGCCGGGGCTTCGTGACCTGAGCCGAAGATCATCCCTGTGATAGAGCTGAGCAATCCGCCGCTCTCCGCGGCCGCAGCTTCACCTCCTTCGCCATGGGCTTCGGCCGGCGCGCCGTGACCGTCTGAAGTTTCCCCATGTCCGCCGGCTTCACCATGACCACTGCCGCCTGCTTTCTCTCCATGTCCGTCGGCTGGCGCTCCGTGCTCACCGGCTGGAGCGACCGCTGCCGGATCAATGCAATCGGCCTTGTCGGTCAGGCTTGCAGTGAGGGCCTCGACGTCTTCCAGCGGCAGGTCGATGCGCATGCCGTAATATTCGCCGTTCGAATTGGGCGAACCATCGAGATAATAGGCCGAATAGATCTCGGCGTCGGCGCCTTCGGGCACTTTCTTGAGATCGGGAATATAGACGACCTGCGCACCGATCATGCGGCCACGCATCCGGGCGCGGTCCTGGGGGCCGGCCTTGTCGATCATTGCCACCTGGACGAGATCGGCCTTCTCCTTTTCCTGTACCGCTCGGGCAACACGCAGCGCCGTCTTGATGCGCGCGACGCCATCGCCGGACTGATCGCTGGTCACATATTTGCGGATCCAGTAGCGCTGATCGCGCCTGATCTTGATGGTTTCGAGAGCAGTGCATTCGAGGCCATTGATCTCCCGGTAGGAGGGGCCGAGAATCTTGTCCGTGCCGATGATGACCGCCGCAGTACCGCTGCCGCCACCGAGGACCACAATGCCGCCCATGATCAGGACGAGCGTCTTGGAAAACCGGAACTTCAGACCCTTCACTTGCCGAGCTCCGGCATAATCAACTCCATCTTACGCAGGACACCTATGGAATATCGGCGGGATATTCCCTCATTCTTCTTGAAGAAGCTTTAACCCACGGCAGCCGATGCCGACGCAATTTGGAACAGCCGCCGATCCCGGCAGGTCCGGGCCAAGGCCGGCGATGACCCCGCGGCAAATGCATCCTTGTTGCGAATGAGTTGCAATAGCGTTGACAACCAAGAAATATTTGTTACTTGGTATTGCGACTTAGTCGCAAAAAAGGTTTGATCCGCTCATGAGATATTTCCATCCTGTTCTTCGACTGGCTCTGGCTGCCGCCCTCTTCTCCCTCCCCGTGGCGGGGCAAGCGCAGGAAAAGCCGAAGGTGGTGACTACCTTCACCGTGATCGCCGATATGGCAAAGAATGTCGCAGGCGATGCAGCCGACGTGGAAAGCATCACCAAGCCCGGCGCGGAAATCCATAACTACCAGCCCACCCCCCGCGACCTCCTGCGCGCCCGCGATGCGGATCTGGTGCTGCGCAATGGCCTGAACCTCGAACTCTGGTTCGAGAAGTTCCTCACCAATTTGGGCGATATCCCGAACGTGACGGTCTCCGACGGCATAGAACCCATGGCGATCGCCGGCGGCGCCTACCAGGGAAAGCCGAACCCGCACGCCTGGATGTCGCCGGAAAACGCGGTGATCTATGTCGAGAACATCCGTAAGGGGCTGACCGAAATCGACCCGGCCCATGCCGATGTCTATGCCGCCAACGCCAAGGCCTACACGGATAAGATCAAGGCGCAGGTCCAGCCGATCCGCGATGAACTCGCCGCCCTTCCGGAAGACCACCGCTGGCTGGCGACGAGCGAAGGCGCCTTTTCCTATCTCGCCCGCGATTTCGGTCTCAAGGAGCTTTATCTCTGGCCGGTCAACGCCGACAGCCAGGGAACGCCGCAGCAGGTGAAAGCCGTCATCGACGCCATGCGCGAGCATGACATCAAGGTGATCTTCAGCGAAAGCACTGTGTCCGACAAGCCGGCCAGGCAGGCCGCTTCCGAAACCGGCGCCCGGTATGGCGGCGTCCTCTATGTCGACTCGCTGAGCGAGACGGACGGTCCGGTGCCGACCTATCTCGACCTCCTCCGCGTAACGACGGAAACCATCGCGAAAGGCCTCTCCCAGTGATGATGGGCAAGAAGAAACCCGAGGCCGCCGGCCTTGATGTAAGCAATGTCACGGTTGCCTATCGCAACGGCCTGACGGCGCTGAGACACGCGACCTTTACCGTGCCGAAAGGCACGGTCACTGCGCTGGTGGGCGTCAACGGCGCCGGCAAGTCCACGATCTTCAAGGCGATCATGGGGTTCGTGCCGCTGGCCGAAGGTTCCGTCGAGATCTTCGGCATGCCGGCCCGGGAGGCGCTTAGGAAGAACCTCGTCGCCTATGTACCGCAGGCCGAAGAGGTCGACTGGGATTTCCCGGTCCTCGTCGAGGACGTGGTGATGATGGGCCGCTACGGGCACATGAACTTCCTGCGCATCCCTTCGCGCCGCGACCACGAGATGGTGACCCAGGCACTGAAGCGGGTAAACATGGAGGAATACCGCAAGCGCCAGATCGGCGAGCTTTCCGGCGGCCAGAGGAAGCGTGTCTTTTTGGCCCGCGCGCTCGCGCAGGAAGGCCAGGTCATCCTGCTCGACGAGCCCTTTACCGGCGTCGACGTAACCACCGAGGAACAGATCATCACGCTCTTGAAGGCGCTGCGTGACGAAGGCCGGGTGATGCTGGTCTCGACCCACAATCTCGGCAGCGTGCCGGAATTCTGCGACCGAACCGTCTTCGTCAAGGGCACGGTGCTCGCCTATGGCAAGACGGAGGACACGTTCACTGAAGCCAATCTTGAAAAGGCCTTCGGCGGCGTGCTGCGCCATTTTGTCCTCGGCGGCTCCGATCTTCACGAAGATGCCGACGAAAGAAGGATCAAGGTCATCAGCGACGACGAACGGCCCTTCGTCACCTATGGCAACGGCAAGGGTGAATCGAAGGAGAAGGCGGATGCTGCAGACGCTTCTTGAACCCTTCACCTATAGCTACATGCTGAACGCCATCTGGGTCAGCGCCCTGGTGGGTGGTGTCTGCGGTTTCCTGTCCGCCTATCTGATGCTGAAAGGCTGGTCGCTGATCGGCGACGCGCTCTCCCATTCCATCGTTCCAGGCGTTGCCGGCGCCTATATGCTCGGCCTCCCCTTCTCGCTCGGCGCCTTCATCTCCGGCGGACTGGCGGCCGGCGCCATGCTCTTCCTCAACCAGCGGACGCGATTGAAGGAAGACGCCATCATCGGGCTCATCTTCACATCCTTCTTTGGCCTCGGCCTTTTCATGGTGTCGCTCTCTCCGACCTCGGTGAACATCCAGACGATCGTGCTCGGCAACATCCTCGCCATCACGCCGGAGGACACGCTGCAACTCGTCATCATCGGCGGCGTCAGCCTCGTCATCCTGACGCTCAAGTGGAAGGACCTGATGGTCACTTTCTTCGACGAGAACCACGCCCGCACCATCGGCCTGAACCCGGACTTCCTCAAAATACTGTTCTTCACCCTGCTGGCCGCCTCGACCGTCGCGGCGTTGCAGACGGTCGGCGCCTTCCTCGTCATCGCCATGGTGGTAACGCCCGGCGCGACCGCCTATCTGCTGACCGACCGGTTCGAGAGACTGATCCTCATGGGCCTTGCGATCGGTGCCGCGACCAGTTTCGTCGGCGCCTATCTGAGCTATTTCCTGAACGGCGCCACGGGCGGCATCATCGTCGTGCTGCAGACCGCGTTGTTCCTGCTGGCCTTTCTGCTCGCGCCGAAACACGGCATGCTCGCTGCCCGCCGCCGGCTGCGCCGCACCCTGGAGGAAACGCCGTGAGCGACTTCATCGACCTCGCAACCTTCCCCTTCCAGATCGATTTCATGCAGCGTGCCTTCATCGTCACGCTGATGATCGCGCTGCCGATGGCGATCCTCTCCTGCTTCCTGGTGCTGAAAGGCTGGTCGCTGATGGGCGACGCCGTCTCGCATGCCGTGCTGCCCGGTGTGGTGATCGCCTATATCCTGTCGATCCCGCTTTCGGTCGGCGCCTTCGTGGCCGGCATGATCTGCGCGCTCGCGACCGGCTTCTTGAAGGAGAACAGCCGCATCAAGGAGGATACCGTTCTTGGTATCGTCTTTTCCGGCATGTTCGGGCTGGGGCTGGTGCTCTTCGTGAAAGTGCAGAGCGACGTGCATCTCGACCATATCCTGTTCGGCGACATGCTCGGCATCCTGCCATCGGATCTGGTCGAAACCGGCCTCATCGCGCTGGCGGCCATGCTCTTCCTGGTGATCTTCCGCAAGGATCTGCTGGTGCATTCCTTCGATGAGCAGCACGCCCGGGCAATCGGCCTGCCGACGCGACTCCTGCATTACGGCCTGCTTGCGGTGCTCTCGCTGACGGTGGTGGGCGCGCTGAAGGCGATCGGCATCATCCTCTCCGTGGCGCTCCTGGTTGCTCCTGGCGCAATCGCCTTTCTCCTCACCCGGCGGTTCACCCCGATGCTGCTGACGGCAGCTGCCATCGCGGCCGGCTGTTCCCTTGCCGGCATCTATATCAGCTTCTTTCTCGACAGCGCACCGGCCCCGACCATCGTGCTTCTGATGACGGCACTGTTCATCGGAGCATTCGTCAAAACGACGATCAAGGCGCGGGCGACAGTGTAAATCAGCCCTCTTGCGCAAATCACACTGTGGGTATATACCCGCATGCATGCCAAGCGAAACCTGCCACTGTATTGTGCTGCGCCAAGCCTCTCGAAAGGTCTCGTCCTATTATGACGAGGCACTGGCGCCGCTCGGCGTGAACATCGGCCAGTTCAGCCTGCTCCGCAACATCAGGCGGCTGGAGCCGGTCTCGCTTACCGAACTTGCCGGCAAGGTGGAGCTTGACCGCTCCACCGTCGGCCGCAACACGAAAGTGCTGGAGCGCATGGGTCTCGTCACGATAGGCCACGGGGAAGACCAGCGGGAAGCGATGCTGACGCTGACCGACAGGGGCCACGACCTGCTTCGGCAAGGCGCCCCCCTCTGGGACGGCGTTCAGGAGGATATCGAGGACCGGCTTGGACCGGAAAAGACGAAACAATTGCTGGAGCTGCTCAAGGAGCTCTGATTTTTATATTCTAAAGCGGGCATATACCCGAATTATCTGCTGCGGATGCGGCAAGGATCAGGAAAGGGACTAGACATGATCTCCACCAGCGCCGCACGATGGATGGCCGGCAGAGACCTCCACTACGGATGGGTGGTCGCCGCGACCACCTTCCTGACCATGCTGGCAACCGCCGGCGCCATGGGGTCGGCGGGCGTGATGATCCAGCCGTTGCACCAGGAATTCGGCTGGGACATTGCCGACATCTCGTCGGCCATGGCCGTGCGCCTGGTGCTCTTCGGCCTGCTCGGCCCCTTCGCCGCCGCCTTCATGAACCATTTCGGCATCCGGCAGGTGGTGGCGACAGCCTTGGCGCTCATCATGGGCGGCATCGTCGTCTCGCTGTTCATGACAGAGGTCTGGCAACTTGTCCTTCTCTGGGGCGTGGTGATCGGCGTCGGCACCGGCATGACCGCGCTGGTCCTGGGAGCGACGGTCGCGACCCGCTGGTTCTCCAAGCGCCGCGGCCTCGTCATCGGGCTGATGACGGCAAGCAACGCCACCGGCCAGCTCGTTTTCCTGCCGCTTCTGGCCGCGATGACCGAAGCCTATGGCTGGCGCTCGGCGCTGACGCTGACCGTTGCAGTCATCGCCGCCGCGATGGTGCTGGTCCTGTTGTTGATGCGCGATCATCCCGCCGACGTCGGACTGCCGGCATATGGCGAGACGGCAGTATCGAAGCCGCCGAAGCAGGACCACAAGCTGCTCGCGACGCTTGCCTCCCCGCTCGTCACCCTCTACAGCGTCGCCGGCAACCCGGTCTTCTGGGTTCTGTTCGGCACGTTCTTCGTCTGCGGGCTTTCGACGAACGGGCTCATCCAGACCCACTGGATCTCGATCTGTGGCGATTTCGGCATGGCCGCCGTGACGGCCGCCAGCACACTCGCGGTGATCGGTATTTTCGATTTCTTCGGCACGATCTTCGCGGGCTGGCTCTCCGACCGGTTCGACAACCGCTATCTGCTCTTCTGGTTCTACGGCCTGCGCGGCCTGTCGCTGATCTACCTGTCCCTCTCGGGTTTCAGCTTGGTGGAACTGTCGGTCTTCGCGATCTTCTACGGGCTTGACTGGGTGGCGACCGTTCCGCCGACCGTGAAGCTCGCCGCCGAAAAGTTCGGCCGCGAGAAGGCCGGCCTCGTCTTCGGCTGGGTATTTGCCGGCCATCAGATCGGGGCTGCCACAGCCGCCTTCGGCGCCGGTTTTTTCAAGAGCGACTTCAACACCTATATGCCCGCCCTGCAAATCGCCGGAGTGATGTGCATGATCGCCGCGATCTCGGTTCTCCTGCTGAAGAAGCCGGGCTCCGCGACCATAGTGCCGCAGGCGGCTTGATTTGTATGCCCCTCATCCGGCTGCCGCCACCTTCTCCCCGTTTTCACGGGAGAAGGACATATGCCGCGCCGGTTTCCTTCACCGTGAACGTTGCGTTAGGCACGTCCCCTCTCCCCGCGAGCGGGGAGAGGGTGAGGGGCAATTTCACAAGGGAAAGGCCCGGATCGCTCCGGGCCTTCTGCTTGTAAGCCTGTCGAAACGATCACGCAGCCGCGAGCGTCAGCTCCTTGCGGACCATCTGGCGCAGCGCCACGAGGTCCTTGGCGAAAAGGCGGATGCCATCGGAAAGCTTTTCCGTCGCCATCTGGTCCTCGTTCAGCATCCAGCGGAACGTCTTCTCGTCGAGCGACTGGAGCGGCTCGGCCTTGAACGTGTCGGGCGAAAGCTTGCGCGTCAGCGTGCCCGTATCCTTGTCGAGCTCCTCGAGCAGCGCCGGGCTGATCGTCAACCGGTCGCAACCGGCCAGCGCTTCGATCTCGCCGGCATTGCGGAAGGAGGCACCCATGACGATCGTGTTGATATTGTTCGCCTTGTAGTAATTGTAGATCTGCCGGACGGAGAGAACGCCCGGATCGGTTTCGGCCGTATAATCCTGGCCGGTCGACTTCTTGTACCAGTCGAGAATGCGGCCGACGAAGGGCGAGATCAGGAAGACCTTGGCCTCGGCGCAGGCGATCGCCTGGGCCATGGAGAAGAGAAGCGTCAAGTTGCAGTCGATACCTTCCGTCTGCAGCACTTCCGCTGCGCGGATGCCTTCCCAGGTGGAGGCGAGCTTGATCAGGATGCGGTCGCGGTCGATGCCGCGCTCCTTATAGGCGGCGATGATGGAGCGTGCCTTGGCGATCGATGCTTCCGTGTCGAAGGAAAGGTCGGCATCGACCTCGGTCGAGACGCGACCGGGCACGATCCCGGCAAGCGCGGCGCCCACGTCGATCGCGAGCCGGTCGGCCACGGCGGACACGACCGCTTCTTCCTGACCGCCCTGCTTGCGCCCCCAGGCGATCGCTTCTTTCACCTTGTCGGCGAAAACGGGCGTGCCGAGCGCCTTGAGCACGATGGTGGGGTTGGTGGTGCAATCCACGGGCTTCAGGCGGGCGACCGCCTCGATATCGCCGGTGTCGGCGACGACCGTGGTCATGGAACGAAGTTGCTCTAGTTTCGACGTCATCCGGGTAATCCTCGATATCAATCTTAACGCTTCAGGCGCAATTTTGCTCCCAGCGCACCCTCAGGGACTATCGTCCCTCGGCGGCCGGGAAGTCAAGACATTTGCCCTTCGGAATTGACATATGTTTCACATGAGCCAATATCGTCGGATATTGAACCATGCCCGCCGGAGGCCCATTGGCCAAGCTCAGACGCGAGACCCACACCGCCTATTCCGAAGCCGGCTCGCTGAGGCTGCGCGCGGCCTGGCTCTACTATAACCAGGGTCTGACACAGAAAGATGTCGCGGAACGGCTCGGCATCAGCCGATCGACGGTGATCCGCCTTCTCGACGAGGCGATGAAGCGTTCCGAAGTGCAGATCTGGATCAGCGAGGGCATCGACACCTGCGTCGAGCTCGCAACCCGGCTGGAAAAGGCATACGGGCTGGACGAGGCGATCGTGGTCCCGGCGCCGCGCGACGAGAGCGCAACGGCGATGGCAAGCGCCGTCGGCCTGGCGCTCGGGCAGTTCCTTTCCGAAGTGATACAGAATGACATGACGATCGGCGTGGGCTGGGGCCGCACCATGACCGCCTCGCTGTCGAGCTTCCGCCCGCCCAGGCGCGAGAACTGCAAGGTCGTCTCGCTGCTTGGCGGCATCGTCGCCGTGCACCAGACCAACCCGATCGACTATACATGGCGGTTCGCGGGCCATCTTGGCGCCGAATGCTACATGTTCCTCGCGCCGCTGCTCGTGGATTCGGTCACCACCAAGCGGGCGCTGATCGACAAATGCGGGCTGAACACCATTTACGACCTTGCCGAAAACCTCGACCTCGCGGTGGTGAGCTGCGGCGATATCGGCCCGCATTCCACCTCGCTTTCGGAGGGCTTCATCTCCAGGGCGGAACTCGACCGGCTGATCGCGGCCGGCTGCGTCTGCGACACCATGTTCAACTTCCTCGACGCTGAAGGCAACTCGGTCGATCACAAGCTCAACGAACGGGTAATGTCGATCGACCTCGACACCCTGAAAAAGGCAAAGCACATCGTGCTTTCCTCCGGCGGCGCACACCGCGCCGTCGCCATCCGCGCCACCATCCGCCGCATCGGCTGCAATACGCTGATCACCGACGAGACGGGGGCGAGGGAACTGTTGAGACTGGCCGGAGAGGCTTAGGCATTCCCCGCTTCCCAGCCGAGGATCGCCCGCTTGCGGGTGAGCCCCCAATGGTAGCCGGTGAGCGCGCCGCTTTTTCCGACCGCCCGGTGGCAGGGCACAACGAAGGAGACCGGATTGGCCCCGATCGCGGCGCCGACCGCGCGGCTCGCGGTCGGCTGGCCGATATCGCAGGCGACATCCGAATAGGTGACCGCCTTGCCGAACGGGATTTTCAACAGGCTCTGCCAGACCCGCACCTGGAAATCCGTGCCGATCAGAACGACCTTGAGCGGCTGATCGCAGGACCATTGCGCGCGATCGAAGATACGGCTGACATAGGGCGCGGTGGCCTCCTGATCCTCGATATACGCCGCATTCGGCCAGCGACGGGCCATGTCCTCGAAGGCGGCCTTTTCCCCATCAAGATCGGCGAAGGCAAGCCCAGACAGGCCGCGATCCGTCGCCATGACGAGCGCTACGCCGAAAGGCGACGGGTGGAAACCGTAACGGATCGTCAGGCCGCCGCCGCGTGCCTTCCATTCGCCGGGCGACATGGCTTCGTGGGTGACGAAAAGATCGTGCAGACGGCCGGGGCCGGACAAGCCCAGCTCGTAGGAAGCTTCGAGCAGCGGCATCTCCTCCTTGCCGAGCAGGCGCTTGGCATGATCGAGCGTCACGGCCTGCAGGAAAGCTTTCGGCGAGAGGCCGGCCCAGCGGGTAAAGACTTTCTGGAGCTGGGTGGGCGACTGGCCGAGTTCTGCGGCGATGGTTTCAAGCGACGGCTGGTCGCGGTAGTCGAGCGTGATCAGCTCGATGACACGGCGGACGGTCTCGTAATCGGAATCCTCCGGCGTCACATCGATGACGGGCTGAGTGATCTGAGCAAAAGCGTTCATGACATCTCTCCTTTCGCTCATAAATGTCCCTTCGGCTTCGCCGAAACCACCCGTTTCTTGCCGGATCATAACCTTTGTTTGACAGTTGCCAACGCGCCCCGAAAGGCTTTCGCAAAACTCTCGCGATCGTCCGGATTGAGAAACGAACCGATATCCGTGAAGCGTCCCTCGCCCGTCACATACATGGAGGTGATCCCGAACTCCTGGTGACGATTGACGCGGAAGCGCGCCCAGAACGGATTGAAGCAATGCTCCACCATGCGGCCGGCCGGCGAGAACTTCCTGATCGACAGATGGGTACGCGAGACCATCACTTCCTCCCGCGCCCGGCCGGAGCGATAACTCATCTTCAGCGCGAAATAGAGCAGGAGAAAATCGAACCCGAAGAAGAAACCGATCGGCCACGCACCGGTGATCAGAAAGAAGGCGCCGTAAAGGAAACAGATACTGCCGGACAGCATGAGCACGACATGGAAACCGCGCCGGCCGAGCGAGCGATGCGGCGTGAGTTCGGCGGCAAAAACGGGTTGATCGTTGCAAACGTCCACGTTGCTTTCCTTCGGACAGGCTGGCTATACAGGGATATGGCGACTCCGAAACCCAAATCCAGCACCAGCACCTTGCAAAAGTCAAATCACGCGTCGGCACGCAAGCCGAAGCGCTTCAGATCCGCCTATTCAAAAGCGGAGCTGGAGGAAATCTTCCGCCGCTTCTCCGTGCAGCGGCCGGAGCCGAAGGGCGAGCTGGAGCATGTGAATCCGTTCACGCTGGTGGTTGCCGTGGCGCTCTCGGCGCAGGCAACCGATGCGGGCGTCAACAAGGCGACAAGGGCCCTCTTCAAGGTGGCCGATACGCCGGAGAAGATGCTGGCACTCGGCGAGGAAGGCGTCACTCAATATATCAGGACGATCGGGCTCTACCGCAACAAGGCGAAGAACGTCATTGCGCTGTCGCGCTTGCTGATCAATGAGTTCAGTTCCGAAGTACCGAAGACCCGCGAGGAGCTGATGCGGCTGCCCGGCGTCGGCCGCAAGACGGCGAATGTCGTCATGTCCATGGCCTTCGGTATCCCGACGATTGCCGTCGACACGCATATCTTCCGGCTCGCCAACCGGCTGCTGCTCGCCCCCGGCAAGACACCGGACGAGGTGGAACAGCACCTGCTCAAGGTCATTCCGGACCACTATCTCTTCCGCGCGCATCACTGGCTGATCCTGCACGGGCGTTACACCTGCAAGGCGCGAAAGCCCGAATGCGAGTGCTGCATCATCGCCGACCTCTGTCGTTCGCCCGAAAAGACCTGCGACGTGCCGGCACCGCTCGCCGAACTACCGCCGCAGGTGATCGGCGTTGCAGAGGCCGTCGAGTAGAGCCGCGATCGCCGCTTCATATTCCTCGCGATTGCCGCCGCAATCGATGGCGATCGCCGCGCGCTCGAAAGCGGCCGAGATCAGCACCGTCAGCGGATCGAGCAGGGAGAGCAGGTCCGAGCCGGCCAGCAGGTGGGAAAGGCCCATCTTGAGGCCCGCTTCCGCAGGGTCCTCGCCTTCCCCGGAATCGATCGCAATCTGGGCCGGTGCCTCCCGCAACAGGAGCCGCGTTCGGCCCGGTGCCGCCATGGCATCGAAATAAGCGGAGGCACCCTGCAGCAGAGCGTCCCGCGCCGATGAAGCCTCCGCGGAGCGTGCCTCGATATCTGCCGCGACGTGATCGGCTTCACGCTCGATTACGGCCCAGAACAGAGCCTTCTTGTCAGGAAAATGATGATAGAGAGCGCCGCGCGTAACCTTGGCCGCCGCGGCGATCTCGGGCGTTGCGGTCTCCGCATATCCCTTTTCGATAAAGAGCGCCCTACCCGCATCCAGAAGAGCGGTTCGGGTCGCGTCCGTGCGTTCGCGATTGCTGCGCGCCATATTTTTTCTCCCCATGTTTACATACAGACAGAATGTATCTATAAAACATACAGGCTGAATGTATCTTAAGCGCACGGAAAGGGAAAGCTATGAAATCGACCAGCTATTATCCCGTCATCATGACCGACGACGTCGGCGGAACGGCGGCCTTCTACGTCGAACACCTCGGCTTTGAGGCTCTGTTTTCGGCAGACTGGTATGTGCATCTGCAATCGGGGGAGAGCGAACACGTGACACTCGCCATCCTCGACGGCAGTCATGACACGATCCCGGAAAGCGGCCGCGGCAAGGTCTCCGGTCTCATCCTGAATTTCGAAGTGGAGGATGTCGACTCGGTCTACGCCCGCCTCAAGGCGGCCGGCCTGCCGATCCGGCAGGACCTCCGCGACGAGGATTTCGGCCAGCGGCACTTCATCACCGCCGATCCGAATGGCGTGCTGATCGATGTGATCACGCCGATCATGCCAAGCCCGGAATTTGCCGCCCTCTACGACACATCCGCTCTGCCCACCTAACCCCTGAACGCCGGATCGCGCTTCGAAATCATCTTGTGGAGATGCACCATCAGGCCGGCCGCGAAGAGCGGCGTCAGAAGGTTGACGATCGGGACCGCCAGGAAGCAGGCGATCAGGAGCCCCGCCATGAACACGGTCGAGGCATGTTTCGCGCGGAAGGCGCGGGCCTCCAGCGGCGACCGGAAACGCATCGCCGCGAATTCGAAGAATTCCCGGCCGAGCAGGTAACCGTTCACCAGGAAGAAGGCGACCAGGTTGATACCGGGAATGAACAGCAGGAAAAGCGCGATAATGTTGCCGACGATGACGACGCCCAGGAACTTGATGGAACTAGCGACCGCCTCCCCGAGCGGCATCGCCTTTCCGGGCGGATCGTTGGGGTAGTCGCGTTTTTCGACCACCTCGGCGACATCGTCGAGGAATAGACCGGCGATCAGCGCGGTGATCGGCGCGATCAGAAGCGCCAGCGCCAGCGCCAAACCGATCCCGGCGGCAATCGCCGCAATCAGGGTGAGCCAGCCGGTCCAGTCGGGCATGTCGGGGAAGAAAGCCGCGAACCACGGCCAGGCGTAGAGAATGAAAATCTCGCGCAAGGCGAACCAGATGCCTACGAGCACGAGGATGGTGAGCCCCAGCGTCTTCCAGAAGACGGCGCGCGTCTCCGGCGCGAAAAGGTTGATCAGCGAAAGGCGTGCGGCGTCGAGGATCATCGGCGTCTCCAGTTAAGCGGGAAACATGTAGGTTCAGGAAGGTGCCGGAGCAAGCGTCAGTCGGATGGGGCGCCACCAAGAAAATTTTGTGGGGCATGTCACACCGGCAAATCCTGTCTCGTCATGGTGTCGTAACCAACAGAAGGAAACCGACCATGACTGCCAAGATTGATGTCTTCTCCGCCGCTCCTGCGCTGATGAAAAAGTGGATGGGAGTATCGGTCGATGTTGCCGCGAGCCTCGAGCCGAGCCTCATCGAACTCGTGAAGATCCGCGCCTCGCAGATCAACGGCTGCGCCAACTGCATCAATATGCACACGGCGGAAGCCCGCGCACAGGGCGAAACCGAACAGCGCATCTATCTCCTGTCTGCCTGGCGTGAAGCGCCTTGCTATTCCGATCGCGAACGTGCTGCGCTAGGCTGGACCGAAGCCTTGACCCGGCTTTCGGAAGGACATGCGCAGGAAAGCGCCTATGAAGCCCTGTGGGGCCATTTCACGGCGGAGGAACAGGTGAAGCTCACTTTGATGATCAATGTCATCAACGGATGGAATCGCCTCGCGGTCGGCTTCGGCCTTTGGTTCGAACCCGCAGTCGCGAAGGCCGCCCAGGCGGACGTGGCCGCGTGATGGCGGATCTTGGCCAAGAGGATGCAGCGGCGAGCTTCGATCCGCTGCGTCCGAAGCTCATGCGTGTCGCCTACCGCATGCTCGGATCGGTGGCCGATGCGGAGGACATGGTGCAGGAGGCCTTCATCCGATGGATGAAGGCCGACCGGAGCGAAGTGCGCGAGCCGGAAGCGTTCCTGCGCCGCACGGTGACGCGCCTCTGCCTCGACCAGTTGAAGTCGGCGCGACGCCAGCGCGAGACTTATGTCGGCCCCTGGCTTCCCGACCCCGTGGTGGAGGAGGACGAAGAGGAGGACGTCACATTGCCGCTGATGCTGGCACTGGAGCGCCTGTCGCCGCTCGAACGGGCGGCCTTCCTGCTGCATGACGTGTTCGGTCTCGGCTTCGAGGAGGTCGCGGCGACCATCGAGCGTGACGCAGCCGCCTGCCGCCAGCTCGCCACCCGTGCCCGCACCCACGTTCGCGAGGCGAGAGCCCGCTTCCAGATCGACAAGAAGCGGGGTGTCGAGCTTGCCGAGGCTTTCTATGCGGCCTCGCGCAGCGGCGACATGAAGGCGCTTGGCGCGATGCTGGCGGCCGATGTCAGCGTTCATTCGGATGGCGGCGGCAAACGCCCGGCAGCCGTGAAGCCCAGCTTCGGCTTCGATGCCGTGATGCAGTTGCACGAAAATCTGGCGGCTCTCTTCCAGAAGCACGGTTCGAAACTGGTGCGTGCCGGCTTCGTCAACGGCTTGCCCGGTTTCGTCACGCTGGAGGCGGACGGCGAACTCCAGACGACCGCGCTCGACATCGAGGACGGCAAGATCACGGCCATCTATGTGGTGCGAAACCCCGACAAGCTGAGACATCTGCATTAGCAACCCTCTCTGCTTTGAACGTGATTTGGGCCGTCAGACCGTGTATGATCGCCGCCACATGGACGGGAGGAGACCATGCGCCTTCGCATATTGACTGTCCTGATGACGCTGCTTGCGGGCACCTGCGCATTTGCGCAGGCCGAGCAGACAAAGCGGATGTCGATCGAGGTATTTCCCTTCGAACTGGAAGATAAGAGCGCCGGAGCGGGAATAATCCCACCGGATGAACACGACAGGCGCTATCTGTCCGAATCCGCTCGGGTTGCGAAGGACATGCTCTCCCAATCGGGGCGCTTCACGATCATAGAGGCGCAGGCCGGGAATGAGCAGCCGGCGGCGCCGCACGGTTTGCGCAACTGTGGCGGCTGTGAAGGCAAGATTGCCAAGGAGCACGGCGCGTCCCTTGCTCTGCTGGGCGTCGTCACCCGCGTCAACCGGACCGAGCATACGATGTTCATCCGCATCCTTGACGCTGAAACCGGCAAGCCCGTTTCGGTGGGTTTCACCGATCTGCGCATGGGCGCGAACTACGCCTGGCCCCGCTCCGTGAAATGGCTGATGACGAACCGGATCCTGCCGTAGAGCGGCTAAAGCTGAGCCTCGATGGCCGCCTTGTCGATGACCGACCAGACTTCCGCGATCTTTTCCGCCTGAAACCGGTAGAAGACGTTTTCGGCAAACGCCACCCTCTTCCCATGGACGTCGAGGCCGAGAAACGCCCCCTTGGGCGTGCAGTCGAACGCAAGCCTGCTCGCTACATGCGGCGGATCGCACACGAGCAGCTCGATGTCGAAATGCAGGTCCGGAATTTGCTCGAAGTCCCGTGTCAGCATATCCCGATAACCGGAAATGCCGAGCTGCCGGCCATTATGGATAACCTCATCGTCGACGAAGCGATCGAGGCTGTCCCAGTCCTGGCTATTCAGGCAGGCAATGTATGCGCGGTAGATGCCGGAAAGTTTGATCTCATTCATTACCAATCCCCCGCAGCTCCTCCCGGTGCCGGATCATCGCGAGGAACCGCCGATAGTCCCGGCCATACTGCTCCGTCCGGGCGGGGTTCGGCAGCCGCTCGGTGCCGCCACCGTCCATCGCCTGGCCGGCATCGAACAGGCTGCCGTGCACGCCGCCCGCGACCGCAGCCGCCATCGCCGTGCCGAGCAGAACGGCGTCGCGGGTTTCGGGGATCACGACCTTGCAGCCGGTGACGTCCGCATAGAGTTCGACGAGCAGCGGGTTGTTCACATGCCCGCCGGTGACATGCAGGATCTCGAAGCGGTAGCCGTAATCCGAGATCGCGTCCAGGATATGCCGGATCCCGAGCGCGACTGCCACGCAGCTCCGCCAGTAGAGCCTGCAGAGCCCGTCAAAGGACGTGTCGAGCGTCAGCCCGCTGATCACGCCGGTCGCGTGCGGATCGGCAAGCGGCGAGCGGTTGCCGTGAAAGTCCGGCAGGATATGCAGGTTGGGAGCGATGTCGCCCTCGTTCTCGGCGCGCAGCTCGCCGATACGGGCGATGATCCGGCCATGCAGTTCCGCCGTCGGCTCGCCGCCGGCCGCGTGCATGCGGACGATATGGTCGAGCAGCGCGCCGGCCGCCGACTGGCCGCCCTCGACAAGCCAGTGACCGGGCAGGATCGCCTCGTAATAGGGGCCCCACAGGCTGCGGCCGGGCTTGGCATCCTTCGCGAAGGCGACGATGCAGCTCGACGTACCGCCGATCAGGGCGACGCTGGTTTCCAGCTTGCTGGCTCCGGAAACGCCACCAAGAACCCCGAAAGCGCCGGCATAGGCATCGATCATGCCCGGCGCCACCTGCACGCCGGTATCGAGGCCGAGTTCTTCGGCAGCCTGCGGGCTGAGCCTTCCCATGCTCGTCCCCACCCCTATCGTATCTTCCGGCAGACTGCCCTTTTCCAGAAGATCATCAAGACCGGCAAGCGCCAGGTAATCCGCACTCCAGCCCGGATTCTCATGGGCGAGATAGTTCCACTTTGCCGTCAGCGTGCAGCGCGAGCGGGCCGGTGAGCCGGTCGCCTTCCAGGTCAGGAAATCCGCAAGGTCGAAGAAATACCCTGCCCTCGCCCAGCTTCGCGGCAGGTTCTTCTTCAGCCACATCAGCTTAGGCATTTCCATCTCGGGCGACAGCGAGCCGCCGGAGAATTCCAGCACCTTGTGTCCGGTAGCGGAAAGCTGGTCGGCCTCCCTGATGGCCCGGTGGTCGAGCCAGACGATCGTGTCCTGGCTGTCCTTGCCGCTAGTGGAGACGCTAAGCTGCGCGCCCCCGCGGTCGCGGGCGACGAGCGAGCAGGTGGCGTCGAAACCGATCGCGGCGACTTGCGAAGCCTGAATGCCGGCCTCGGCCATCGCCTCCCGCACCGAGCGGCAGGTGGCGGCCCAGATGTCCTCGGAATCGTGTTCGGCGTGGTTCTCCTTCGGGCGGAACATCAGGATCGGGTGCTTCGCCTTGGCGAGCAGATGCCCGTTGCGGTCAAACACCCCGGCGCGTGCGCTGCCGGTGCCGATGTCGACCGCAACCAAGTGATCACGCATCCGGATTTGTTTCCTGTCCCTCAAGTTCGCCTCAGTCGGCCCCGACGCGCAGCGCGGTTACCAGAAAGCCGATCCTCCGCGATCCTCTATATGTTTTTGGACAAGGTGGATCAAATCCGGCATGGCGTCAAACACGACTTCCGGCGAAAGCGCGTCGATCCGCTCCCGGTAGCCGGGAGTGCCGGCATGCGAACCGCCGACAAAGGCGAAGACCGCCATGCCGGCGCGATGCCCCGCTTCAATGCCGGCGGGGCTGTCTTCGATGACGATGCAGTTTTGCGGATCGGCGCCCATCTGACTCGCCGCATGCAGGAAAAGGTCGGGTGCGGGCTTGCCGCGCGCCACCATGGCGGCGGAGAAGATGTTCGGCTCCAGTCTGCCGATAAGACCGGTGATCGAAAGCGACAGGCGGATACGTTCCGGCTGGCTGGACGAAGCCACGCAACGGCGAAAGCTCAGGGCATCCAGCGTTTCGGCAATGCCCGGCATCGGCTTGAGCTCGGCACGGAAGCGCGCATAGAGTTCTTGGCGCATGCCTTCGAGAAAGCTCTCGTCGGCATCGATGCCGAACTCCTCGCGTATGGTGCGTGTGACGGTGCCGAGGCTGCGGCCGAGGAAATGGCGATAGGCCTCCGCCTCATCCATTTCGAGGCCCTTGCTGCGAAGCCCGTCGAGCAGCACGCGGATCGAGACGGTTTCGCTATCGACCAGCACTCCGTCGCAATCGAAGATCACCAATGGCCCTGCCGTCTGCAGCACGTGTCCTGCCTGCCCGTTATTTGACGAGTTCACCCGAAAGATAAAGTTCGAGCGTCTTCGCCGTCCCCTCTTTCCAGAGCGTCGCAAGCGCATGAGCGAAGCGCTTCCGGAACAGCTCGGAATTCGAAACTTCCCCAAAAATCTCGTCGAAGGCAAGGAAGGCCTCCGGATTATCCTTGGCCTCCAACGCCGCCGCATGCAGCTTGTCGGCGCTCGCATCGTTGAAGACGATCTCTCTGCCGCTGTCGGACGTGCCGGCAAAGTAACGGCACCACAGCGCCGAGACGAGCGACAGGCCGACGATCTCGAGACCCTTGGCAAGCCGGTCGCGGGTGGAAGGCAGGATGAACTTCGGCTGGCGATTGGAACCATCCTGGGCAAGCCGCGGAATGGTGTCGCCGATCTTCGGATTGAGGAAACGGTGCTCGATTAGCGCGAAATAGTCATGGAGGTTTGTGTCCGGCACCGGCGGGATGATCGGGATGATCTCGTCCGTTTCGAGCTTCGCGAGGAAGGCGCGGATCAGCGGATGCTCCATCGCCTCATGGACGAAATGGATGTCGAGCAGAGCGGCCGGATAGGCGATCGCCGCATGGCCGCCGTTCAGGATGCGGATCTTCATCAGCTCGTAGGGAGCCACATCCGGCACGAACTGGACACCCACCTCTTCCAGCCGCGGACGCCCGGCAGGAAACTTGTCCTCCATCACCCATTGCTTGAACTCTTCGCAGAAGACCGGCCAGTTGTCGTCGATATTGAAGTCGTTCCTGAGGATGTCGATCTCGCGCTGTCCGGTGGCCGGCGTGATCCGGTCGACCATCGAATTCGGAAACGCGACGTTCTGGTGGATCCAGCGGGCGAAGTCCGGGTCGGAAAGCCTGGCGAGGCCGATAACGGCGTTTTCCGTGACCTCGCCGTTTCCGGGAATGTTGTCGCAGGACATGATGGTGAAGGGAGGTACTCCCCTCGCCTTGCGCTCCTTGAGTCCGGCGAGGATAAGGCCGAACACGGTCTCCGGGTTTTGCGGGTTGCTGGCATCCGCGGCGATCGCCGGATGGGCCGGGTTGAACTGGCCCGAGGCATCGATGAAATAGCCACCTTCAGTGATTGTCATCGAAACGATGCGGATCGCCGGATCGGCGAGTTTTTCGATCAGCGCCTCTTTTTGGTCGGGCGCAATGATATCCACCATCGGCGCAGTGATGCGGGCGGCGGTCCTGTTGTTGTCCTGTTCGACGACGGTGGTCAGGAAATCCTGGGCTTTCAGCTTCTCGCGCATGGCTGCATCGGACGGCATGACGCCGGCGCCGATGATCGCAAAGTCGTGGTCCTTGCCGGTATTGAACAAATCATCGAGATAGACAGCCTGATGCGCCCGGTGGAAATTGCCGACGCCGAAATGCACGATGCCGCCTGTCAGGTTCTTCGGATCATAGGCCGGCACGGCGGCGGTTGCCGCAGCGTCTTTCAAGCTCGCCAGCGAAAGCTTCACAGTCATTGTCTTATACTCCGGTGCGGCCCAAGAAATCCCAGGCCAGATAAATCAGACCAACACTCCGACCTCGATCGCAAGGCCCCGGTTTGATGGCACGTTGCACTCCCTTGCCGTCATCCTCGGGCTTGTCCCGAGGATCTATCCACGTCGAGACTATCGGACCGTTTGCAGATGCTCGGGACAAGCCCGAGCATGACGACGGAACATTCGCAGCCTCGTCACAACCTCAGGCCTTGATCGCCAACCCCTTGTCATCGAAACGGTGCAGCTTGGTCTCGTCGGGTATGAGATGAATGCGGTCGCCGTATTGCGCGCCGAATTCACCGTCGCATCGTGCAGTGATCTGGCCGATGCCATCGACATCGAGATGCAGGAAAGTGTCGGCGCCGAGATGTTCCGCAACCTTCACCGTACCGGTCCAGACACCGCTGTCCTTCGACAAGCCAAGGTGTTCCGGCCGAATGCCGACGGTCCTGGCACCCTTCGACTGCGCAAAGGTGCCCTCGATGAAGTTCATTCGCGGCGAGCCGATGAAGCCTGCAACGAAGAGATTGCGAGGGGTGCGGTAGAGGTCGAGCGGCGAGCCGACCTGCTCGATATTGCCGCGGTTCAAAACGACGATCTTGTCGGCCATGGTCATGGCCTCCACCTGGTCGTGAGTGACGTAGACCATCGTCGTCTTCAATTGATGGTGCAGATCGCTGATCTCGAGACGCATCGTGCCACGCAATGCCGCATCGAGATTCGACAACGGCTCGTCGAACAGGAAGGCGGACGGTTCACGCACGATGGCGCGGCCGATCGCGACGCGCTGGCGCTGGCCGCCCGAAAGTTGCGAGGGGCGGCGCTCAAGGTAGTCGGTGAGGTTCAGCACCCGCGCCGCATCCGCAACCTTCTTGTCGATGATGGCTTTGTCGGCCTTCGCCATCTTGAGCGGGAATGCGATGTTGTTCCTGACACTCATATGCGGATAGAGCGCATAGGATTGAAACACCATTGCCAGACCGCGTTCGGCCGGCGCTGCCGCCGTCACGTCCTTACCATCGATCAGGATGTTGCCGCCGGAAACATCTTCCAGACCCGCAATGAGGCGCAAGAGCGTGGATTTGCCACAACC
Source organism: Neorhizobium phenanthreniclasticum (assembly GCF_040066075.1). Taxonomy (NCBI): domain Bacteria; kingdom Pseudomonadati; phylum Pseudomonadota; class Alphaproteobacteria; order Hyphomicrobiales; family Rhizobiaceae; genus Neorhizobium; species Neorhizobium phenanthreniclasticum. The sequence goes on from NZ_JBEAAL010000040.1 coordinate 35,622, forward strand.
CGAAGGACCGACGAAGACGACGAATTCGCCATCGGTGATGTCGAGGTCGATCGAAGGGATGACCTTCGCCTCGCCAAAAACCTTCGACACGTTTTTGAGGGTTATGCTGCCCATATCTTTCTTCCCCTACTTAACCGCGCCGAAGGTGAGGCCGCGAACGAGTTGTTTCTGAGAGAACCAGCCGAGGATGAGGATCGGCGCGATCGCCATGGTGGAGGCTGCCGAAAGCTTCGCCCAGAAGAGACCTTGAGGGCTGGAGAACGAGGCGATGAAGGCCGTCAGCGGCGCCGCATTGGTGGTCGTCAGCCGGATCGTCCAGAAGGACTCGTTCCAGGCCAGGATGATGTTGAGGAGCAGCGTCGAGGCGATGCCGGGCACCGCCATCGGCGTCAGCACGTAGACGATCTCCTGCCAGAGACCGGCACCGTCCATCCGCGCCGCTTCCAGAATCTCGCCGGGGATCTCGCGGAAATAGGTGTAGAGCATCCACACCACGATCGGCAGGTTGATCAGCATCAGCATGACGGTGAGCCCGATGCGGCTGTCAAGCAGGCCGAAATCGCGGAACATCAGGTAGATCGGCACCAGGACGGCGACCGCCGGCATCATCTTCGTAGAGAGCATCCACATCAGGATGTCCTTGGTGCGCCTGGTCGGCGAAAACGCCATCGCCCAGGCGGCGGGGATCGCGATGATCAGCGCCAGGACGGTCGACCCGACCGAAATGATCACCGAGTTCAGGAACGGCTTGAGGTAGTCGCGCTGCGTCTGAACCGTGATGTAGTTCTCGAATGTGCCGGATGGGATGAGGCTGAAACCCGCAATCGCTTCCGGCTCCGTCTTTATGCTGGTGATCAGCGTGTAGAGGATCGGGAAGAAGATGAGGAGCGCAACAAGCCAGGCAAAGACCGTGGCGGTGATCTTGTGTCTTGTGGTGACTGCACGTGCCATGGTCTTGCTCCTACCGGTCCAGATTTCTGCCGACCGCGCGCATCAGGAAGATCGCGACGATATTGGCGAGTATGACCGCAATGATGCCGCCCGCCGAGGCTCCACCGACGTCGTAGCCGAGCAGCGCCGTGCGGTAGATCAGGAAGGCGAGGTTGGTGGAGGCGTAACCGGGGCCGCCATTGGTGGTCACGAGGATTTCCGCATAGACGCCAAGCAGGAAGATCGTCTGGATCAGGATGACGACCGTGATGGCACGGGCGAGATGCGGCAGCGTCAGGTAGATGAAGCGATTGACGAAATTGGCGCCGTCCATTTCCGCCGCCTCCTTCTGCTCGCTGTCGAGCGATTGCAGCGCGGTGAGCAGGATCAGCGTCGCGAACGGCAGCCACTGCCAGGCGACGATGACGACGATCGAGAAAAGCGGATATTGCGCGAACCAGTCGATCGGGCGAAGGCCGAAGAACTTGGCAATATCGGCCAGCACGCCATAGCCCGGATGCATGATCATGTTCTTCCAGATCAGCGCCGCAACCGGCGGCATGACGAAGAAGGGCGAGATGACCAGGATACGCACGATCCCCTGCCCGAAGATCGGCTGGTCGAGAAGGAGCGCGATCGCGATGCCGCCGACGACGGTGATCAGGAGCACGCCGCCAACGATCACCAGAGTGTTCCAGATCGACTGGAAGAAGGCGGGATCGGTGTAGAAGAACTGGTAATTGAAGAGACCGGCGAAGCTCACATTGGCGGGGTTGAGCAGATTGTAGTTCTGGAACGAGAACCACAACGTCATTGCCAGGGGAACGATCATCCAGATCAGAAGAAGCAGAACGGAGGGCGCCATCATCAGGCGTGCCAACGTCTTGGTGTTCTGCGTAGCCATGTCGACGCCCTCCCTGATAGTCCCTGCGCCTTTTCTTTGCGGGATGAGAAGGACGCAGGATTCCAAGTTTCTTGTTATTTCGGCGATTTACCTGAGATCTCGGCCGCCCGGGGAGACAGGGGTACCGGGCGGCCGATGCTCGGGAGGATTACTTGATGTAACCGGCGCGCATCATCTCACGCTTGGTGGCGGTCTGCGCCTGGGCGAGCGCATCGTCGACCGAGGACTGGCCGGCGATGACAGCCGAGAAGAGCTGTCCGACATTCGTGCCGATCGCCTGGAATTCCGGGATCGCCACGAACTGGCCGCCCGTATAGGGCACCGGCTTGACGGTCGGCTTGGTGATGTCGGCCGCATTCATGGCCGCCAGCGTCGGTTCGGCAAAAGGCGCCGCCTTCTTGTATTCCTCGTTCTCATAAAGCGAGGTGCGTGTGCCCGGAGGAACGTTCGCCCAGCCTTCCTTGGAGGCAACGAGCTGGGTATATTCCTTGCTGGTCGCCCAGGAGATGAACTTCTGGGCCGCTTCCGCCTTGGTCGACGATGTCGGCACGGCAAGGTTCCACGACCACAGCCAGTTGCCGTGGTTGTCGACGCCTTCCTTGGTCGGGAAGATCGCATAGCCGACCTTGTCCGCAACCGTCGAGTTCTTCGGGTCGGACACGAACGACGCGGCGACGGTGGCGTCCATCCACATGCCGCATTTGCCTTGCTGGAAGAGCGTCAGGTTTTCGTTGAAGCCGTTCGAGGAGGCGCCGGACGGACCGGCATCCTTCATCAGGTCGACATAGAACTGCAGCGCATCCTTCCATTCCGGCTGATCGAACTGCGGGTTCCACTTTTCATCGAACCAGCGGCCGCCGTAGGAATTGGCAAGCGCCGTGACGAATGCCATGTTCTCGCCCCACCCGGCCTTGCCGCGCAGGCAGATGCCGTTGATGTCGGCGGAACGGTCGGTGATCTTGCGGGCCGCCTCGCCGATGAATTTCCAGGTCGGGCTTTCCGGCATCGTAAGGCCGGCCTTCTCGAACAGGTCCTTGCGATACATGATCATCGCCGACTCGCCGTAGAACGGCGCGGCATAGAGCTTGCCATCCACCGTCAGGCCGCCGCGGATCGCCGGCAGAAGGTCGTCGACGTCATAAGCGTCGCCGAGCCCGCTCAGCTCCAGCAGCCAGCCCTGCTTGGCCCAGATCGGCACTTCGTAATTGCCGATCGTCATGATGTCGTATTGGCCGCCCTTGGTGGCGATGTCGGTGGTGACGCGCTCGCGGAGCACGTTTTCTTCCAGCGTGACCCAGTTGACCTGGATATCCGGGTTGGCCTTGGTGAACTCCGAGGTCAGGCCCTGCATGCGGACCATGTCGCCGTTGTTGACCGTCGCGATCGTGAGAGTTTCGGCCGAAGCCCCGGTGGAAAAAATCCCGGCAAACGCCAGCGCCGAGCAGGCGCCCAGCAAAACCGTCTTCAATGTCATATCTTCCTCCCGAGAAGATTGGATGCGAGCATTCGCTTTGCTCGTGAGCAATTACTCACAGAATGTCGCAAAAAGTCAATCAACTTTCGTCGCTGCACTGCAACGGACATAGGGCATGCCATTGATTTGACAAGGAATAATTTTTGCTCAGTCAGCGAGCAAATGCTCTGCGGTCACTTCGTCGGTGATGATACCGTTGATGATATGCCCCTTGAGCGCGGCGGAAATCGCGGCGAGCTTCTTCTTGCCCTGAGCGATTCCGATGACCGCGGATGTCTCCCGCGAGGGGATGGGAACGCTGGCGACCCGGTCGTTGATCGCGTCGCCGAGCAGCCGCCCCTCTTGATCGTAGACCCAGCCGCAGATTTCGCCGGCCGCACCGCCCTCGACCAGTTTCAGCATCTCTTCCTTGCCGAGGAAGCCGTCGACGCAGAGCGGACCATCGACGCCGAGCTCGCCGATGCCGACGAAGGTCACGTCCGCCTGTGCGCCGAGCTTGAGCGTCGAGCGCACCAGCGCCTGGTCGTGCAGGGTCTCCCGCTCTTCGGCGGATGAACAGAGAACCGGCAGCGGCATCGGGAAATGCCGCGCCTTGATGGCGTCGGCCATCGAGAAGATGACGTTGTAGAAGGCGGCCGAACCGTCCGGGCCGATATTGCCGGTGAGCGACACGATACGGTGCTGCGGGCATTCCATCGGCGGCAACTGGTCGACGGCGGCCTTCAGCGTGCGGCCCGTGCCGATGGCGACGATGATCGGGTCCGGCCGCTTCAGCCAGCGTTCGATCTCGGCGGCAGCCGCTTCGGCGATCCCGACTGTCGTCGAAACACCGGCCGGATCGCTCGGCACCACTTCGACATGCTTGAGGTCGTATTTCTTCCTCAAGGCCTCAGCGAGTTCCAGACAGGCGGAAATCGGATGGTCGAGCCGCACCTTGATAAGCCGTTCGGCCACGGCGAGCGACACCAGCCGCTGCGCCGACTGCCTCGATATGCTCATGGCCGCGGCAATCTCGTCCTGGGTGCGCCCAGCGACGTAATAGAGCCAACCGGCCCGCGCTGCATCGTCGAGCCGCCCTTGCGTATCAGACCGTTTTGCCATGACAGAAATTCTCCTCCCGGCGTTGCTGCCACGATTTCGGAGAAGTTGTCAAACGGCTGGAACAACAATAATAGGAACCGGGTATCCCTAGAAACGCATCGAAAATTCACTTATTTCCTGCGCGTGACAATTCAAACAGACGTCTCAATCCTGAAAGCTGTCAGGCGCGATCGGCCCCGCGCCATCTTTTCCGGATCATAAGATTGGAAACAAACTTAAAGAATGTTGTTAATAAGAATAATGGACTCAATGCGAACATTCTTAGTTCGAAGCCGGCAGGAGCGAACGAAGCGCGATGCACAAACATTCACTCGATCAATTGGTATCCAAGCGAGCAGCTAAACACCTTCGGTCGTTTAGGGCGGATGTTGAGAAACGGTTCGGAACGCGCGTTAAAAGCATCAAGCTATTTGGCTCAAGAGCCAGAGGTGATGCCAAGAGCAATTCTGACTACGATGTAGTTGTTTTCATTGAGAATGATGAAAGCCGCCGAGCAACCGATCATATCCTTTCCGATTTAGCTTATCCCCACGTACTTGCCGGCGTTGATATTCAGGCATTCTCTGTGCCACCAGACTTTTTGGACCGGCCACGATCACTTCCCCTCGCAATTAGCGTCCAAGAAGAGGGTATTGAGCTGCGCTAATGGCTAAAAACCTCAGTCATCCACCGAAAAAGAAAAAGACAAACAAACCTCGCAAGGAGCCTGTGACACCCATTGGTGAGGAGGTGCGTAAACACAAGGCCCGTCTCGAATTCTCCAAAAGCATCATTCACTTGAAGGAAGCTCAACGTCTTGCGGCGTGGGAGCAGGCACCGAATGCGTGCGTTCACTCAGCCTACTATGCCATGTACCACTGCGCCACAGCGGTCATTCTGGCATCTGGAGGTGTTGGAAAGAAGCTCGATGCGCCCGAAAGTCATACCCATGTCATCGAGCATTTTGGCAAGATTATTCGAAACCAACAAAAAGACCTCGAACACTTGGGTATGACTCTCAACCGGGCGCGAACCGACCGCATGATTTCTGACTATGGCCTAGTCGAAGGCGTCGACAATGAACTAGCGGCCTCTACCACGGAAGACGCGACCACATTTGTTCAAACGTGCAGGGAAGTCTGGGCACTGGAGCCATCTAGTAGCCTATTAGGGGAACTGGAGGGCCCCTAACATCCGAAAACTCCACCCCTATCCCACCTGGACGACATGCCCGTGTGAGACCTCTCGGTATTCGCGCTTGGGCGGCACATAGTTGACGGGGCGGATCGGGCTCTTGATCTCGTCGGTCGACATGTTGCGCTTGATCCGGCGGCGCGACGGATCGGGCACCGGCACGGCCGACATCAGCTTCTTCGTATAGGGATGCTGCGGGTTCTCGAACACCGCTGCCCGCGGGCCGATCTCGACGATCTCGCCGAGATACATCACCGCCACCCGGTGGCTCACCCGTTCCACCACCGCCATGTCGTGGGAGATGAACAGGAAGGCGAGGTTGAGGCTCTGCTGCAGGTCGA